>JAQUXS010000125.1 GCA_028692255.1 Clostridium sp.
ACTACTATGTATAGAGAAGCTATAGATAGCTTTTATGAAAATAGAAATTTTGACTATGAATATGGAGTGAAAACTCTAAAACAGCTTTTTAATAGGCAGGGATTTTCTAAGGCATATCTCTTTAAAAATACTGGAAGAGATATGATGGCATATTCTTTTCCTAAAAATACAGGAGTAGAACTTGGAAAGGTAAACAATGATTTGACAATAAATCTTTTAGAAAATTTAAATATAAAGGATGGAATAAGGGTTAATAACAGTGATAAGGGCTTCCAAGTTTCAAAAATAATAAAAAATTCAAAAGAAACTGAGAGCGCATATAAAGATGAAAAGATAAAAATTTTAGGCGGGGATTATAAAAAAGGAGATGTGCTATATAAGACATCTGATGTTAAGCTTCTCTCGAATTTAAAGAGTACATATAAAGATGTGTATGGTAAAAAGTTTGACATAAATATAGACTGCAGTTTTAAAATAGGAGAACAGTTTAAACTCAGCTGCAGCTATAGGAACATGGATTTTTCTGTTAGTGGAGAAATTGTAGATAAAGCTTTAAAAAAGCCTATTTCAAAGGAAAATTTAATATTAAATTTAAAGAAAACAGGTAATACACCATACGTAATAAAAGAAGTGAATTTTGCAGATTATGAAGAGGGATTTTTGCCTATTTCAAAAATAAATGAAGCAAGAAGAGAACTTATAGATAAAATTGAAAAGAGTTTATTAAATGTTAATTCTAATAAGGAAGATAAGACTTTAAATTTCAATAGAGAACAGAAAAAGGATGGTAAATTTGAAAAATTAATTGTATCCGTTCAAAATATGGAGCAGCTAAAAAGTGCTCTACAGTGTGATGTGCATAATATAATGATTGATTTTTCTATGAGAAAATGTGATATTAAAATTGAAGATACAAGAGACTTCAATTTATACGTTAAAGTTCCAAGTATAGTTAAAGGGGAATATAAAAGTGTAGAGGAATTTATTAGAGAGAATATAGAAAATATAAAGGGTATAGTAACTTGTAACACAGGAATTATAAATGAATTTAAAGGGAAAATTCAAATAATAGCAGATTATAAGTTGAATTTATTTAATAGGTACTCACTAGATTTTTATAAAGATGATATAGATGCAGCTTATTTAAGTGTTGAACTTAAAAGAAGTGATATTTTAAAAACAGCCCAAAATTCACCAATTCCATTAGGAGTAGTTGTATATGGTAAACTTGAAGCTATGATATGTGAATACTGTCCAGTAGGAAGTACTTTTGGAAAAAGAAGTACAAATAGTGCTTGCAGTGAAAATTGTGCCAGTAATGAATATAACTTAAGGGACAGATTAGGGGAAAGATTTTTAGTTAGAACAGATAAGTATTGTAGAAGTCATATATACAATTCAAAAGCTTTAAATCTCATTTCTAATATAAAGGATAATTGTCTTTCAAATTTAAGTCATAGAATTGATTTTGTAGATGAAAGCAGTGAAGAAGTAATACAAATAATTACAGCATATAAAGAAGGCAAATGCAATATAGATAAGGAGTTTACAAGGGGACATTATAAAAGGGGAGTTGAATAGTTTGAACGAAAAGTCGCTTAGAATATTAGAATTTGACAAAATAAAAGGGAAAATAAATGAGTATACAAAGACTAGTGCAGCAGTAGATATAATAGAAAAATTGGTTCCTTATGAGGGAACATATGAGATAAAAGAACATCTTTTCGAAACAGATGAGGCTTTAAAATTACTTTTTAAAAAAGGTGATCCTCCTTTTGAAGGTGCTTATGATGTTAGAGATGCAGTAGGCAGGGCAGAAAAGGGTTCAACGCTTATGCCACGTCAACTTATAAGAATAGCAAATATAGAAAAGTGTGCAAGAAGATTTAAATCATATGTAAAAACAGTAGAAGGGGAACCAAACAGCAGGGTACTTAACAATTTATGTGATGGAATAGTTCCATTAAGGCAGCTGGAGGATGCTATATTTAGAGCAATTATAAGTGAAGATGAAATTTCCGACAGGGCATCCACAACACTTGCTAATATAAGAAGGGCACTTAGGGAAAAAACTTCTTCTGTAAAAGATAGGGTTAATTCATTGGTAAGATCTTACTCATCTTATTTGCAAGAAAATTTGTATACAATTAGAGGAGATAGATACGTAATTCCTGTTAAGGCAGAATATAAGGCTCAAGTTCCAGGACTTGTTCATGACCAAAGTGCTTCGGGAGCCACTCTTTTCATTGAACCAATGGGACTTGTTAATTTAAATAATGAAATAAAAGAATTAATGCTTAAAGAAAAAGCAGAAATAGAAAGAATACTAGAAGAACTTTCAAGAAATATATATGAAAATATTGATATTGTTAAAAGCAATGCAAAAATAGTATATGAACTGGATTTTATATTTGCCAAGGCAAAATATGCAAGAGAAATAGGCGGCATAATACCTGAAATTAATAAAGATGGAAAAGTAGATATTGTACAAGGAAGGCATCCACTAATAGATCCAGCAAAGGTTGTACCAATGGATGTTTATCTTGGAGATAAATTCACATCACTTGTAGTAACAGGACCAAATACAGGTGGTAAAACAGTAACGCTTAAAACAGTGGGACTTTTAGAGCTTATGGCAATGAGTGGTATTTTAATACCTGCTAGGGAAAATTCCACAGTAGGATTTTTTAAAGAGGTATTTGCAGATATTGGTGATGAGCAGAGTATAGAGCAGAGCCTTTCAACCTTTTCTTCGCATATGACTAATATTGTTCAAATAATGGAAAAGGCAGATGACACTTGTCTTGTATTATTTGATGAACTTGGTGCTGGAACTGATCCAACAGAAGGTGCGTCTCTTGCAGTTGCTATACTTGAAACATTAAGGAAGAGAAAAACGAAAATTGTTGCAACTACACATTATAGTGAACTTAAAGCTTATGCACTTAAAACAGAAGGTGTTGAAAATGCATCTGTAGAATTTGATGTGGAAACACTTAGACCAACCTATAGACTTTTAATAGGAATCCCTGGAAAGTCAAATGCCTTTGAAATATCTAAAAGACTTGGACTTCCTGATTATGTTATAGACATAGCAAGAGAGGGAATATCAAAAGATACATTAAAATTTGAAGATTTAATTCAAAGTCTTCAAAGCAGAAGTATTAAAGCAAAAGAGGATG
>JAQUXS010000126.1 GCA_028692255.1 Clostridium sp.
CATGGAAGTTATCGTATTGAAACTAAAGATAAAGTTGTTATTTATGTGGATCCATATGCTGGAAGTGGATATGATCTTTTAGCAGATATTATATTAGTTACACATGAACATGGAGATCACAATAAAATTGAATTGGTTAAACAAAAAGAAAATTGTACAGTTTTACGTGCAGCTACAATGCTTGTAAATGGGGAGTATAAAGAAACTAAAGTTAAAAACGTTAATATAAAATCAGTGCCTGCTTATAATGATCATCATAATGTAAATGAATGTGTAGGGTATGTAATAGAAGTTGATGGATTAAAAATTTATGCTTCAGGTGATACCTCTATGACTGAATACATGAAAACAGATTTAAATAGTGAAAAATTAGATTATGCACTTCTTCCAATCGACGGAATTTATAATATGGATTATAAAGAAGCAGAAAGTTGTGCAGAAGTTATAGGAGCAAAACATACTATACCAATTCATACAAAGCCAGGAGAATTATTTGATATAAATGTTGCAAATAAGTTTAAACATTCTAGCAGGTTAATAGTAAAGCCAGGAGAAGAAATAGAACTAAAAAAATAGCTACTCCAGCTATTTTTTTTATGCTATTGTACTTAAGTACTTTTATTTATTATTAAAGTATGTTAAATTATAAAATGGCGTATAAATTTTTATACTTATACTTTGGAGGTACAAATGGGTACAATAAATTTAAAATATTTACTTAAATTAATGAGACCAAAACAATGGATAAAAAACTTTTTTGTATTTGCCGCTATAATTTTTTCAGGCAAATTTTCAAATATGCATATACTGTTATTAAATATATATGTTTTTGTTTTGTTTTGTCTAATTTCATCTGCTGTGTATATATTAAATGATTTAGTGGACGCACCTAAAGATAGAATGCATCCACAGAAAAAGTATAGACCTATAGCAAGTGGAAAAGTTACTAAGGTTCAAGCTATATTTTTAGAAGTTATAATAGTTATAATAACTTTATATATATCTTATATTATACAATATAAAATTTTTATTGTTATTTTAGCTTATTATATTATGAATATCTTATATTCTTTTAAATTAAAAAATATAGTTATTTTAGATGTAATGATAATTACATTTGGTTTTTTACTAAGAGTTATCAGCGGAAGTATTCCAACTAATGTTCAGCTTTCACCATGGCTTTTATTATGTACTATGCTCTTAGCATTATTTATTGCGCTAAATAAGAGGAAAAGTGAAATTATTACTTTAAAAGATAAAAGTGGTGAACATAGAAAAATACTTGAAGAATATTCAGTTGAACTAATTGATAGCATGTTAACTATAGTAACTCCAGGCTTGTTAATTGCTTACTGTCTATATACATTTAGTTCTATTCAAAGTAGGACAATGATGATAACTATTCCTTTTGTTTTATATGGAATATTTAGATATCAATATCTTATGCTTAAAGAGAACATCGGAGGAAAACCAGAAGATGTATTTCAAAAGGATATGCCTTTTTTAATAAATATAGTTTTATGGGTTGTATGTTCTATAGTTATTGTATATTTTAAACTTTAATAGATAAATTTAAGAAAATTTTAGGAGGGCATTTTATGATTTTTTCAAAAGAAGCTGAAAATATTTCTCAATCTGCTACATTAGCTATTACTGCAAAAGTAGGTGAAATGAAAAAAAATGGGATTGATGTTATAGGATTTGGAGTTGGTGAGCCTGACTTTAACACACCTAAAAATATTATTGATGCTGCAAAAAAAGCAATGGATGAAGGACATACAAAATACACACCTGCATCTGGAATAATGGAATTAAAAAAGGCACTAGTAGATAAATTTAATAGGGATAATAATTTAAAATACAGTACTGATCAAATAATAATTTCAAATGGTGGAAAACAATGCCTTTCAGGTCTATTTCAGTCAATATTAAATGATGGTGATGAAGTTGTAGTTCCGTCTCCTTATTGGGTTACTTACCCAGAACTCATTAAATTATATGGCGGAAAACCAGTTATAATTCAGACTAAAGAGGAAGATGGTTTTAAATTAACTGCTGATAAGTTAAATAAAGCCGTTAGTTCTAAGACAAAAGCAATAGTTATAAACAGTCCAAACAATCCAACAGGAGTTGTTTATTCTAAAGACGATTTAAAAGCAATAGCAGCTTTTGCAAAAGAAAATGATTTAATTATAATTTCAGATGAAATGTATGAAAAACTTATATATGGAGAATCAAAGCATGTAAGTATTGCAAGCCTAAATGAGGATGCATTTAAGAGAACAGTTGTCATTGGAGGAATGTCAAAAACTTATGCCATGACAGGCTGGAGAATAGGTTTTGCTGCAAGTAACAATACACATATAATAAAACTTATGTCAAATGTTCAAAGCCATACAACTGCAAATCCAAATTCAATAGCTCAGTATGCATCAGTAGAAGCACTCAATGGTGATCAAACTTCTGTTTTAAAAATGAGTGAACAGTTTAAAAAGAGAAGAGACTATGCAGTTGAAAAAATCAATAGTATAAGTGGTATATCTTGCTTAAAGCCTGAAGGTGCTTTTTATGTAATGATAAATGTTAAAGGTTTAATAGGTAAAAGTGTAAATGGAAAGTCTATATCTAGTTCAATGGATTTTTGCAAAGTTTTACTGGATGAAGTTAAAGTAGCAGTAGTTCCAGGTGAAGCTTTTGGTGCTGAAGGTTTTGTAAGACTTTCATATGCAACTTCTATGGAAAACATAGAAGAAGGTCTTGACAGAATAGAAGAGTTTGTAAATGAAATCTAGTAATAATTTAAAAACAAATTAATATTTTATGTTGATATATTTTTGAAAAATATTTTTTCCACTTGAATTTAACATAAGATAATGATAAACTAAAACAGTAAATAACTATATATTAATGATTGTAAAGGTGGTATAAATAATGGTAACTAAAGAAGCTAAAGTAAAAAGTGCAACTGGTTTACATGCAAGACCAGCAACTCTATTAGTAAAAAAGGCATCTGGATTTAAGTCAGATATAACTCTTGAAAACAACGGTAAAAAAGCTAACATAAAAAGCTTAATCGGTGTTTTATCATTAGGAGTAACAAAGGATTCAGTAGTTAAAGTAA
>JAQUXS010000070.1 GCA_028692255.1 Clostridium sp.
GGTTATGTGATACTTATACTCCAAAATTAATTTATACCATACCGACCTACCATAACCCAACCGGAACCGTGATGAGTATGCAAAGAAGAAAAGAATTAATTGAAATTGCGAAAGACTTTAATTGTTTAATTGTTGAAGATGATCCATGGCGTGAAATTTCGTTTGAAAAGAATCCTTTACCTGCATTAAAAAGTATGGATACCGATGGTCATGTCATATATATAAAAGGATTTAGTAAATTTCTATCACCGGGCTGCAGAATCGGTACTTTAGCAGCATCAGGTACAATACTAAATAGGCTCATTGCTGCTAAGTCTAATTCTGATCTTGGTAGTCCATTATTAACTCAAAAATCCTTATTACCTTTTGTTCAATTGGACTTCATGAAAAAACATTTAAAAAGTATGAATCATATTTTATATAATAGGCGTAATTTAATTTTAAAGCTTCTTAAAAAATATATGCCCGATACTGTTAAATGGACTTCTCCGATGGGAGGACCAAATATTTGGCTCACTCTTCCCTTGTGGCTAAGTGCAAAGAGTCTTGTTTTTGAAGCTCAAAATAACAATATTGCTTTTCTTACCGGATCAACCTGTTATTCAAGCGAACCTGAATTTAATCATATACGTCTAAGCTTTTCTTCTTTGGAGCAAGAACAATTGGAAAATGCCATTATAACTTTAAGTAAAATTGTATTCTCATTTATAGATAAAAAAAATGCAAAAGACATTCCTATTGTTTGATTTTTATCTTTATATCAACGAGAGGTGTATCTCTCAGCGGCTATATTTTTCAGTAAGGAAGAAGATAACCTCATGGGTGTTTTGCCCGATGGCAGATTTATTAATTTGTTTTTTTGGTTTATATGAAAACAGGGACATCAAGATTTTTCATCTCAATGCCTCTGGATTTTCTTATTTCATAATAACGGATATGTTTATTTACTCCATACCATAAGATATTCTATTTCACCCGTATTTTTATCAATTTGTTCTTGTTTAATTATAAATTGTTCTCGTTGATAAAAATTGACCGCTTTTATATTCTTTTGATAAACTGTTAAACTTAGTAGAAAGCCATAATTCCATAACTTCCAATAAATCTTTAGTTTCGAATTTTCTAATCATATTAGCCTCATAATTACATAAATTTTTCTCACCACTTACGGGTGATATTTCAGCTTACCTTTATTCTTCATAATTACTTTTTCATCTGTCATCATCAAAAATACCCTATGTCATCTATGTTTTTCTCTAAAAATTAGGGCAAAAACGAGACGTTTTTTAATCTAATTTTTGCCCATTTTTTGCTCCAAAGCCACAATACGTCATCAAAATCACAGTTTCAACATGAGCAGTCATTGGGAACATATCCACTGGCTGAACCTCACAAGTTTCGTATCCAAGGTTGTCCAATATACCTATATCTCTTGCCAATGTTGCTGGATTGCATGAGACATAAATTATTCTATCACAAGCCATGTCAGAAATAGCCTTAAGAAGTTCTTCATCGCAGCCTTTTCTTGGGGGATCCACTACAACCACGTCGGCTTTAACACCTTTATTAATCAGCTCTGGAATTACACATTCAGATTTTCCAACTATAAACTCTGCATTATCGACATGATTTTGTGCAGCATTAATTTTGGCATTTTCAATAGCATCCTCTATTATTTCAACGCCATAAACCTTTTTAGCCTTTTCTGATAAGAAAAGTGATATAGTACCTGTTCCACAGTATGCATCAAAAACAGTTTCATTCCCTGTAAGTTGTGCATATTCAAGTACCTTTTTATAAAGTATTTCCATCTGAACGGGATTGACTTGAAAAAATGACAATGGAGATATGTTAAACTTAAATCTTCCTATATTGTCTGCTATCTCATCTTTTCCCCATAGAGTTATGCATTTCTTTCCCAAAATAACATTTGTTTTTTTGTTATTTACATTTTGAATTATACTCTTTATTTCGCTTATATTTTGAGTTAATAAGTCCACTAATTCATCACTATAAATTAATTTGTTTCCATTGGCTACAACCACAACCATTACATCTTTAGTTTTAAAAGCCTTTCTTACGATTATATGTCTTATAAGTCCGCTTCCTGTTTTTTCATTGTAAACAGGTATATTGTATTTATCAATCCATTGTCTTATTAATTTTGCTACCTTGTCTCCAACTTCATCTTGTATATAGCATTTTTCCATTGGAATTATATTATGGCTCCTTGAAGAAAAGAAGCCTATTATTGATTTTCCATTTTCAATACCTACTGGCAGCTGAACCTTATTTCTATACCTATATGGATTTTCCATTTTAATTGTATCGCATATTTTAATAGAGTTTATATCTATTTTACCTATTCTTTCAATGCAGTCTTTAACCTTATTTTTCTTATATAAAAGCTGCGATTCATAATTTAAATGCTGCAAATTACATCCGCCACATCTTGAATATATACTGCAAACTGGCTTTACTCTATTTTGTGATTCCACATATATCTTTTCAAGTTTTCCAAATGCAAAATTTTTGTTTACTTTTGTTATCTTAACTTGGACAGTTTCACCAGCTAGAGCATCTTTTACAAATACAGTGAAATTGTCCACTTTACCTATTCCTTCGCCTTCGTTTCCCATTGAATCTATATTCATTTTATAACTTTCATTTTTTACTACTGGAACAATATTTTTCATAGTTTCACCCTTCTGAATTAAAACATAAACCTAGTCAAATTAATTATATCATACTTTCATTTTGAATGTTTCGCAATTTGTATTTTGAGCCTCTTCATAAATTTGAACATCTCTTGCAGAACACATACCGCTACTATTATGGATACATGAAGCTGCATCACAAATAATATTGGGTTTTAGTTCCATATTATCACTATTCACAAACTGTTTTATTTCACCTGATATATTCATATTAGTTATGCTTACAAAGGAATTTTTTATGTTACCCTTAAGAAAAGTCACACAATCAGTATCTTCTGCTCTTGAACTTATACCTCTTATACCTATATGAATGTCTTTAGCAGAACATAAACCATCAGCATTATAAACACAATTTGCCGCACTACATATTAAATTTGACATTATAACACCCCACTCTATTTTCCTTGTATTTTCATTTTTATTTTTTACTAAATATAATTTATTTATTCAAATTATTAGATTGTCCACACTACAATAATTTGAAACTTCAAAAAATAATTATAAAGTTCAAAAAAAAGAGCACCTAAAAGGTGCTAAGTGGAATCAGTTGCCATTATGTCGATATTCCATTATATTTTATCATTATATGATTTTAACCACAATATGAAATTTTATACATTAACAAGTATTTAACATTATTTTTTATAAAAAAACTACCTTCCAGCAATTAAAACATTGTGAAAGGCAGTTCATTATTTAATTTATATTATTTTTCAGCTCCAACTACATGAACTTTGATCATGTTTGTTGCTCCTGCTTTTTGTACCTGTACTCCAGCTACGATTACTACAAGATCTCCATCTTTTACAAATCCTGCTTCTTTAGCTTTTGTAACTGATTCAGCTATTAAATCATCTGTTGAATTGAATTTTTTTCCTACTATTGCATTAACGCCCCAGCTGAATGAAAGTGATCTTGCAACTTTTTCATCAGGTGTAACTGCAATAACTGGACAATCTGATTTATATTTTGCAACTTTTCTAGCTGTGCTTCCTGTTTGAGTTGCAGTTATTATAGCTTTTGCTCCAAGTTCTGTAGCTGTTTCACATGCTGCGAAACTAATTGCACTTGCTACATCAGTGAAAGAAGATTCTCTTCTCTTTTCAAGTTCATCAGCATGATTTATTTGTGATTCTGCACTCTGTGCAATTCTTGCCATAGTCTGTGCAGCTTCTACTGGATATGATCCATTAGCACTTTCACCACTAAGCATTATTACATCAGTACCATCAAATATAGCATTTGCTATATCTGAAGCTTCTGCTCTTGTTGGTCTTGGGTTTCTGATCATTGAATCAAGCATTTGAGTTGCAGTTATAACTGGTTTACCAACCTTGTTACATTTCTTGATTATCATCTTTTGGATAAGTGGAACTTTTTCTATAGGAATTTCTACTCCCATATCTCCTCTAGCTACCATTACACCATCAGAAGCTTCGATTACTTCGTCTATGTTGTCTACTCCTTCTTGACTTTCAACTTTTGAGTAGATTTTTATATGACTTCCACCATTTTCTTTAAGTACTTTTCTTATTGTATTAACATCGTCTGCTTTTCTTATAAATGAAGCTGTTATTGCATCAACACCCATTTCGCATCCGAATATTAAATCTGACTTATCTTTATCTGTCATTGCAGGAAGTTTTATTGAAACATTAGGAACATTTACTCCCTTGTGGTTTCCAACAAAACCTGAGTTAGCAACTACACAATGTATATCTTTGCCTTCAATTGATTCAACTGTAAGTCCTACAATACCATCATCTATTAGGATTGCATCTCCAGGTTTAACATCATTGTAAAGTTCAGTATAAGTTATAGAACATTTTGTTGCATCTCCTAAAACTTCTCCTCCACACATAACTGTGAATTTAGTTCCTTTTTTAAGTTCAAGCTTTCCACCATCAAAATTATGAGTTCTTATTTCTGGTCCCTTTGTATCAAGTATAATTGCTATTGGCTTATTGTATTTAGCTCTAAGCTTCTTTACCATTTCCATTCTAGCTTTATGTTCTGGATGGTCACCATGTGAGAAGTTGTGTCTTGAAGCACTCATACCTGCTTCTATTAATTTTGATAAAACTTCCTCTGTATCACTTGCTGGTCCCACTGTAAAAATCATTTTAGTCTTTTGCATAATTTACTATCTCCTTATCGTGTTTATTCTGATTTTAAAAATTTATATATTATAAAATTTAATGAATACTATTTATTAATCATTTCTGATATGTTAAATAAATTTTCATCAAATTTTCTAGGCATTGCTAAAGCTTCATCAATATCATCATCAGTTATCTTATTCTCTCTTATACCAATGACTCTTGATGATTCTCCTTCAAGTAAAACTTCAACTGCTCTTACACCCATTCTTGATGCAAGCATTCTGTCAAATGCTGAAGGACTTCCACCTCTTTGAATATGTCCAAGTATTGTTGCTCTTGTCTCTATTCCTGTAACTTCTTCTACTTTTTTGGCAAGTTCAGCTGAACCTCCAATTCCTTCTGCTACTATAATTAAATTGTGCATTTTTCCTCTTAGTTTTCCATCAAGGATTTTCTTGCAAAGTTCATCAAAGTTATAACCTTTTTCAGGTACTAATACTGCTTCTGCACCACCTGCAATACCAGAATAAAGTGCTATATCACCACAGTCTCTTCCCATAACTTCAACTATGCTAACTCTTTCATGTGATGTAGATGTATCTCTTAACTTGTTTACAGCATCAAGAACAGTATTTAAAGTAGTATCAAATCCAAGTGTATAATCAGTGTAAGGTAAGTCATTATCTATTGTTCCTGGAATACCAACAGTAGATATACCTAATTTTGAAAGCTTTTGTGCTCCCATAAATGAACCATTACCACCTATAACAACTAATCCATCAACTCCGTATACTTTAAGTACACCTGCAGCCTTTTTTCTTCCTTCTTCAGTCATAAATTCAGCACATCTTGCAGTTCTTAAAATAGTTCCACCTCTTTGAATTATGTCAGATACATCCTGCCTTTTCATTTCAAAAAGTTCACCATTAATAAGTCCACTGTAGCCTCTTTTTATTCCCATTACGTTAATACCTTTTTCAAGAGCAGTTCTAACTACAGCTCTTATAGCGGCATTCATTCCTGGAGCATCTCCACCACTTGTTAATACAGCAATTGTTTTCATTACATATACCTCCTACGACCACACGGGACTTAAGTTGTCCCACATATTTTATATCGTATTACCTTTTTTAATTTATTTTAACAAATATCTCCCTATCTAATTCTAATTGAAATAACAAAAAACTTCAATGCTTTATATAAAATATACAATAATTTTTACATTGGAGCATAATTAGTTAATATTGCTCCAATATAATTCTTAGCAAGTTAATTTGATTTTATTCAAAACTAAAGCACTTTTATATTTTCCTCGCCAAATTTTTTTCTTAAAAATCCCATTACATCTACATCTTCGTCTATCCACAATTCAACTGGAAGCATGAATTTTTTTCTTTCCTTTTTCGTGCATATATATATTGGAGTACTTCCCTTATATTTTAAAAGTTCTTCTCTTATTTCTCTTATTACACTTTTAGCATAAATTTCACTTTCAATTTGAATGTAAACTTTAGTATCATTTATTTTTACAAGAGGACTTATCTCCTCACATAATATTGTTGGCTGTTCTTCCTCTTTTATACTTACTCTTCCCTTTATAATTACAAGTCCATCTTCATTTACAAGTGATGAACTTCTCTCAAGTACTTTTGGGAATACAACTACCTCAATATTACCATACATATCTTCCATTCTTATAAATGCCATCATTGTATTTTTCTTTGTTATTTTCCTCGAAACTTCAGTTATTATTCCTCCAATAACAACCCTGTCTCCATCTTTAACACCATATTCTCCTGTACTACCGTTTTCAAGGGATTCATTTATTATTATATCTGAAATTCTCGTATTAGTAACAGTTTCCAGTGTATCTTTATACTCATCAAGTGGATGACCTGAAATATAAAGTCCTGTCATTTCCTTTTCCATTGAAAGAATATACTTACTTTCAAATTCTTTTATATCTGGATATTTAATATCTAAATCTTTATAAGTATCATCATTAATCGCAGAAAATAAACTTATTTGTCCCTTTATATTCTTCTTTTTTTGTCCAAGTATTCCATCCATTGTTTTCTCATATACAGCAAGAAGTTTTGATCTGAATACATTAAAACAGTCAAATGCTCCTGACTTTATAAGACTCTCAACTGCTCTTTTGTTAACAGTTCCGCTGTCTATTTTATTGCAAAAGTCTATAAAGTTCTTAAATTTTCCATCCTTTTCTCTTGCCACTACAATGCTATCTACAGCATTTACTCCTACATTTTTTACAGAAGCAATACCAAAACGTATATTTTCCTTGCTAACTGTAAATTTAGCATAACTTTCATTTATATCAGGAGGAAGAATCGATATACCTATTTGTTTTGCAAATCTAACATAATATGCTACTTTATCATTGTTTCCTAATACACTGTTAAGCATTGCAGCTATAAATTCCGCTGGATAATAACACATTAAATATGCTGTTTGATATGATACCACTGCATAGCAGGCAGCATGTGATTTATTAAATGCATAGCTTGCAAAATCCATCATAGAATCAAATATACCATTAGCAATTTTTTCAGATATACCATTTCGGATACATCCCTTTACTTCTACATTGCCCTTGTCATCTGTAATTCCATAGACGAAATTATGTCTTTCCTCTTCCATAACATGATGTTTTTTCTTTGACATTGCACGTCTTACAAGGTCACTTCTGCCCATAGAATACCCAGCTAGATCTCTTACTATCTGCATTACCTGTTCCTGATAAACCATGCAGCCATAAGTAACTTTAAGTATAGGTTCAAGTTCTGGAGTAGTGTACTCTATATGCTCTGGATCTTTCTTGTTTTGTATATACCTTGGTATTTCACTCATTGGACCTGGCCTATATAAACTTATTCCCGCAATTATATCTTCAAGACTGTCAGGTTTTAATTCTTTCATGAAACTTGTCATGCCAGGAGATTCAAGCTGAAATACCCCTACTGTCTTTCCTTCACCTATCATGTTATAAACTTTTTGATCCGAGGTATTTATCTTGTCTAGATCTATCTCTACCCCTTTATTTTCCTTTATCATAGCCACTGCATCTCTTAAAACTGTAAGAGTTCTTAATCCCAAGAAATCCATTTTTAAAAGTCCAAGTTCTTCTAAAGTTCCCATTGTAAATTGACTTACTATAGCATCTTCATTTTTCAAAAGAGGCACGTAATTTACAAGAGGTTTAGATGAGATTACAACTCCAGCAGCATGAGTTGACGTATGCCTTGGAAGCCCCTCAAGGTCTTTTGATATATCAATTAGATTTTTAACTCTTTCATCATTATCATAAGCAGCTTTAAGCTCTTGATTTATCTCCAGTGCCTTATCTATTGTTATATTTAAAACAGATGGTATCATTTTAGCAATTCTATCAACTTCTGCATAGGAATAGTCCATTGCCCTTCCTACATCTCTTATGCATGCTCTAGCTGCCATTGTTCCAAAGGTTACAATTTGAGATACACAGTCTTTTCCATATTTTCTTACAACATAATCTATTACTTCCTGACGTCTTTCATAACAAAAATCCGAATCTATATCAGGCATTGACACTCTCTCAGGATTTAGAAATCTTTCAAATATAAGATTATATTTTATAGGATCAAGTTTTGTAATTTTAAGAGTATACGCAACGATAGAACCTGCACCGCTTCCTCTTCCAGGCCCTGTCATTATATGATTTTCCCTTGCATACCTTATAAAATCCCAGACTATAAGAAAATAATCTACATAACCCATAGTTTTTATTATATTAAGCTCATACTTGAGCCTATCTTCAAGCTTTTCTGTAACTTCACTGTATCTTTCTTTTAAACCTTTATAGCAGAGATCTTTTAAATATTCAAAGTGATCAACTCCCTCTTCCAGTGGAAAATTTGGCAGCTTTGATTTATGAAACTCAAAATGAAAATTACACATTTCTGCTATTTTAACTGTGTTTGTAAGCGCTTCTTCAACATATGAAAATTGCTTATACATTTCTTCTGGAGACTTTAAATAAAATTGATCTGAAGGATATCTCATCCTATTTTCATCATTTACTGTTTTCCCCGTTTGAATGCACAAAAGAACATCATGAGATTTATAATCCTCTGGCATTATGTAATGCACATCATTCGTTGCTACAAGAGGTATGTTAAGTTCCTTTGAAAGCTTAAGCTGCATTTCATTTAGTTTTAACTGGACCTCCATGTTCTGATACTGTATTTCAAGATAAAAACCATCTTTAAATATATCTTTATAAAAAAGTGCTGCCTTTTTAGCACCTTCAATATTATTATTTAAAAGCTTAGCTTGAACTTCTCCACTTAAACACGCACTTAATGCAATTATTCCTTCACTGTGGTGTTTAAGGTATTCATGATCAACACGAGGTTTATAATAAAAACCATCAATAGACGCCTTGGATACAATTTTCATAAGATTTTTATATCCTGTTTCATTTTTTACAAGCAGTACAAGATGATAAGTTTTATTTTCTGGATCTGGCGTTTTAATATTCATTGACTTTCCTGCTACATAAATTTCACAGCCTATAATAGGTTTTATGCCTTCTTCCACAGCTGATTTATAGAAATCAACCACCCCGTACATAGAACCATGATCTGTTATTGCAAGACTCTTCATTCCAAGCTCTTTAGCTCTTTTAACCATCTTTGGTATTTTACCAGAACCATCAAGAAGGCTATATCCTGTATGAACATGGAGATGTACAAAATCTTTACTCAATTAAAGACCCCTCCATTCTATTATTCTAATTATTGATTTATTTTGTATACATTTATTTAAATTTACAACGTATAGTCAACATTATTTGTATAAATTATTATACCATTAAAAACTTCTAAACGATATTTTGTAAAAACAAAATTTTATTTTTCAAATGAAACTTGATTCTTTAATTATAGATATGTTAATTTAATTATGTAGGAGTGGTGCTAATTGAATAAAAACGATCTTTATTTTTATATTCAATACTGTAATCATAAAGAAAATTATAATGACTGGAAGACAAAAAAAGTAGTAAGAAAACTTAGGCACAATGAGCTTTTTTTAATAACAGGTGGAACAGGCTACATAACCTTTAAAAACAAACAATACACTGCAAAGGAAGGCATGCTTTTTTACTTTAGGCCTGGTGCAGAACATTCAATTGAAACAGACACTAAAGACCCCCTTAAATTTTTATCAGTTCATTTTAGCTATGTACATGTAATTTTTGAAGATAACAAATGGAATTTAAGAACTGAATCAAAACCTTTAAAGCTTCATTCAATGCAATATTTAGCCGACTATTTTTTGATTTTACAAAACTTTAAAAAACTAGTTCAGACCTGGGTTATGAAACTCCCCAATTATGAATTTATTGCTAAAGCTCTACTTCAAAAATTACTGTTTGAAATTTATGAAAATACTAAAAGGGAAAATGATAATTATTCCACAACTTTAAAGGTAGAGGCAATTATAAAATACATGCATGAAAACATCAACCATACAATAAAACTTGATGATATCTCAAGCCTTACTTCCCTTTCAAGCACTTATTTGGCAAAAATATTCAAGGAAGTTACAGGGTATTCTATCATCCAATTTTTTAACAAAATGAAAATTGATAAAGCTAAAGAAATAATAGCTCTTGGTGATAAGAAAATTAATGAAGTTTCACAAATGCTTGGATTTAAAGACGAATTTTATTTTAGCAGATTATTCAAAAAGATTGAAGGCATAAGCCCAAAGGATTTTTACAATAAAAATGTCCATGGATATTAAAATACTACATGGTATTAAGCCTTTCTTAGGTTTACAATTAGTTTATAATAGTTAAGCATGAAGGAAGGTTTACACAATTGAAAACTTGGAAGAGAAACTTAATTGTATGCTGGTTTGGAACTTTTGTTACCCTTACAGGAATGAGCCAAATTGCACCTATAATGCCACTTTATGTAAAGCAACTTGGCATTCACAGCACAGCTTCAATTGAGCAAATATCTGGCATCGCCTTTGGAATCACATTTATTATGTCTGGAATTTTTTCTCCTATTTGGGGATATGCCGCTGATAAATTTGGAAGAAAACCAATGCTTTTAAGAGCAAGTCTTGGAATGACAATTATCGTAGGATGCACTGGTTTAGCTCAAAATATATATGAACTTATTCTTATTAGAATGCTTCAAGGAGTAATCTCTGGATACAGCACTGCCTGTAACACCCTTATAGCAACACAGACAGAAAAGAAACATGCTGGCTGGGCACTTGGAGTTTTATCCACAGCTTCCGTATCTGGTTCGCTAATTGGTCCACTAATTGGTGGATATCTAGATGAAATACTCGGAATTCGTTCAACATTTTTCTTTACTAGTATACTAATGTTTTTTGCATTTATAGCAACTATCTTCTTTATTAAAGAAGATTTTGTTCCTCCTCAAGGGGAAATTTTAAGCAATAAAGAAGTCTTTAAGAAGCTGCCCAACTTAAACTTAATTATAACTATGTTTATAACTGCATTTGTTTTTCAATTAGCATATTATTCTATAGAACCAATAATAACCGTATATATAGGGCAACTGTCCAAAAGTCAAAGTCATATTGCTTTAATTTCTGGTATGACCTTTTCTGCATGCGGCCTTGCAAGTGTTATAGCTGCACCTAAACTTGGAAAATTAGCAGATAAAATCGGTCCACAAAAAGTTATTCTATATGCACTAACTGCAGCAGGCATAATATTTATTCCTCAGGCTTTTGTAAAAACTCCATGGGAATTAATGGCTCTTCGTTTTGCACTTGGACTTGCAACTGCAGGCATAGCCCCTTCCATTAATTCACTGCTGAAAAAAACAACTCCTGAACCTTTTATAGGACGAATATTTGGTATAAATATGTCTGCATTTTATTTTGGAACTTTTGGGGGCTCAGTTTTTGGAGGTCAAATAGCTGCACATCTTGGTATAAAATATGTATTTTTTATAACAAGTACTCTTCTAATTTTAAATGCACTTTGGGTCTATGAAATGGTATTTAAAAAATTGGGGGAGAAAAAAGAAAAAGTCGTAATGCGACATAAGACAATTTAATATTCTAGTATGAATAATTGTTGTTAAATATAAAAAAATAATGGACACTGAAAACAGTGTTCATTATTTTTTTAAGAATAAATCTTTTCTCCTTAAACCATTTTTCTTAATATCTTTTTGCCATCCCATTTGTGCTGCAAATTTATATAAAAATCTTGGAAAGTTTGCTGTAATAAATATGTTTTCTTCTAATGAATTTGGAAATAGCTCTTGAAAATCTTTAATTTTCAAATCGTGTATTAATAATCTCACTTTTAACTTCCCCCTAACTTATTGATTATATAAACAAAGTCACAGTTTCAGCTATAGCCCTTTTCTAAAACTGAAACTTATAACTCTGAAGTCATCATATAAATAATTGTATTAAAAGTAATATATTAAATAACAACTATATGGTTTCAGCATCTTTTCTATCATTTACATACATTTCTTTTTCTTTTTTCTTAGAATTAAATGGCACTGCTATTATTCCAAAAGCTGATATAACACCAATAATCAAGAAACATTTGTTATATACCTTGTTAGTTTCGTCATCCTTAATTGTTTTTGCATCATCAACTATATTATAAATTTCTTTTCCCTGATCCTGAAATTTCTGCATAACAATTGGTTTAAATTTATCTGGTGTACTGTTTAATACAACCTTTTCTTTATATTCTAACGCACTTTTTATTTTTGCTTTTGAGAATCCACTTGCATCACTCGCATCTGATGTTTTTATTTGATTAGTAATCTCATCTTTCACTTGATTTTCTAATATAATACTGCTATTCACTTTATTTATAATTCTAGCTTTAGTGTTGTCTACAGCTACGTTTTTATAATGAGTGCTTAATGTTGCTATTAGCGCAATGGCTATACATGCAGTTAGCTGTCTTAAACTATTCAATATACCTGAAGCCATACCATTTTTATCTTTAGATATTTCCTCAAAAGCACTTTGATATAATGGCGTAGTAGCACCAACACCTAATCCCATTAGTATAAAAGCAATATAAATTAAATTAATATTATTTTTACTATTCATGAAAACAAAAGTTAAGTTTCCTAGAACCACAAAAATAACAGCAAATGTGCAAGGTACTTTTATGGAGATCTTCTTTGCAATTATCGCATTTATTGGTGACATAACTATAGATATTAAACTTACTATACCTAATATAAGTCCTGACTTAAGCACACTGTATCCTAGATTATTTTCAAGGTAAAAATTCATAAGATATGAAACTGGCATATATGCAAAGAATATTACTGAAATTAAAATAATTGATGCAGTAAAACTTCTTGTTTTAAAAATCCCAAATTCAATCATTGGTTCTTTTACTTTATTTTCATATATTAAAAATGCAATTATTGAAATAACAGAAGTTGCTACTAACGCAATCATCTTACTATTTCCCCAGCCATAGTCATTTCCTTTTATAATAAAGAAAGTAAGTGCTAAAAGTCCATATGCTAAAAGAATTGTACCAACAATATCAATTTTTTTCTCAATTGTTTTATCATAACATTCTATTAAATACCCGCTGCCTAATATTAATGCTATTAAAATAAAAGGTACATTTACATAGAAAATTGATCTAAATCCAAAAGCTTCATTTAAAATTCCACCAACAACTGGACCTGCTGCTGCAGATGCAGAAATTATCATACCTATAATAACTGCTAATTTTCCTAGAGCTTTATTTCCAAATACCTCTATTCCCAATGGAATAGCCAGTGGAGTTAAAATTGCAGCACCCACTCCTTGAATACCTCTAAAGATTATAAGCATAGTAAGTGAATTAGATAGTCCGCAGAGAATAGATGAAGTGCCAAATATTATAAGTCCAATTAAAAATAACTTCTTTCTCCCATATATATCTGCTATTTTTGAAAAATTAATAAGTAATGCTGAAAAGAATATTAAGTAAGATGTACTCACCCATGATATACCTGTTATATCAGTATTAAAATATTTTGCCATGTTAGGCAGCGATACATTAACTATAGTACCATCTAACACCGTTAAAATGCATGCTATTGCAATTGATATAAATGCTAAAATCTTTTTCTTTTTATCCATAAATTTTCCTCCCTATAATGTGAAATTAAGTTCATATTCACATACTATCATACAAAAATATATAAGTCAATAACATGAAATAAATTTCACATTATTGACTTATGCTTTTTCATGATTTAAAATTAAATAAGGTGATTATTATGGAAAGAAAAACTCGAAAACCAATACAAAAAAGAGCTTTAGAAAAATATAATAGAATTATTGATGCCAGCTTTAAGCTTTTCAACGAAAAAGGCTATTTCAACACCACTACAGCTGATATTGCAATAGAAGCCAATGATATCTGTGATTATTTTTACATCTACTCATGAATCTATCTTATCTTCTAATATATTTTGTACCTCATCATCTTGGAAATATGGGAAATACATATATATCTCAGATTT
>JAQUXS010000071.1 GCA_028692255.1 Clostridium sp.
GATGAAGTCCATTAATTTCAGCAGCATAATAAGCTAATCTATCAGAAAATTTATCAATTTTTAGATGTTTCAAATAATTTTCATCTTTTATACCAGTAAATATTTTTTTAGCTTCAAAAGGAATATTAGAAGAATAGCAAAACGGAATTCCCTTTGATATTTCTACATTTCTTATTTCACCAGCCCATTCATAAATGTCCTGAAATATATATTTATGAATCTTTTGAAGATGTTTGAAATCGAAATCTCCTTTTATAGGATGTTTTTTAAGCATTATTATTCTAAATCCAGAATAAGACCTTTCTCTTTCTGAAAGTGCAAATCCATTTTTTATATTTAATTTATTCTTTAATATATCAGTTCCAAGATAACAATAGGGATCTTTCACTAATTAACATCTTCTTTTAATGGAATAAGACCAATTTTCTTTAGGGCTTCTTTTTCTGTTAAATGTCCTTTTAGATATTCTCTATAGATATCTTCTTCTTGTCTAGTTGTAAAAAGTCCTTCAACAGCCAACGTAGCTTTTACTTCTGCAATTGTATGACTAATTTCTTTATCATTCATGTTTTTCCCTCCTAAAAGCTAATACTACCGCACTTCGTTTGGTATTGCAATCCTTCAATAATGGACACCTTGGCAGCTTCAAACCCTGCTGCCCATTTCCATTATTTCAGTTTGCATTTAGATGTACTTCTATAATATTTCTTCCTAAGTTCATCCTGTTCCCTTTTCCTGTTTTCAACATCAATTTTTAGATAAATCCCCTTTTTTACTGCTACCAATTTTCCTTGTTTATTCATACCAGAAAGTCTTTGTTTAGTAACGCCTAAATAATTAACAACTTCTGTAGAATCCATCGTAGTATTTTTGATCAATTCTATAAGATGTTCACGATCCATAAATGATTACCTCTTTAACTTTTTTATTCTAGATGAACTATATCCAATCATTACAAGTGCAGTTAATAATAAATATACACTTTTAGTAAACGCTGTAACAATTAAAAATATTGTAGCAATCATTAATGATATTTCATTTATTAATATTTGTATTTTCATTGGTTACACCACCTTTAAATTATTTATAAGGTGGGAGGTTTCCCTCCCTTTTAGATTAATGTTTATGTTTGTTCTTAATATCCATATACTTATCTACTATTTGAAGTATCAGATATGTTATACCAAGAATTTTTAGGATTGTATCAAACATTCCCTCATCTCCCCTACAATTATAGTATACCATATCTGTGAAAAAAGTCAATAGATATGGTAAATATATTTGCATGTTTTTATAAAAAAACATATAATAATTATAGGATTGCATCAAACATTTTCTAAACGGAAATGTTAAGGATAGCACCAACATTTCCGACAAAACCCACGCTAAGACAAAAAACAAAAGTTCTTCTAATGTATAATTTTCAACATTATAAGAATTTTTATTTTCTAATTAACAGATTTGTTTATAAAATGATACTTGAAAATAAGAGAAAATATTAAGCCTTCCCAGTAAATGTTAAGTATAAAAGCACTATATTTAGTATTATTATTATTGTGGCTATTAGAACACCTAACAATCGTATAAAACCCTTATTAACTAAAATTCCCATCAATCTTTACGTTTGGCTATAGTTAACATTTGGATTATTGGAAATGGTAGAATAAAACTAAGTGCTACCTGGCTTAAAACAAGAGCATACATTGGATTAATTCCAAGTGAAATAATAATTAGAGCTGGTATCATTGTTATAAGTCTTCTTAAATTTATAGGTATACTTAAATTAACAAAACCTTTCATTATAGTTTGACCTGCCAGAGTTCCCACAGCCGAAGATGATAATCCTGATGCAAGCAATGCTATTCCAAATGCACCACTTGATAAAGAACCTATTAAAGGTTGTAATGATTTATGAGCCTGCTCCATTGTATCTACTATCATTCCGTTTTTATAAAAAACTGCAGCAGATACTACAACCATTGCAGCATTAACAATAAAAGCTATATTCATAGCTATAGCAATATCTATTTTTTCCATTTTTAAATGCCTAATTTTCCCTTTATCTGATAAATCAGTACTTCTATCTTGAACTAATTGTGAGTGTAAGTATATTACATGAGGCATAACTGTTGCTCCAAGCATTCCCACAGCAATTAATACAGCTTCTCCGTTAGGCAGCATAGGAATTATTGTATGGATGCCTACTTGAGTCCAATCTGGTTTAGCAAGAAATATCTCTATTATATATGCAACAGAGATTACAGCAACAAGTATTGATATTATAATTTCTATCATTCTTTGCCCATACTTTTCCATATAGCAAATTATAAATGTTATTAATCCTGTAAGAAGTCCTGCATATATCATAGGTATATGAAACAATAAGTATAATCCTAATGTTCCCCCAAGAAATTCTGCTAAATCTGTTGCCATAGCACCTAATTCAGCAATAACCCAAAATACCCAGTTTACAGCTTTAGGAAATACCTTAGCACACATTTCAGGAAGATTATGTCCTGTAGCTATTCCTAATTTAGCAGACATAGTTTGTAAGAATATAGCCATTATGTTACTCCATAAAATTACCCAAATGAGAGTATAATTAAATTTTGATCCTCCACTAATATTAGTTGCAAAATTACCAGGATCAATATATGCTACACTAACAATAAAAGCAGGTCCTAAAAATTTTATTAATTCCTTTAGTTTACTTTGACCCATCACTTTTTTTCTATTTATATCTTTTTTTATATAGATACAGCCCGATTGAGTTAAACTCACATCAGTTGAATTTTTTTCATTCTGCATGAAAATGTCACCTTCCTTATTAAATATGTTAGATACGAATAAAATAGTTATTATTGGTTAACCTTGTTAGCCATGACTAAATTTATTTTTCTAATATAAGCTATGTAGTAATAAAAAAAATGTTACCCTAAAGTAATTTTTTATTTGCTCTAGCATATAATTTATTAAACAGACTAGCTTAAAGTAGGTGAAAATATGGCTAAAAATAATTTTTACACCTTTAATGAATATATGAGAAAAGAAGACAAACCTCTTACTGCTTCTATGGAAGATTACCTTGAGATGGTATATAGATTATCTTTAAATACAGGATTTACAAGAATTCATGAACTTTCACATGCACTTAATGTCCAACCACCTTCGGCGACAAAAATGGTACAAAAATTAGCAGAACTACAGCTTTTAAAATATGAAAAGTATGGAATTTTAACACTTCAGCAAAAAGGAAAAACCCTTGGAGCTGAACTATTAAATCGTCATAATATTATTGAAAACTTTTTAAGAATACTTGGTGTTTCAGAATCTAATGTTTTGGAAGAAACTGAAAAAATTGAGCATACAGTAAGTAAGCAAACAACAAAATGTTTTCAAGATTTTTCAAAATTTATTAAAGACAACCCTGAAGTAATTAATAATTTTAAAGCTTATAAAAGTTCCTTTAAATAATAAAATATATAGCAGCATAAAAATTTATAATATTTTTATACTGTACAACATTAAGAGCATTTCTGCTATTAATGTTGGGGTAGCACCAACATTTCCGACAAAACCCACGCTAAGACAAAAAATAGGTGAAAAATTAAATTTTCACCTATTTTAATACATATATTGCCATTAAAATGTTTTACTTAAAAAACTTATTTATTATCTGAGGTAGTTCCAGCCAAGCTACTATTTGTGCAAAGTAATAGTTATTATTGTAAAAGCAAAAATTAACTCTATTCTTTTATTTTATAGATGACATTATATTATCTTTGTCATTTAAAATATCAAGATTATTCGTTATTATACCATCTACATTTAATTTAATCATATCATCCATATAAAATTTAGTGTCAATATTCCAAACATATACTTTCTTATCAATCTTATGGATTTCGCTTACTAAATTTTTTGTTATTATATCTCTTCTTATACTGTAAAAATCCACATCCATTGAAGGTAATTTTTTTACTGGCATATATACTATATATCCAGTCATTATTCCTGGCTTCATCTTTTTTATGTTAACTAATGTTTTATAATTCATACTTTGAATCATACATTCTTTTTCAAAATTATTTTTTTTTATAATATTAATAACTTTATTGGTTAGATCAATTGTATTTCCATAAGGTTTAATTTCTATAATAAGTTTAACTTTTCCATTGCACTTTTTCACAACTTCATTTAAAGTTGGAATTTTTTCAGTTTCATTCTTATCCCAATACGATGAAGATATATTTAATTTCTTGACTTCGTTATAAGTTAATTGGATCAATGTTTTATTTAATCTAGTCAATCTTTTTAAATTTTTGTCATGCATTAAAATTACAACTCCGTCCTTTGTTTCCTGAACATCAACCTCAATATAATCTACTTTATGGTCTATAGAATATTGAATTGCTTTAAGTGAGTTTTCAGGACCATAAAGATATCCTCCTCTGTGTGAAATTATTTTTATGTTATTAAAATTTGAATTAAAATAAGTATTCTTATTTTGATTTATTTCATTTTTGTTGTATCGTGAATGAAAAATATCTTTATTATCTAAGTGAAAATAGGTCTCTATACAGCAAATTAAAATTATAATTTTAATTTTAATTTTAAAAAAATTATATTTCATTACTCTTCTCCCATAGTCTGCAATACTATAATATAAATATTTTTAATTAAGTAAATATAATACTTATAAATATATTATTATTTAAAAATATCAATAATATACTTTCTTGTGTTTCTAAAGTATTGAACAAATCTGTCTTATAATTTTTTATTTCAATTTATCTCCTGAAAATCCAACAAGTTTCTATAATAGTTCTATTGCACTAAGGTAATGATATATTATAAAGTTAATCTAATATTATTTAACAAAAGAAGGTAATAGGATGAAGCGAAATTGTATACTTATTAATACTGTATTTGCTATTTTATTTACTTTTTTATTAAGCAATTCTATATATGGATATGATTTAAACAAGAACAACATTAGTTTTACTAATCAAAAGAATAGTAATGCAAAAACTCCTAAGAAAGTTTTTTTGACATTCGATGATGGACCTTCTCCAAATAACACACGAAAAATATTAAAAATATTAAAGGACAATAATGTAAAGGCTACTTTTTTTGTTGTTGGAATAAAAGCAGAAGAAAATCCTGATATCTTAAAAGAATTAAGTAATAATGGCATGTCTATAGGAATACATTGCTATTCACATAATTATAAAAATTTATATAGAAACTTATCCTCATATGAAAATGACTATAAAAAATGTGAAACTTCTATAAAAAAGATAACTGGGAAGAATCCCATTCCATATGTCAGACTCCCTGGAGGATCTACTAATTCTTTTCTGGATAAATCGGTTTTGATTTCTATAAAAAACAGTTTAAATAAGAATAAAATAGATTATGTTGATTGGAATGTTTGTTCCGGTGATGCAGACAGTCATGTGGTACCCGTTGAAAAGATTAAAAATAATATTAAGCTTCAGTGCCAAGATAAAGACATTGCAGTAATACTTATGCATGATACCTATTATAAATATTTCACTGTAGATTCTTTGCCTGACGTAATAAAATATTTAAAAAATCAAGGCTTTGTATTTAGATCATTTGACAATTTAACTGAATATGAAAAAAATGAAATGATAAATAATAAGATTATGAATAACTAATGAGGTGATTTTTGAAATTTAAAAATAATTTATGTAAATATGTTACAGTATATGTTGGTTTGAAATAAAGTTTGAGCAGAATATTGCTGATGGATGGCTTAACTTCGTTAAATTTAAAATTAGTTTTTGAAACAAATTTTGATCAAATTTTAAGAAAATCACACAACATTGTACTAGAATTGCAATCTAAAAACACCTCAAAATTCATTTATGAATTTTGAGGTGTTTTTAATAAACGTTCAGTTTTTATAGTTGTGACGTTTTATTAGAATAAACAAAAATACCAGTAGAATAATTTTTTAACTTTCATAACTGGTATTCTTAACAAATGGCAATATTTATTTTAAATCTTTTTTAGCTCTTAAAATTTTGCTCATATTATCTTAGTAAGATTAAATCTCGTTATATAATGATTTAATTCCTAATCTTATTACTATTTTCTTTTCAATTATTTCATATAAATTCTCGACTTTACTTCTTAATTTCAAGTTATAAATGTAACTTGTTACAAAAACTATTATATATGCACCAATAACATCTGAAGGATAATGATTTCCTACATACACTCTTGAAAATCCTACAATTATCGATAATATCATCATTATGCTTCTAAATATTCTGTTGTACTTTCCAAGACCTAGAGCTATACTCATTGTTCCTGTGGCATGGTCACTTGGAAAAGATGCATCTGATGTATGTTGTATTAGTAAATTTACCTTATTATGAACAAAAGGTCTATCCACATAATATATGCTTCCAATTATAAAACTTAAAATTAAATTAATTACTGTAATAACAAAAGTATTTACAGATACTTTTCTATATTCTTCATTCTTTTTAATAACACCTAAAATAAATACCAACGCAATAACTGCCATAAATATATATGGTACATCTTTTGAAAATAAAATCATTATCTTATCCAAAACAGTATTTTTATTTGCTAAATTGTTTATTAGTCTAAAAAACTCCATATTCATTATTAAATCCCCTTCTATAATATATTTCGATAAAGGATATCAACCATTGCTATCCTTGTTGTAAAATCATAAAGATTAACTTAGAACAGATTAAAATTGTCAAAGTCCTGTATTAATGGCATCATCTTCGTAATTATTCCCATTCTTCTTTTCTTTGATAAATGTAACTATTGCCGGGACAATAGATATTATTATAATAGCAATTACTACATATGAAAAATGCTGTTTTATAAAAGGTAATTCTCCAAAGAAGTAACCTCCCCCTAAAAGTAATGTAACCCACATAAGCCCACCTAGCATATTATAAATAATAAACTTTGAATAGCTCATTTTCCCCACTCCAGCAACAAATGGTACGAAAGTTCTTATTATCGGTATGAATCTTCCCAATACTATTGTCATAGAACCATGCTTATCATAAAAGTTTTGTGCTTTTATAAGGTATTCTTTATTTATAAATTTCAAATCTTCCTTTTCTAAAATACTATTTCCTATTCTTTTCCCTATATGATAATTTACAGTATCACCAACTACAGCACTGATAAAAAAGATAACAAATAAAGTAAAAATATTAAGTGAGCCTGTGGAAGCTAATGCTCCTGTTGCAAATAAAATAGAATCTCCTGGCAAAAATGGAATAAAAACTAATCCAGTTTCACAAAATATTATTAAAAATAGAAGTCCATATGTCCACATTCCATAATTTTGTACTATTACATTTAAATATTTATCAAGATGTAATAGTACATTAATCAAAGTTCTTATAATACTCAAATTTTTCCAACCTTCTTTATAAAAATTTTTTATACATAATAAATTTAATTGTCTCCAAATAATTTGTTTTAATTATGTTATATATTATCAACTTCTAAAATTAAAATTACATTAAAATCTTCTTAGATTTACCTTAAAAATGTTCTTATATATTATTGGAAATACATTTAAATGATTTCTAATTACTCTTCACGCCAGCAAAAAAGAACCACTTCATCGGTTTTTTACTCCAACTTTCCTACTCCCTTGAATAACTTTATTTTTCGTTAGGAAGTTTATTTTGCTAAAACACTAAAATCACAATAATATTTCATCAAAGGACTATCATTGTTTAGATACAAACAACATGATAACTTAATATTTAAACACTTTTCCTTGGTCTAGTATAGATATGGAAGGGACCCCAAAAATAAATAAAAATCACACACTCTCATTAAATTGAGAATGTGTGATTTACTCTATTTGATACACCTCTTTATACTAACACCACCAAATAACAGAGAATATATGCGTAAAGACTCATATGTATTCTTCAAATTAGCTAGTATATTTTCTATACCAATGGTTAATTATAAAGCTAGAGAATTGCCAAGAGTTAATTATGTTTTGTCATTTGATGAACAAAGAAAATTGGCTCATCAAATATTAAATGAAGGAATGCTATTCCATATAAGTCACTATTAACACTATTGGCATTCTATCATGCATTGTCATCAAGAGATAATGGAAATTGAACTGTTGCTATTAGAGAAATATTTAAAAATACGTAAGAGCTTTCCCAATAGTAATGACAAGGAATATCTATTTATAAGGCGTAAATGTTCAGGAATCTATGATGATATAAATGTAGGTAAAGAAGTTATCTGTGATTGTGTAAAAAGATTTTCTAGATATGCTAAAAGCCATTTATAACAATTTGCAGTTTGTTATAAATGGCTCAACCATGCCAATTAAAGAGTTTAACAATTTATATAAAATTATCATAATTAGAAACTTTTGTGGGAAAGATGTGGGAAAATTTTATTCTAAAAGAAGTGGCTTATGCTGCTTCTTTTCTTTATCAATATTTGTCATTTTGTCCATTTTAAATTACAAATTTTTAAATTCAAAGTTTAATTTTGAAATTTTCTTTTAAAATATGATCTAAAATAAAAAACTTTATATAAATATACAAAACATAGCAACAATGCTACTTACGCTAAGTATAACATTATTTTTGAAATACTATTTATATATAAATATAAAATGCATTTTTGACGATTTTTGACGGCAAAAAGGAATAGTTTATCGCTATTCCTTTTTCTTAATATAAATCTGTGTACTCAACATATGTATTTGTGCAATAATACTCTCTAGTTCTGAAACTCGTTGCTGTAAATCTTTGTTTTCTCTTTCGAGTCTTGCAAATTCCAAAGGTGAATGCTTGTCTAATTTGACCTCATCAAGCTTTGCAATGTACTGTGGATTAAATCTTATACAAAGAAATCCCTTTACTTGATGTATAATTCCGCTTTCTCTATATTGATCTATAGTTCTTTCAGATACTTGCCAGTGTTTGGCCAAATCTTTCTTAGTCATTAATGGTTCCATGATTAAACCTCCTATGAATTATATTTTAATATCAGTATTTCTATATCTGATTTAATTTTACCTTTAAATGAGATAATAAATTATTTAAAATAGAAAAGCTATTTATTTAGCAAAAGAAAAAGGAGCAATACCGCTCCCCATGTTTAGAATCTAAAATACTGGCTATAATTAAAATATACTCATTCAAAACTTTGCGGCGTGTCTTTTTAGGCTCGCTATTTTATATTAAAATTAATATTTTTTGTTATTACTTATATCCTTTCTTGTTAATGCCATATAGGATACAAAAATAAGGATTAAAGTTGTTAATATAATACTTACTACTCCAGTTCCAATACCAAGACCGCCACGACTAATAGGTACTCCCATCCAGTCTGCAAATGAAGCCCCCAAAGGTCTTGTGATTATATATGCAAACCAAAACGTAAAAATTTCGCTTACTCCAAACACTAAATAAGCAATTGCTGGAATAGCAATCAAAACCATAAAAAATATTCCGGAATAAAAATATCCTAATCTCATTGTCGTTGCAGTCATATCTCCTGCAGCCGTTCCTAATGCAAAAGTAGTTAATACTGTGGCCCAATAAAAGAATTCTCGGCGTCTAGTATATATACTATGTATTGATAAAGTTTTCTCACGCAAATACCAAATTATTAATATTACTGACAGCATCACTATAAAAAACATTGTAGAAACAATATATGGTATACCAAGACCAACATGTAAGACATCTGCCATCATTGTTCCAAAAATACTTACCATAATAACATTTAGCCAATATATCCACGGAATATAACGTGGTGCTAAAAACTGTATAACAAATGTAACTATTAGACTGCATCCTGCAAGGACTACAGCAATTACAGGATCAATATGTTTAGCTAAATAATCAGATGTTACCTCACCCATGCCTGTGGTAAGTATCTTTATAATCCAGAAAAAAATCGTTATTTCTGGCACTTTATTAATCATTTTATGCTTTATCGAATATAAATTTTCTAAGCTATCATTTTTCATTTGTTCTTCCACCTTACACATTATAGTATTGTTTTATTATTTGTATAGCATACAATAATATTTACAATATATATATATATTATTAAAATCAGATTAAAATTCAGTGTTTATACATCTGAATTATTAAACAAGGAGTAATAATGCTCCTTTCTAAAAATATAGTTTAAAATTCAAAACACTGGTTATAATAAAATTGTAACAAAATGTAATCTTCCTATACTTCGTGCCTTCGGGCACGTTTTTTATTAATAAAGATAATTTTAATTTCTCAAAATAAATTCTAAAATTTAAAATAATGAATATAATTATACTATGCATATTCAATCTTTAATTTTTATTAGTTGCGTGCCCTAAGGCACGCTTTTGTATAAAAAAGAGCTAGATCACTCTAACTCTTTCTATAACCCTTTTCATTCACTTTTTATTTATACGAATTAAAAATCTCATCTTTGATTTCTATTATTAATCCAGTTAATCGCTACATCTTTATACTTTAAAGAAATGGTTATTTTAAATATTTATCAAGGAAATCTAATGTTTTGTTAATGTTAGCTGATGTTTTAAACTTGCTTCCTCCATGCCCTGCACCTTGAAATATTGTTAAATCTACTTTGCTCTTTCCTAACACCTTTTCTAGTGCTGCTGCAAAATCTCTAGACTGCTGTGCAGGCACTTTTGCATCTAAAGTACCATGTTCAATAAAGAATGGAGGGTCATCTGCAGTAATATATGTTTCTGGATTTGCTGATTTAACCAAACTAGGCACTAAAGTTATAGTTTTCCCCATTACTTTTGATTCTGGTGACTTGGCTGAATTGTGTATCAATACATTTTTTACTTTTGATTTTATTCCGCTAGCTTTGTTTTGAGCATCCATCGTTAAATAGTTAACTGGTCCAAACCAATCTACAACTGCCTGAACACGACTGGATTCTCTTGCATTTCCCATAGATAAGTCTTCCATTGTTTTTACATCGCCTGATGTTCCTAGTAATGATGCAAGATTTCCTCCTGTAGAATCTCCCCAAACTGCAATTTTTTTAGGATCTAATTTATATTTACTTGCATTAGCTCTTATAAATCTAATAGCAGCTTTTGCATCAAAGATTTGCTCTGGCCATTTTGCTTCTTTGCTTAATCTGTAATTTATGCAAACAACAGCATATCCTCTATTTAATCCTTCGAGCTCTGGATTTACTTCACCAGTATGTTTATCTCCAGTCAAAAATCCTCCACCATGAATAGCAACAATTACTGGAAATGGTCCATTTTTATCAGATGGTAAATAAATATCAAGTTTTTCAGCAGAAGATTTACTCGAATATGGCACATTGAGCCACTTTATTGTTGCTCCTTGTGTGTTTATTTTTTCTTTAGTACTTTGTCCTTCAGTTTTTTTATTAATAGTATTTCCTTTTTTCCATGGTGCTTTACATCCTGCAAGCATACACATTGATATAACTATTAAACAAAATACAGAAAATATCCTTAACAGATATTTTTTCATAATTTTTATCCTCCTTATCTAATCGTAATTATATTTTATCGTCTAAATTAGTTGATTTTAATAAAAAGCTAAAAAAATCTTCTGCCATTATTATGCTTGTTTCAACCTTTTTTATACTTATAAAAATTAATTATATCCTTGATAATTGTTTATAAAATTGAAATTTTTACTTTTATTTTTTACTATATGAATAAGTATTTATTTTTTATATCATACTAAACACATAAAACATAGAAAGGAGTAAATAATTATGAGTTCACCTAAAATGGAAGTAAAATGCAGTGTAAATTGCTGTCACCATTGGAAAGATAATTGCTGTAACGCTAGTGCCTTAGAAGTTAATCCAATGACAGGTAAAGATTCTCCTCATACTAGTGATGAAACTGCCTGTAAAACATTTAAACCAACTAGATAATAATAGCTATAAATATTTTTATCAGTTTAAAAGATATGCTTTTTAGTGTATCTTTTAAATCATAATACAATTATACGTATATACGTACTTGTATTTAATATAAATTCTTACTTTGTTATTTTTTGTCAAAATAAAGAAAGTTCAGGAAGAACTTTCTTTATTTATTTTGACCATATTCAGCAAATAATTATTGATACATACTTGTACTAATTAAAAATTATTCTTTCTCATTTTTTTAGAAAAATCCATTATATCCATAACGATAACCGTATTCATATCCAAACCCACCAAATGCAGCTCCTAATAGTAATCCTGCTGCAAGTAGTCCCAACCAGGAACTATGCACATAGCCAAGCCTATTCCCATTCATATTATATACATTCCATCCGTTGAAATATCCCATTTGTATTCCTTCAGTATTATAAATTGATCCATTTTCTGCATAACCTATTGGCATACAGCTAGAATCGTACAGCACTGGATTTCTAACGTATCCAATAATCCTATAATTTCTGTCATAAACAATGCTACCATCAAAATGGCCTGTAACTCTATCATTTGGATCATATATTTTCTCCACCGCTACTCACCCTTTTTATATAATAGTTAATTATACAGTCAAAACAATATGCAATATATTATATGAAAATTTAAAATTTATTGCTACAACCACATGATTTATTCTATACAGTTAGTAAATATCTAAGTCCATTCTTAAAAGTGTACTCTCCTTTATGGCTTGATATAATTTTATAACCTTCTATAAAAACAAAAAAATCCTCCCCGAAGGGAGGAAATAATACAATTGATTTATTATTTTACAACAGCTTGAACTTCATTTTGTACTGCTGCAGTATTTTGTATAGTAGTAAGTTTCTGTTTTAACTGTGCATTTTCTGTAGTAAGTTGTACATTTTGTACCTTAACAGAATCCATTTCATTTTGCTTAGCAACTTCATCTGCTGTAACAACTGCTTTACCCTTGTTAACTTCTCCAGCAACAGTTTGTCTCAAATTTGAAATCTCATCATCAGTAATTAATGGTACTGCTTTCTTTAGAAACTTATCAAACATTTGCTTCTTTGCTTCAACAGTTTTCTCTAAAGTTGGCGTAATACGGAACTCTTCATCTACAATGCCCCATATATCTTTTGCTTTCTCAAGATTTGAGTTGTAAGTATCTACTCCAATTTGAGTAGCAAGAGAATTCTTTTTCTCTGATATATAGCTTACAGCACTATCTCCAACTACCTTTAAAATAGCAACCAAAACTCCTACAATTCCAGTAACAACAACGGGTACAACAGTATTAATAATTTGATTTAAAATATGATATAAAATTAAAAATTTTATATAAATGTACAAAGGCATAGTAGCAATGCCACTTACATTAAGTATAACATTATTTTTGAAATACCATTTATATATAAATACAAAATGTATTTTTGACGGCAAAAAGGAATAGTTTATCGCTATTCCTTTTCCTTAATATAAATCTGTGTACTTAACATATGTATTTGTGCAATAATACTCTCCAATTCTAAAACACGCTGCTGCAATTCTTTATTTTTACGTTCTAATCTTGCAAATTCTAATGGTGAATGCTTGTCTAATTTGACCTCATCTAGCTTTGCTATATACTGTGGATTAAATCTTATACATGGCAATTTTTTAATTGGCACTATTGTTCCATTACTCCTGTATTGATCTATAGTTTTTTCGGAAACTTGCCAATGCTTGGCTAAGTCTTTCTTAGTGATTAATGGTTCCATGATTAGACCTCCTATGAATTATATTTTAATATCAGTATTTCTATACCTTATTCAATTTTCCCTTTAAATGAGATATAGAAATATTTAAAATAGAAAATCTATTTATTTATAAAATAAAAAGGAGCTTTATTGCTCCTTATGTTTAAGATCTAAAATACTGGATATAATTAAAATATACTCAACCAAAACTTTCATTTTCAAGCGTGTCTTTTTTAGGCACGCTATTTTTATATAAAAAATAAAGGCTAGAATATTAATCTAAGCTTTT
>JAQUXS010000072.1 GCA_028692255.1 Clostridium sp.
GCCCCTGCACTGTCAGCTATAAGGCTACATGCTTCAGTAATATTTTTATTTCTATCTTCATCCATACAAAATTTAAATAAAACACTCATAGCTTCATTTAAAAGGCCATCTCCTGCTAACACCGCCATTGATTCACCAAATACCTTATGATTAGTAGGATGTCCTCTTCTTAAATCATCATCGTCCATACATGGAAGATCATCATGTATAAGTGAATAAGTATGAATCATTTCAATTGCACATCCAACTGGCATAACTGTTTTATATTCATTCTTATAGATTTCATATGTAAGGCAGTGAAGAATTGGTCTAAGTCTTTTCCCACCTGCTTCTATACTGTAATCCATAGCTTCATATACTCTTTTATTATAAGTTCCCTTATCTTTAAAATAATCAGAGAGCCATTTATCAATTTCACTTCTAAGTAATGATAAATCCATTTTTATTCCTCACTTTTTAAAAATTCTTTTTCACCTTCACTTGAAAGTATCTTTATTTTACCTTCTGCTTCATTTAAATATTTGTATAATTTATTACATATAGAAACTCCCTGTTCATAATTAGCCATAGTTTTTTCTAAAGTAAGATTACCATCTTCCATTGAAGAAACTATTTTTTCTAATTTACTCATCAATTTTTCATAAGATTCATTTTTGTTCTCCATCTAAAAACACCTCAGATTATTTCTTTATAATAAATGTATCTTTTCCATCTTTTAAAGTTATATTAATTTTGCTCTTTTTAGAAAGCTCCTTCATTTGTGTTATAAGGTTATCATTTTCGTCTTGAATTATTGCATAGCCTTTATTCAAAACATTAAGAGGATTATGAGCATTTAAAAGTGCATTCATTTTACTGAGCTTCTCTTTTTCTAAATTGAGTTTACTTACTGTAGTTTCCTCTAAATTATATTTTATCTTGTCAATGTAATTATAGGCATTTGCAATTATTACTAGAGGGCTGTTATACTCCAGTGCTTTTTTATAAACTTCTAGTTTGTTTTTTTCACTTAGAATAGCTTTAGCTGCATGATTCTTCATAATGTCTCTATAATTATCTATTGCTGAATTTACCTCTTCTAAATTAAAAGTAACAAGTTCAGCACCAGCTGATGGTGTTGGAGCTCTTAAATCACTTACGAAATCAACCATTGTATAATCAATCTCATGTCCTACTGCACTTACAATTGGCTTTTTAGAATCATAGACGGTTTGTGCAAGAGCCTCATCATTAAAAGACCACAATTCCTCTATGGATCCTCCACCCCTTGCTATTATTATTACATCAACATCCTTAACTCCATTAAGATATTCTATACCTCGAATGACATCTTCAGCTGCACTAGGTCCTTGAACAAGTGAAGGATATATAAGTATACTTACGCCGCTATTTCTTCTCTTTGTTACATTTATAATATCTCTTATTGCTGCTCCAGTTGGAGAAGTAACAACGCCAATTTTTTTAACATATTTAGGTATTTTCTTCTTGTGTTCTATATCAAATAGCCCTTTATCTTTAAGCTTAATTTTTAATTTTTCAAAAGCCTCGCTTAATTTTCCAGTACCTTCAAGAGATATTTCTTCGCAGTAAATTTCATATGTACCACCTTTGGGGTATACTGATATTTTCCCCTTTACTACTACTTCCATACCATTTTCAGGTAAAAATTTTATCTTCTCAAATTTGCTTCTAAACATTATGCAATTTATTTTACCTAAATCATCTTTAAGAGAAAAATATACATGACCACTGCTGTGTATTTTAAAATTTGATATTTCACCTTTTACAAGTGTATTTTGAAGAATAAAATCGCTATCTATTATTTTTTTTATATAATTGTTAAGTTCTGAAACAGTTAATGTTTTAATATACATTTTTCAAAAACGCCTCACATGTATTTTTAAGAAGCATAGTAGTTGTAACTGCACCTACACCACCTGGAACCGGAGTAATAAAACTACATTTATCTTTAACATCATCAAAAGCCACATCTCCAGTTAATTTTCCATTTACAACAGTAGTTCCAACATCAATTACAACTGCACCACTTTTAACAAAATCTTTATTTATAAAACCTGGTTTTCCAGTTGCACACACTAGAATGTCTGCACTGCTTGATACTTTTTGTAAATCTTTTGTTCTTGAATGGCATATTGTAACTGTAGCATTTTCTTTTAAAAGTAACTGTGCACAAGGTTTACCAACAATATTGCTCCTACCTATAATTACTGCTCTTTTACCTTCTATACAAGTATCTGTATCCTTTACAATTTCTATTATAGCTTTTGGAGTACATGGTATAAAACATTCTTCCCCTGTATACAATCTTCCTGCACTTATATGTGTAAGTCCATCAATATCTTTTTTATAATCTAAACTAGAAATTATATTATTTTCATTAAATTTATCTGGAAGTGGCATTTGAACCATTATTCCATCTACATCTTTACTTGTATTTAAATTATGTATCGTTTCTATTATACTTTCTTCACTGCATTTTTCATTAAATTTAATTATGTCACACTTTAATCCTAGTTTTTCACTTAGTTTTTTTGCATTTTGTGCATAATATAAAGAGCCACCATCGTTTCCTACAATTATTATAGCAAGAGAAGGTACCCTTTTGCCTTCATCTACGCTTTTCTTAACTAAATTTTTTATTTCTTCTCTAAACTTTTCTGCAATTTGTTTACCATTAATTATTTGCCCCAAATTTATCACACCCTAGTTTTATTTACTTGACAAAATTTTGCCAAGCGCCCCATTTATAAATGATGCTGACTTTTGGTCAGAATATACTTTTGTAAGTTCTATTGCTTCATTTATAGATACTTTATCTGGTATATCATCTTCAAAAAACATTTCATAAACTGCAATTCTAAGTATTGCCATATTTATTTTTGATATTCTATTTAATTTCCAATTTTCAAGACTATCTTCTATTTTTTTATCTACAAAATCTTTATTTTCATCTATACCTTTAATTATTCTATTTACATATTCAAAATCAATATTTTTATAGTCTTTATTTTCCTGCATGTAATCTTCAATTGCTTCTTTAACATCCCTTTTGTTTATGGATGTTTCAAACAATAATTTCATTGTAAGCTCTCTACTTTTTCTTCTATTCATTGATTTTCCTCCTGAAAATATCGTTATTAATATTAATATACAATAATTTATCCTTAAATGGAAACATTTTTTTATTTAACATATAGAAACACCCTCTTTTTTAGAGGGTGTTTCATTAAATCATTCTTTATCTTCAAAATCTTTTTCTTCTTTTGGAAGAACTACATTTTGGACATATATGTTCACGCCAGATACACAAAGACCAGTCATAGTCTCAACAGACTTCTTAACATTTTCCTGAACAGAAGCTGCTACATCTGGTATTCTTACACCATACTGAACAACAAGATTTAAATCTATAGAAGCACTTTCTTCTTCTACATTTACTTTAACACCTTTAGTAACATTCTTTTTACCACTTAACATGTTGGAAATTCCACCTGTAATTCCAGTACTCATTCCCTTAACACCTTTTACATCTGCTGCTGCAAGTGCAGCTATAACTTCTACAACCTCATCTGATATCTTAACTATACCTACGTTGTCTTCTTTTTCTATTTCTATTTCTTCTTTTTCATTATCCATATCCCATTTACCTCCTTAGTCTTTTATCTTAGGAAAGTATGCTAATAACTTTATTATATCAAACTGTATTATATATTACAAATATTAATGAACCGGTGGCTGTATTTCTATATTTCTTATACTAGTAACACTTAAAACAACATCTCTTATTTCTCTTTGCTGCATGTCTGTTAGCTTGTTTGCAGTATTTTTAACAACAACATTTGCCTTCTCTCCATTTATAGTACACAGTGCATCTTTAAAGCCTTTGCCCTTAAGCATGTTCTCTACCTTCATTGCATTTTGTTCTGAAAGAGTGATTGAAATTGATTCTTGTTCTGCATTTTGCTTGTTTTGCTGTGATGCATTTTTATCATCAATTATCTCTTTAAGTGTTGAAATAGTTTCTTGACTTGTTTTCTCCCTTGTAAGCCTTGCTTCTGCAAAATAATCTTGTTTGCTATTTGTTTTGCTTGTACTATTTGATATGTTACTACTTACATTACCTGATGTTGAATTCTTTGTACTGTTGTCCACAAGATCAGTATCACTGACATATAAAGGGCTCTGTACTTTAGTAGCCAAAACACCAGCACATACAATAAGCACCAGTAAAGCAACAATTATAACTGCTTGTTTCTTATTCATTAAATTCCCCTCCATTTAATCTTTATACAAAATCTATATGCTTGTTCAAATAATATTATGTTATTTTTCCATTGGATAAACATTTACATTACTTATTGGTACATTAAAAAATTGTGCTGCAGAATTTGTAATATTAAACTTAACGTCATCATTTTCAGCACCCTGTGCAACAATCCATATTCCTGTAATATGGGGCTTTAATTTTTCAACAATAAACGGTTCACTTTTATCGCCATCATTAGATGTAACTACATTTGTTCCAGAATTATTTTGAGTTGTTTCTCTTTTGCCACCTGATGTATCAGTTTCATTTATAACAGAAGACGATGTAGTTTTGTTGTAGGCTGGGACCTCCTCTTCTCCCCTGTCATAGTAGATCATTACCTGTACTTTACCTACTCCTTGTATTTTTTGTAGTAAATTTTTTAATTTTGTTTCCTGTGCATTTTCGTAATCATTGTCTCCTTTAGTGGAACTCGATGATGCTGCACTGTTACTATTTGAATTATCATTTGTTGTATTACTACTTGAAACTGCTTGTTTGGCATTTCCTTTATCTCCTGTAAAATTTGAATTACCATTTCCACTAAAAAGACTTGCTGCAAGTATTATCAAAATGCCAAACAAAATTACTATAACAACATTACCAATTTGCTTATTATTACCTTTTTTTTCTTTTTCAAGAAGTTTTATTTTTTTCAATAAATTTTTAAAATCCAAAATTACACCTCCTTACGTTTCATTACTTTTTTCACTAATTGTAATAATTTTCTTATCTATTCCAAGTTTACTAGATAAGTAATCTTTAACATTGTTTCCAAGGGAACTGCAATTATTAGAATTTATATTAGCCGTATCTTCTCCTATCTGTACTTTTGCTATTTTCAAAGTCCCTTTTGAAGTAATGTCTACACTTAACCCTTTTATAATCATTGTGCTATTTGAATTATCATAATACGCCTCAGAATTCACTTTAAAATCATTATTTTGAAACTTTTCTTTTAGAGTTTTTTCACATAAATCATTTAAATTTTTTTCAAAAGAAGAAATTGTATTTTTCCTATACTCATCCTTAGCTTTGTCTGTATTTTTATCAGCATATACAGAATCTACATAAGTGTTAGCCTTACTTATATAATCTGTTACACTAACACTTCCATCTGCAATTTTAATTATAGGGTTCATTATAACTGCAATCATAATGAGTCCCATTACGAATTTCACATAGCGTTTCATTTTATTGTCAGGCACTATAAGCTCAACTGCAGTTATAAATATAACAGCAGTACAAATTGAAATCACCCAATTTTTAATCCATTCAACCATATCTCTCTCCTATTAAACAGCAGTAGTTGCACTTGATGCTATCATTGCTATAAGTATAAAAAACATAACTGATATACTTATAAGTGAAGACGCTAAAAGTATAAGGGTATCTCCTGCCGCATTTATACAATTTACAATTCTACTGTCACTAATAGGCTCTACTACAGCGGCTGTAAACTTGTGTATAAATGCCAGTACAAATACTTTTATTATTGGCAGTAACACTATTAGTGCAATAACAATAAGCCCAACACTGCTCACTGCATTTTTAAGTAAACCTGAATAACCAGCTACAGTAGAAATTGCATCAGAAAGACATTTCCCAACTATAGGGACAAAATTATCAACTGCAAACTTTGCCGTTCTAGATGTAACTTCATCCATAGCTTTAGAACTAATCCCTCTTATAGTTATTATGCCAATAAAGACTGTAAGAAAGATCCCTTCAATCCACAGTACAAGTTGTTTTAAAAGTTGTGCTAGCTTATCAACTTTGTAATCTTTTGAAATATTATTAACAAATTGAAGCACAAAAGTAAATATTATAAGCGGAAGTAATACATCTGTAAATATTGTAGATGTAAAATCAATTACAAATATTATAACTGGGTCCATTGTTGCCGATTGAACCATTCCACCGCTTGAAGCCATAAGTATTAAAAGTACAGGCATTATAGCACCCATAAAATCAGTAATACTTTTTATTGCATCTTTCACCTCAGTCACGCCTACATAAAAGCTTTTACTTATAATAATTATAATGAGAGAATAGCATGCAAAATACGCTATATTTGAAAGACTCTCATTTGAAAAAGCCTTCTGAAGATTTGTAAGCATTGCACACATAACACATATTATAAGAAGCATTGTCATAAGTTTCAAAGATGCAATAACGTCAGTAAATATATATTTTATTAAAGTGCCCATTAATTTTTTTATTGAAAATTTTCCGCTTCCACTTTTCATAGTTTCAGAAACATAATCTTGTACATCCATATCATTTAAAAGTTCATATTTAGTCTTCATATTTGTTATATAATCATAAAGTTTATTAACCTCTTCAGTATTTTGATTATAATTTGTATCATTTTGAGCCGCCTCTACCTTATACGGACAAAATAATATTCCAAAAATCAAAATGAAAAAAATAATTTTTTTCATAATTTTACCTCTACATAATCTTTAGAATTGAATTTAAAACTCCCATGAGAATTGGAATTGCAAGCGTAAGTATAAGTATTTTACCTGCAAATTCCACCTTTGTAGCTATATTATTCTCTCCTGCATCTTTGCATATTTCGCTGCAAAATGATGCCAAATAGGCAATGGCAAGTATTTTTAGCACAGTATTAAGATAAACAAAATCTATATTAGCTTTAAGTGCAAGCTTTTGCATAAGTTCAATAATTGCAGTTATTTTACTAGCCATAAATAAGAAAATCATTACGCCAACAATCATACTTATTTCAACTGCAATTTCTTCTCTTCTTCCTTTCAATATTAAAATAAGGAACAAACTTATAAATGCAAAAGCTACAATTTTAATTATTTCCATCCTTTCACCTACAACTGAAACATGGTTTTAACAGTAGTAAATAACTTATTTATAAGATTTATAACCATCATAAGTACTATTACTATACCTGCTAAATTAACTAATACTGCATAGTCATCTTTACCACTAGATTTAAGAATTTTATCTACAATTATTATAAGTATACCTATTGCAGCTATTTTAAATATCAAACTCACATCCAACATAAATAAGCCCCCTTAAATTAGCATGATAACAATCATAGCCCCAATTCCAAAACCAAGGTACCTGTACATCTTTACGTTTTTCTCCATAGCTATTTGTGCATCACCTATTAATTTTTTTAAATTATTCATAGAAAGTGAAAATACATTAACTTGTCCATTTACATCAGATTCTCCTAAGGATTTAGAAAGATCCAGTATAATATCTACATCATCTTGTTTTAAATGAAGTTCACTGCACTTGCACATTGAATTTTTAAAGGCCTCATAAACATTATCATAATCATTGCTTTTAAGTGCCAATGATGCATTTTTGAAAATATTTGAAATAGGTTTTTTACTCTTTAAAGCAATATTTAAAAGTGCTTCTGGAAGAGGAGTATGGGTATAAACTATTTCATTTTGAAGCTGCAAAATACATCTTTGCATTTCATTTAGCTCATGAACTCTATATATATACGTATTTGCATATATAATTCCTCCAATGCTAGAAGATATTATAACGATCATACTGCCAATAATTTTCAGCATGCCTTTGTACCCCCTATAACAGAATGGCTTACAAAATCGTATATATATTCTACTGTTCCAACTCCATTTTTCCTACTTAAAACAATTCCCCTTTTAAATACGTTGTTTTCAAGTACTTTCTTAAAAACATCTCTTTTATTTAAATCTTCAATCCCAAATCCATGAATAGTTGTTATTAAATTTATCCCGCTATTTAAAGCTGAAATAATGCTCTTTACATCTTCATAAGTACCAATTTCATCACAAATTATTACATTAGGTGCCATACTTCTAATTGCCATTATTATCCCTTGACTTTTGGGGCAATTATCCATGACATCTGTCCTTATTCCTACATTAAGCTGAGGACATCCATTGAAAGAAGAGCATATCTCGCTTCTTTCGTCTATTACGCATACTTTTTGACCTTTAATATGCGGATTTTGCATACCATTTGAAATATTTCTTGTAATATCCCTTACAAGTGTTGTCTTACCACAGTTTGGAGGCGAAATTATTATTGTATTAAGTACATTGTTGTCCTTAATAATATACCTCATTAAATTATCTGAGCATCCTAAAACTTCTGTACAGATTCTAATATTAAGAGATGATATATCTTTAAGTGTTTTTATAGTATTATTCTCCAGAACGCAGTTGCCACAAATGCCTACCCTATGTCCACCTTTAATAGTCATGTACCCCTGTCTTATTTCATCTTCAATTGAATAGATAGAATAATTACTCATCTTTTTTACTACAGTCTTAATATCATCATAAGAAGTATACTCATTTGATACATATTCTTGAACGCCTGATATAAATATTATAGGTCTGTCCACTTTCATCCTAATTTCTTGAAGCTTATTAGTATTTTTAAATTCCAATATTGTGCCTCTTATTTTTTGAGGCATGAAATTTAGAATATCATTAATGTTAATCATCTTTTTATCCTCCCCTCTTATTTCAATAATATTTATATTTTGAAATAATTATTACAAAAAATAAAAAGAAACCTCTAAAAAAATTAGAAGTTTCTTTTTATGTAAGTTTAAATTAATATTTTACTACTTGCTTACTCTTTCCATATATTCACCAGTTCTTGTATCTACTCTTATAACTTCGCCTTCATTTACGAATAAAGGTACTGGAACAACAGCTCCTGTTTCAAGTTTTGCAGGCTTTAAAGTATTTGTTGCAGTGTTTCCTTTAAATCCTGGTTCAGTTTCTACTATTTTAAGTTCTACAAAATTTGGAGCTTCAACTGAAAAAGCTTCTCCCTTATAGAATTTAATTACTGCAAACATATTTTCCTTTAAGTACTTAATTGCATCTTCAACTTGCTCATAGCTAAGTGGAGTTTGTTCATATGTTTCTTGATCCATGAAATAATATAATGTTCCATCTGTATATAAATATTGTAATTCTTTTCTTTCAATGACTACATCTTGCAATTTTGCAGTTGGATTAAAAGTTGTTTCGGTAACCCCCCCTGAAATTACATTTCTAAGTTTTGTTCTTACAAATGCTGCACCTTTTCCTGGCTTAACATGTAAAAATTCAATAACTGTATATACTTGTCCATCAAGTTCAAAAGTTGTTCCTTTTCTTATTTCTCCTGCTGATATCATTTAGTATCCCTCCAAAACATAATAATTCAAAATATATTTTAACCTTTAAAGGTAAAATTTATGCATAAATTTAATTGTTAAAGTGCCTTTTAAAGGCAAATCATATTTTTAGGTGATTTTGACAAGACTTCACATCCTGTATCTGTTACAAGTATCAAATCTTCAATTCTTACTCCACCAAAATCAGGTATATATATTCCAGGTTCATCTGTTACAATCATTCCAGATTTAAGTACTGTTGTACTTTTAGGTCCAAGTATAGGTCGTTCGTGAATTTGTCTTCCAACACCGTGTCCTACTGAATGGCCAAAATATTTACCATATCCTTTTTCTATTATGTAATCTCTAGCTGCAGCATCAACTATGCAAGTTTTTATGCCTGGTTTTATAACCTTTATAGCATTTTCCTGTGCTTTTAAAACCACATTATATATCTCTTTCATTTTATCGCTTGCTTCTCCTATAACTACAGTTCTTGTCATATCTGAACAATAATCATTGAATATGCATCCAAAATCAAGAGTTAAAAAATCACCTTTTTTAAGAATTTTTTCAGTTGCCTGACCATGAGGTAAACATGACCTTACACCACTTGCAACTATTGATGGAAATGAAAGATCTCTTGCACCCATCTTTTTCATTGTAAATTCTAATTCCAAACCAACTTCTCTTTCAGTTTTGCCTTCTTTTATAAAATCAAGCATATGTGCAAAGGCTTTATCTGCAATCCCTGCTGCTTGTTTTATTGTTTGAACTTCATTCTTATCCTTGATAACTCTTATCTCTTCAACAATCCCTCTCATTGGTATAAGTTCTACTGAAACGGCCTTAGAAAGTTCGTCATAAAATGCATATGAAATTACATCTTCCTCAAATCCAACATTCTTCACATTTAACTTTTTTATGGTTTCTCCAAAAAAAATTGAAAAGGGTCTATTATATTGTATAATTTCATAATCTTTAACTTGTTCTTTAGCTTGCTGAGTAAATCTAGAATCTGTTATAAAAATTGCATTATCCTTTGTTATTATTGAAAAACTTTCGTCTCCTGTAAATCCACTCAAATAATTTCTATTAGAATCTCCAACTAGTAAAACACAATCTAAATTTTTTGAAGCCATTACAGCTCTTAATTTTTCTATTCTTTCTTTAAACATTGAACATCACCCTTTTTTAAAAATGCATCCAAAATTTATATAATAAATGTTTTGCATTTTAAATTATTGGCACTAAAAAATGTCGAACACTATTATCTTATCAAAATTATGTTATATTTGCAAATTAATCATTAATTATTTTACTAAAATCAAAGTTTTACTCTAGTAATCTTATTTATCATCGAATTGTGCATTTACTTCTAGAGAATATTTATTTTTATCACTGTTTCTGTCATCTAATGCAATAGAATTAATTTTTCTTAAGTTTTTATACTTCCTTAGTTCACCGATAAAATTTGATAGTCTAATCTCATCCCCATATACTATTATATCTGCTTCAATATTTTCTTTACCTTTACCATCATTCTGTAAATTCTTAATTTCACCATTATATTTATTAATCAGGCGTATTATACTGCTATAATACATTTTATTTTCATATTTTTTATTAATGCCATTATTTTTAGTCACTTTTTTATTTTGAATTGAACTAAGTTTATTTTTGTAATTGTTTAAATCATCCTGAAAATGTTTTGACATCATAAATGTAAAAAATGTTGAAGTGACAAGTAGTAAACTCAAAATAAGGAAAAGTACTTTTTTCTTCATTTATTATTCGCCTCCAAAGTCACTTCAAAGGATCCATTTTGTAATGCTTGGAGCTTTTTTATTTTATACTTTGTATTTTTTTCAATATAACTTATGTATTTTTCATAATTGTCCATATCATTAACATTAATAATGGCATTAATATTATTTTTAGTATCTACATTTACATAATAATTTGTATTAGCTGTGCTCATATACCCAGTAAATGTTTTAAATGTATTATATGCTCCTAAATCTGAATGGGTATATTTAACCTTCTCTTTTTTATTTTTATTTTCATTTATAAAATTTATATTTGATTTTATATTTTCTACATCACAATAAATATTAACAGTCCTATAAATAAAAATTATATTAATAACTATTAAAATAACAAATATAAAACTATAAATTATATTTAATTTTCTTTTTCTTCTGAAAACATATTTTAATGGCAAAAAATTATACTCCATTATTTCATCTCCAAACATTTATTTAAGTAATGTTTAAATATATCTATTTTTGAACTTATATCTTTATATTTATCTTTAAAAATTTCTAACCTTTCTATTGATAATCCTGAAGTTATTACATTTTGCACTTGATCTATATCAATTGAATTAGATATACAAAAATTATAAATAAAATTTTCAACATTGAATTCTTTAGCATGAAAATTTTTATATATACTATTTAATTTTAATATTTTATTCTCACAAAATAAAATATATAAATTTTCTTTATACATAAATATCATTATGTAATTTTTGCATTGTATAATATGATTTACATAATCTACATAACATAATTGTATTAAATATACCGCTTTTGCATTAAATATATGACTTGCAATCAATTTACTTGAAATATCATAACCAATATAATAAACAATAATATCTAAACTAGTTTCATTACTTTTTAATATTTTATAGCAAAATGAAATTTTCTCCTTAAGCTTATAATAAAATTTAAATTCATTTGTAATTAAATTATATATAACATTGCTTTTAACTTTAGGAATGTTTAAATATTTTATATATATTAACTCATTATCTATAATGTAAGTATTTTTCCCATATAATTTATATATTTTTTTATTTTGAGAAATCATATTATATTCACCTCAATACATATTCGGAATGATCATAAATAAAATCAATCTTACCATTTGCAAAATCATAATTATATTCGTCCATTTTAGTTTGATTTAATTTAAATGGCTCATTAACAATAAATTTATCGCTTTTAGTATCATAGATAATAAAATAATCATCACTTCCTAATTTCCTTACATCTTCTCTTGTGCAAAAAAAGATTTGTATAGATCTTTTAGTAGGATTTGATACATTTTGTAGAACTATTTTATTAATTTCTGAAAAAAGGTATTCTGTAGACTCTCTATTATAAGGTTTTTGTTCAACCTCATTTTTTCTCTCTGTTGTGAAATTTTTTTCTTTAATTGTAAGTGTAGCAATATAACTTACAATTAATATAACTATAAGACCTATAATCATGGTATATATCATTACAAACCCTTTTTTTAGTATACTTTTTTTATTCCAAAACATTTTCTAATACTCTTTCCTTCACTATCAATTAAATTCACGCATATAAAATTCCCCTTTTGAAAAGTTTCCATATTTTTAATATTATTTGAAACAATATTTGTTGTCTTAAAATTTCCATATACATCATAATAATCTACAACTAATTTACTACTAATTGGATTTTCCTTAATTATCTTTATACTTCCATCACTCTCTTTAACATAAATTCCATTATCTTTTAAACTTATTTCTTTAGGATTTGAATTCATTATATGGTTAACTATTAGCATTGCTTCCTTGCAATAAGAAGCATCTCTTATTGCAATAATATTTTTGTTATAATAACCTATACATTTTACAAATATTGCACACTCAAAGCTTAATAATATTGATGCAATAGCCATTGATACAACTAGCTCAATAAGTGTAAATCCTTTTCTCATGTATAATTCCCCTTGTAAAATTCAGCGGATATTTTCTCATTTTTACCACATACCACTAAATATAAATCTATTTTTATTTTTTCCATGTAACCTTTAGTAGCAGAAATTTGAATATAAGGATATTTAGATGGTTTCTCATTTTGGAATAGCTGTACCACGTCATTTTTAAGTAATATGCTATTATCTATATATTTGGCTGGCATATATATATTGCCCTTGTAAACCATATCATCCATTTTACTATTGGAAACATTTGATAAAATATCTGTTTTAACCTCATCTAAATATTCAGTTGCCTTATCCATTTTTTCACTATAAATTTCTACCTTAGTTGAACATAATTTTATATATGCAGCTGTTAAAAACATTATTGTAATAATAGATAAACTGCTCATAACTTCAATAATAGTAAATCCTTTTCTTTTATTTGTGAATTTGAACATATTCTGTGCCAACTCCTATAGTGATATCATGAATTTGTAAATTTCTATCTGTATATTCCAGCGTACAAGGTGTTGTTATTGTTCCATCAGTATCTAAATATATAAGATGATCCGTTGTTACAACATTATTTGAATTTATGTAAAAACCATTAGGTAAAACTATTTTATCCCTCAAAGTAGTGCTGTTATATAATTTTATTTCATTTGATTCCCCATAAGCCATAATTTGCCCTGATGTTTCATTTGACTTACAATCTTCTCTTGCTTCATTTATAAAACATATTATTTCATCACTACAATATTTATTGTCTATTTCA
>JAQUXS010000073.1 GCA_028692255.1 Clostridium sp.
GTTTATTATGATGATGCACAAGGTAATAAAGTTGTAAATACGCCTACAGGGGGAGTTACTACTAAATGAAATGGTAATTATGATATGATAGTTTTGGGGTTTGCAGATATGTATGGTAATAACGATGGTAATGGAAGTGATATAACCAATCCAGAGGTAATTAAAGAAATTAAATCTTTTATTAAAACAGGACAGAGTGTTATGTTTACTCATGATACGTTAAATTATGATCTATCAAAAACAAATACATGGGGAATAAATATTGCAGAACAATTTAGGGATATAATCGGGCAGAGCAGATTCGTAGATGCAAATAATCCAGGGCAAACGAACGTTGACGGGACAAGTATTATACATGATCCTTATCCAAATGGAAGTAATTATTCTTTTGGATTTACAACAGGAGCACTAAAAAGAGCTAATGGTAAGGGTTTCCCAAAAGTCTATAATGCTAACAAGATAAATGATGGTTTAATAAATGAATTCCCATTTGTATTAAATAATAATCCTATAACAATAGCAAGAACTCACTATCAATATTATCAACTCAATTTAGAAGATCCTGATGTTGTACCTTGGTATACTCTATATGATGGTGGTAATAGTATAGATGAAGCTGATGCAAGAAATTATTATTACACTTATTCTAAAGGAAATATAACTTTTTCTGGAACTGGACACAGTTCACCATCTTCGTCAACAACTGATGAAGAAAATAAGTTGTTTGTAAACACTATGGTAAAAGCGTCAAGAGGGGCTGATCATGCACCTACAGTAGTTATAAATAATCCTTCAAATGGAGCTAATATTTCTACAGATCAAAATTCAGTTGATTTTAATTTTACTGCTTCAGATATTGATTCTGGTGACGTACTTAAAGGAAATGTCTATTTAAATAATAATTTAGTTAAAACTTATAATAGTGGCGAAATTCAATCAGGAAAGCCTACGGATTTAGAAATTTCAAAAGCACAAATGCAGCAATATGTTAAACCAAATACTAATTTTACAATTAGAGTGGACGTAACTGATGAGCAGAATGCAGATGGACAAGCAACTGTAAATTTAAATTATGAAGATGAACCTGGACTTAATTTGTCCTATACGGGCAATACTGGATATTTAGTAGGTGATGAGGCAAATTATAATTTAACTGCAACGGCTAATAAGGCAAATAATGATTTAAAAACAGTTATGAATAATATTCAATATTCTATGGATTACAATAACCCTAATAACCCGAATGGAATACAATTGGATTGTAATTCAAGTTGGGATATACCAGATAGTACACATACAATAAAATTTGATCCAAATCCAGAACCAGCACAGCCAACAACAAAGTCAGTTAAATTTAAGCTAAATAGTGTTGGAAACTATAACATAGCAAATAATCTTCAATATCAATTTTCAAATATAAATCAAAACGAAATCAATGAAAAAAATTCCTTAAATATACCATTGGATGTAAAGAGTGGCATATTAGACGTAAAAGTAGTTGATATGAATAATAAAGTAATAGACAATAGCGGCATAAGTGTTAATGTAAATGAAACATTAAGCAATCCATGTGATGGAGTTACAAGTAAAAATGAAACGCCAGTATTGGATAAAACTACAGGAACGGCAGAACTTTTAGATAAAAGTACGGGAGCATATAATGTAAATGTGAATTTACCAGAAAAATATGCAGTAGTAAAAGAGGAACTTGAAAATGAAGATACTAATACTTCTACAGATATTACAGCACAAAATATGAGTGATAGAAATAATGCAAGTGCAAATTTATCTTACGATGCTCCACATCAGCAGATTGTTTTTAAAGTTGCTGAAAGACCAGCTAAACCTAATATTGGTGAGATGAATGTTCAAGGATCAAATAATGAAGTTACATCAAATGTGCCTGATTCTCAGACCAGTGTAGTAGTTGGAGCAGTATTCTCGGATGATCCTGAATATGTGCCAGATAATGGTGTTACTTTGAATGATGAGAATAAAGATTGTTTAGTTAAACAGATTTCACTTGATAATGGTGCTAATTGGATTGATTATTCAAATCAAACAGTTAGTGAAGGAAATAATGGAACATCATTTATTGTTAGATGTCTTGACCGATATGGAATTTCAAGTGATGTGGCATCTTATGAGGTAGATAATTTAAAACCTAAGGTGACAGTAAATTCTAGTAGTGCAAATGGAAATATTACTTTTAATGCAGTTATAGATCCTTCGGATTTGGCAAAGGGTGCACAATTTACAAGTAGTGATAATGGACAATATGTGTTTGATTTGGGAAATCATCAAAATGATGGCTCAGTGAATAACCATGAATTTGTTACTGAAGAAGATTTAATGGATCCACAAACAAAAACAATGCATAAGAATATAACTCGCACGGATGTTAATGTAAATTCAATTAATCTTGAAAGGTAAATAATATGTTAAGCATTAAAGAAAGGGGTCACAATGAAGCTCAGCAAAAACAAAATTTTTGATATATTATTAAAAAAGCAAGTGATAGAAAGTAAAACTTTTTTTAAAGGATTATTTTTACTTGTGCTTATGATTATAGCTTTTATTTATGGCTTTAGCTTCACTGAAGTTAATGATGGATTTTGGCATATAAAAGCAGGTGAATACATTTTAAAAAATAAAACTATACCATACTATGATATTTTTTCATGGTACGGCAAAAGTGCTCACCTAAAATGGATAAATCATGAATGGCTGTTTGGAGTTATTTCATATATAATTTACTCCATACATGGTTTTTTATCAGTGTCTATTTTTATGGGCATAATCAATGTAATAATAATTATTCTATTGTATAAATTTGTAAAGATAAGATGTGAAAATAGTTGGACTGCTATATTCTGTGCAAGTTTTTACGTGCTTATAATTAATAGAGGATACATTATTTGTTACAGACCTATGATGATTTCAATTGTACTTATTTTGATAACTTGTATTCTACTAGAAAGAAAAAAATATATTTTAGCACTTGTTATAATGACTATTGGAATAAATGTACATGGAGGAATATATCCAGTATATATAATAATTTTTGCATATTATACTCTTGTTAAAAATTATAAGTATTTTATTGCTTCATTTTTATGTGTATTTATTAATCCATATACTTATAGGATGTATCTATATACAATTAAATCTTTTCAAGAAATGGGAATTCAAAAATCATTTATTTTGGAATGGAAAACTGTACCTTTATATGATTATACAATTCCACTTATTATCATTATTATAACTGTATTTACATTGTCAATTGTTAAGATTAATCTAAGGGAAATAATTTTTTTAGGTGCTTTTATGTTACTCTCTATATCCGCAAAAAGGCAGATGATATTTTTGCCAATTATTGTTTTGCCAGTGATTTCAAAATATTTAAATAAAGCATTTAATGAAATTTTATATGATTATGTGTTTAAAATAAAAATATTTAATAAATTCAATACTGTTTTTAAAGTGGATAAGGCTGTTTTAATAAAATTTACTTCATCTACTTTACTTATAATAATACTTATGTACAGTAATATAAATTACTGCTATAATTTTTTCAATAAGGGTATGAAAACATTTGAGATTAATCCTAGATTAGAACCTGTATATGCCGTACAATATATAAATAAGCATCCTGAAATAAAAAATAGTCATTTGCTTAATCATTATAATGACAGTCAATATTTGATTTTTGAAGGTATACCTACTTTTGTGGATAGTAGAGTTGACTTGTTTTTACCAAGTTATAATAATACACTTGTAATGTATGATTATATATTAGATATACTTGATGGAATGAATCCACAGCATACAATATATAAATATAAAATAAATTATATATTAATAAGTAAATCAGATTATATATATACAACTTTTAAAAAATATAATAATTTAAAGACTATATATTCAGACAAAAATTATTGTATATTTAAAGTCAAATATTATGTAAAAAAGTAAATATATACTTATTGGAGAATGATATATGAAAATTGAAGTTAATATACACAATGTAAAAGAGCATAATAAACTAAAAAATATATTTAATATAGCATATTTAATACTTTTTATATTATGTCTATGTGAAGCTTTCATATATGGATATAGTTTTAAAATAATGAATGACGGTTTTTGGCATATAAAAGTAGGGGAATATATAATAAAAAATTTATCTATTCCATATACCGATATTTTTTCATGGTACGGAAAGAGTATGCACCTTGCGTGGATAAGTCATGAGTGGCTATTTGGCATTATAGCATATATAGTTTATTCCATTCATGGATTTCTATCAGTAGCTTTTTTTGTTGGAACTTGCAGCTTTTTAACAGCTCTTTTAATATATATTTATTCAAAAATGAGAAGTAATAATAAATGGATTTCACTTATGTGCATGAGTTTTTATATTGCCATGCTTAATAGCGACATAGGACTTGCTTTTAGACCAATTACAGTATCAGCAGTTTTAATTTTAGCCATGTGTATTGTCCTTGAAAAAAAACATTATTTGTGGGCTTTAGCCATACTAATAATAGGAATAAACATGCATGGAGGCATATATCCTGTTTATATAATTCTATTTGCATATTATACATTATTTAAAAATTATAAATATTTTATAGTATCACTTATGTGCATTTTAATTAATCCATATACTTATAACATATATTTGTACACTATAAATGCATTTAAAGAAATGACACTACTTAAAGATTACATAAATGAGTGGAAGGTTACACCAATCTATTCTTATAAAATTTCACTTTCTATAATTGTGCTTGTTATTTTTATATATGTACTTGGAAAAGTTAAAATAAAGGATGTAGTATTTTCTGCAAGTTTTATTATGCTTGCCATTTCATCGCAAAGACAGATAATATTTTTAGGCTTAACAGTACTACCAATATTATCACCATATATACTTAACATGTTAACTAATGCTTCTAATAAGCTGTGTGAAAATAGGGATATTTTAAATGCTATAAAAATTGTCTTTAAAAAACATATAAGACTTAGTGTATTGTGCTGCATTTTTATAGTTATGGAAGCTCTTTTAGTAATTCCATCATTACAATATGGGTATGAGTTTTTTAAAGATAAGGCTCCTATATTTCAAGTAGATAATAGTAATTATCCTATTTATGCAGCAGACTATATAAATAAGCATCCTGAAATAAAATACAGTCATCTTTTAAGTCATTATAATGACAGCCCATATTTAATCTTTAGAGGGATACCAAGTTTCGTTGACAGCAGGGCAGATCTATTCACTCCAACGTATAATAAAAATGTAAATGTATTTTATGATTTTATGCACGCATTTGTAGACCTAGATAATCCACAGGAAGTAATAGAAAAGTATAAGATAAACTATATTCTTATAAATAAATCCTATAGTGTATATGAGATACTATGTGGATATAACAACCTTACAGTAGTCTATGATGACGGAAATTACTGCATATTTAAAGTAAATAACTGATGCTTTCACTAAACATATATTATGTTTATAATATTATTAGGTAGAATATTTATTGACGATGAAAAGAGGATACATGAATGATTATAAAAAATAAAATAATAAAGGTAGAAGATGTTAACTGTGACCTTTCACTTGAGATAAATGGAAATAAAAAAATATATGAGGATGCAATCTTTTTTGATCTTGAACATTATGTTTATAAAAAGCCAATATGTATAGGTGTGTTTGGAAGCTGCTACTATGATAAAGATAAATCAATGCTTCATGCAACACAGTATATGATAGAAAATAAAATGGATGCAAATACAATTGTAAGAATGGCAAGCATGTATTTTAAAAATAAAAAAGAAAAACTCAATAAAAAATATGTAGTAACTTTTTCTGGGAATAATGACTTTACAGTACTTAAATATCTATATGAAAAAAAAGGTATTAAGCATAATATAGAAGAGGAATTTATTCATGTAGATATTCAAAAGCAATATGAGAAATTTAAAAAAGAAAGTATTGGGCTTAAGCAGCTTGAAAAAGATTTTGATATAAAAAGAGAAAGTGAAGTTATAAGTGGTTCAAATCTTGCAAAGACCATAAGTAAGATAATAGGCGATGATGATTATTTTAAAAGAATGCCTGAGGAAAAGAAAAAAAATATACTAAAATATAATCAGCAGGATGTTGTAAGCTTATTCTACATAATGACGAATTGGAAAAAATATATGAAAAACGAAAATTAAATGGTTTACATGACTAAAAATTGATATTTTTGTCAATCATTATAATAAAAATCCAGGAGGGTTAAAATTAAATGATTGATAAACGCCGTGTAAATATTAATAAGTCAAAAAATGTAAAAAAAGGTTTTACGCTTATTGAAGTAATAGCAGTAATAGCAATACTTGCTATTATAGGGGCAATACTTGTTCCTAATGTGCTTGGATATAGGCAAAAGGCTGAAAAGTCAAACATACAGACTAGCGCTAAGACAATTGAAAGCTCTATAGAAGCATACAATGCAGACAAAGATGATTCTAGTTTAGAGATAAACGATGAAACTGGTGGCATAAGTTATTCAGATGGTCTTGTTAAACTTGAAGGTGACAATCTTCTAGATAAAGATAAAATACCTAGTTGCTTAGATGGCGCTGAGGCTGGAGAGGTAACTACATTAGCACAGCTAAAAGATGTAGCTAGTGGAAATTTCAATGTTACAAAGGTAAGTGGAAGTTCTTCAACAATAAGTTTATCAGCACAACATTAAAAGTAATAAAAAATATTTAAATAAACAATCTAAGGCAAAGACAAAATTATCCTTAAGATTGTTTATTTTTTATAATGATGAAGTGGAGTGATTGAATTGGATTTATATATAGGCATATTTGTTTTCATATGTGGTCTTATATTTGGAAGTTTTTATAATGTGTGTATTTCAAGAATACCAGAAGGAGAGTCTATTTCATATCCACCTTCACATTGTACAAGCTGTGGAAATAGGTTAAAGTGGTATGACTTAGTGCCTGTTCTCAGCTTCTTAAGTTTAAAGGGAAGATGCAGGTACTGCAAGGCAAAGTTATCCTTTAGGTATCCACTTATGGAAATTATAACTGGAATAATTTTTTTGGCTGTTTATTTAAAATATGGTTATCAAATATTAACTTTAAAATATATAGTGTTTTCTTCAATCTTAATTATAATTGGTATGATAGATTATGACACTACAGATGTGTATTTCAGTACTATAATAGCAGGTACAGTATGTGGAATAATTTTTTTATTTGCAGATTTTTATTTTAAACAGGGCAGCACTATTATGAGTTCAGTAGAAGGAGCTGCACTTGGACTAGCAGTTATATATGCAATTGTTTTTACAACACATGGAATGGGCTCTGGAGATGCTGAAATATGTTTTGTGTGTGGACTATTCTTAGGTTTTAAGCTTACCGTTCTTATGCTATTTTTATCCTTTGTAATTGGTGGGGTTACAGGAGTATTACTGATACTTTTAAAGATAAAAAGCAGAAAAGATTATATGCCATTTGGACCATCTATTGCTTTAGCTTCTATGGTTACAGTGATTTTTGGACAAAATATGATAAGTTTTTATATGAAAATGATAACAGGGTAAAATAAGTGAAGATGAATAAAAAGTCTGCCACACTAACATAAAATCAAATGTTAGTGTGGCAGACTCATTTTTTTAGTTATTTAATGCTTTTTGTAGTTTTTCAATTCCTATTTCAATCCTCTTTAGAGATTCTTCTTTGCCTATTATGTCTCCAATTTCAAAGGCACCACCTGGTGTAAATTGTTTACCTGAAAGAGCAGTTCTAAGAGGCCATAATATTATTCCATTTTTAACTCCAAGATCTTTTGCAAGTTTCATCATGGAATCATGAATTGTATCCATATTCCATTCTTTTAAACCTTTAAGAATTGGAAGTGATTCTTTAAGACTTTCAAGGGAATTTTCAGTATTGGTCTTCATCTTTTTATGAGTATACATTGCTATATCATAATCGGGAAGTTCTTCAAAGAAATCAATCATGTCAGGTATTTCATCTAGTAAGTTTACTCTTGTTTGAAGAAGTTCACTTATCTTTAGAAGATCAATATTCTTATTTTTAATAACACCACTATAGTATGGTAAAGCATCTTCATGGAATTTTTCTAGTGGCATTTTCTTGATGTATTCGCCGTTCATCCATTTTAATTTTACAGGGTCAAATATAGCTGGAGCTTTATTTATTGTTTTATAGTCAAATATTTTAATTAATTCTTCAAGGTTAAATATTTCATTTTCGCCTTCTGGATTCCAGCCTAAGAGGGCAATAAAGTTTAAAACAGCTTCTTTTAAATAGCCTTTTTCTAGTAAGTCTTCAAATGAAGCATCACCATTTCTCTTACTTAGCTTGTTATGAGCATCTTTCATTATTGGAGGGCAGTGTACGTATATTGGAACTTCCCAGCCAAAAGCTTCATAAAGTCTATTATATTTTGGTGCAGAAGAAAGATATTCATTTCCTCTAACAACATGAGTTATCCCCATAAGATGATCGTCTACTACGTTTGCAAAGTTATATGTAGGGTAGCCATCGGATTTTATAAGTATCATGTCATCTAATTCTGAATTTTCAACAGAAATTTTACCGTATATAACATCATTAAAAGTAGTTACTCCATCTGTTGGGTTGTTTTGTCTTATTACATATGGAACTTCATCTTTAAGTTTTTGTTCAACTTCTTCTTTTGGAAGGTTAAGACAATGTTTATCGTATTTAAAAGGTCTTTTAAGAGCTTCAGAATTAGTTTTTAATATATCAAGTCTTTCTTTTGAACAAAAACAATAATAAGCTTCACCTTTTTTTACAAGTTCTTTTGCATATTTAAGATATATATCTTTTCTTTGACTTTGTACATATGGACCTACAGGACCGCCTATATCAGGACCTTCATCATGAACTAATCCTGTTTCTTTAAGTGTCTTATAGATTATGTCAACAGCACCTTCAACGTAACGTTCACGGTCTGTATCTTCAATTCTTAATATAAATTTTCCACCTTCATGCTTGGCAATCAAATAAGTATATAGGGCTGTTCTAAGATTACCTATATGCATATAGCCAGTTGGACTTGGTGCAAATCTTGTTCTTATTTCCTTTGCAGACATGTTATCACTCCTATGAAATATAATTAAAGCCCTTCACCATTTGATGAAAGGCGTTTTTACAAACACTAAGTCTATGATAATATAATAAAAAAATAGTGTCAATAGCTTGAAGGTACATATTGTAAAAGTTATTATTTAAGATAAGAATTTCCGTCAAGAGGTACTAAAGCTTTAATTTCAGGTTTACTATTTACAAGTCCTATTGTATAAATTGAATAAAATCTATTACTTTTTAAAATAATGTTAGGCACATTTAAAATTAATTTATTTGTTGCAGAATCTTTTACTTGAAAAGTATATCTTGAAGGTGTAAGTGCTATATATTCAGTTATTGTTTTAAATGAAATATTTTTAAATAATGTAGAACCATTTAAAACGTTAATAGAAAGCATTCTAGAATTTGGAGACAAATTCACAAATTTAAGGAATAATTTGTTTTTAATTGTAGGTCCTTTTGGCTCAAGGATAGTTAAAAGTTCTGCTTTCTTGACATAGTTTGTAGCTGCAATAGTGTATATTGAATTATATTTTAAATAAGCATTTTGCACTAAAATTGGATTGGTTTTTTCACCAAATTTATAAATTTTAAATTCATAAAAGCCGGGATTTATTTTAATGTATTCGGTAAAATTTCCATAAGAGAGATTTGATGCAATTTTAACGTTATTCATGTATACATCTATGTTTTTGGCATCAATAATTGAATGAAGTATTCTAATATAAGTTATATGGGGCAACATCTGCCTATATAAATCGTCATTATCAGTAAAAAACATATAATCACCTTTTAAATATTTTATTCTTATTATTATATGGTAATATAGTTAAACTTGATAATTTATTAAAAGAAAAAGAGACTAATCTTAAAATAATTTTTAAATTATTTTAAGATAGTCTCCACTAAGTAAGAGAATCTAAACCAATATTCTTTCCAATTTGTGACACCTCCATCATACTGATGATGTGTTAACATAAGTTGTATTGGAGTATACAAATTTAAAATGGAAGTTCTAAATCCTCGTTACGTATTTTATTTTATCCGAAAAAAAATATATTATTCGAAAAATAAAAATTTTTTATGTTGATTAAATAAAAAATATGATGATATAATTTAAATGAGTGATTATACAAATCATGGAAATGAATATAGAGAAATTAATTAAAAAGAGCGTAGAAGGAAGAGTCAAAATATATGAAAAGAGAATGTTTTAGCACAAGTTTTGCAAATAAGAAATTTGAAGAATTCATTTATATAGTAAAAAAATATGCTTTAAATTGTATTATAGATATAAGAGAATCCACAGAGATGGATGGAGATTTTTTCAAAAAGGAAAATATCAAAAAAAAGTTAAACAGCATTGGAATGTATTATATATACATGGGAGATTACTTTAAGTTGTCAGAGAAGGATACTGATTTTCAAAATTATATAAGAAAAGATACCTTTGAAGAGGGTATAAAAAGGATTATAAGTGGTATTAACAAAGGATTTAAAATAGCTATTGTGGATAACGATAATGAAGCTATAGTTTCAAAACGAACAGTTTTAATTGGATATGGACTGAGTAAGCACAACATTACGGTAAACTATGAAGGTTCACAAGGTGATTTAAAAACACAAGAGGAAATTTCCAAAGAATTATATAACAAAAATAAGATAAAACTTATAAAGAAAGTGTCTGAGTTAACAATAAACAGCATAATGAAAAATGTTGACTTGGATATGGACGAAAGTGATTTTAAGAATGAAATGATGGAAGAAGCTTATAGTATGGCATATAATGATATTATAAATAGAAAATAGTATGATAGATACCAATTAGGAGACTAGGTGATTAAGGTGACAAAAGCAGTACTTTTCGATTTCGATGGTACATTAGTAAATACAAATGAATTAATCGTAAACAGTTTTAAACATACTTTCAAAAAGGTGCTTAATATGGATGTGCCTAAAGCTCAAATTGTAAAATATTTTGGAGAACCACTTACAAAGACGATGGAAAGATTTAGCACAGATAAAGTAGATGAAATGCTTAAAACTTATAGAGATTTCAATGAACATGGTCATGATTATATGATGGAAGCTTTTGATGGTGTAAGTGATACACTTTTAAAATTGGCAAATGATGAAGACATGAAAGTAGGAGTTGTAAGTTCAAAGAGAAGAGTTCTTGTTGATAAGGGACTTAAAATGTTTGATCTATATAAATATATGGACTTTATAGTTACAGTTGAGGATACTGATAAATTTAAGCCTTGTCCAGAGCCAGCTTTAAAGGCACTTGATATACTTAACATGGAAGCTTGTGACACTCTATTTGTAGGTGATAGTGAAAATGATATATTATGTGGAAAAAGGGCTGGATGCAGCACATGTGTAGTTACCTATTCTGCTATACCAACAGATTACTTAATGAAATTTAAGCCGGATTATGCAATAGATAATATGAGAGAAATCTTAGATATAATTAAAATAAAGTAATTAAGGAGTGATTCCCATAAAATTTATACATACAGCTGATATACATTTAGGAAGTATTTTGAATGTTCAAAATGAAAAATTAGAGTATTTTGATAGAGCAGTTTATGAAAGCTTTGAAAAAATAGTTTATTATGCTATTTATAATAAAGTTGACTTTATTATTATAAGTGGTGATTTATATGATGCTGAGGGTGTATATTTAGAGGCAGAAAAATTCTTTTTAAATGAATGTAAAAAATTGCAGGAAAATAATATTGATGTTTTTATAATTGGCGGAAATCATGATTTTTTTGTAAGTCAAAAAGAGATTTTTAAACTTCCACAAAATGTCCATGTATTTAGCAGTTTGAAACCAGAAACAATAGAGGTAAAAGATAAAAATTTCAACATAATAGCAAGAATAATAGGACAATCTTATAGAGCTAAAGCTGACAGTAGAAAGGTTTATATGGATTACAAGGTGCCACAGGATGGTGTATTCAATATAGCAATGCTTCATACTCAGCTTTCAAAGAGTAATTTAAATTATATACCATGCTCTTTAAATGATCTTATTTCAAATGAGAGCATTGACTACTGGGCACTTGGGCATATTCATAAAAGTGAAATAATTAGAAGAAATAGACCTTATGTAGTTTTTCCAGGATCGCCTCAAGGAAGGGATATGGGAGAAATGGAGCTTTCAGGTTGCTTTCTTGTAGATGTAAACAAAGATAGAGATGTTTCAATGAAATTCCTTCCAACTTCTTCTGTAATATGGAAAAAAGTAATAATAGATATAAATAATGATTGTGATAAAGAGTCTAAAAACTTATCAGACCTTATAGAAATTATGGAGAAAAGTGCAAGTAAATTACTTTTAAATGATGACGAAGAATTAATGAAAATAGTAAAAGGTTACTGTATAAGGTGGATAATAAGTGGAAAATTAAAGGCTGAAATTAATGACAATTTTTATGATGCACAAGATGCAATAATAGAAGAACTCAATTCAAAATTTATGAAGATGTATCCTTTTATATATACAGATTCAATTGATTTTATACTAGAGGACTCACAAGCTATTGAGAGTATAATGGAGAAAAGGCCAATTGCAAAGGATATATATAAATTAAAAGAGAAAATAAAAAATGATGATGAACTAAAAAAGGAACTTATAGGAACCTTTGGCAAAGTTATGGAAACTGATTATGACAGCGAAAATATTGACAATTTAAAAATACAGCTAAATGACGATGATTTAAGTGATATTTTAGATAGGGCATTTGATAAAATAGTTTATAAGTTAATGGAGAGGAAAGACTGATGTATATAAAAAAATTATACATAAAAGATTTTGGGATATATGATAATTGCACTGTAGAAAAAATTTCACCTAAAATTGTAGTTTTAGGAGGCAAAAATCGTGCAGGAAAGTCTACACTTTTAGAGCTTTTAAGATCCCTTCCTTATGGATTTAATAAAACTATGGATATTAAAGCTAATACAGGACAGTATGAAGCTTACGGTCAGTTCATAGATAAAAAGGATGGGGCTTTTAATTTAAGCTTAAAGGGGTATTCAAAGCCTCATATTTTTAATTCAAGTGGAAATGAAGAATTCTTTAATTTGTATAAGGATGTAGACAAATATACATATAGTCAGATATTTACTATATCACTAGATGAACTTGCACAGGAAAATGGGGAAGATAAAAAACTAAGGGCAGTACTTTTAGGAGCAGGACTTAAGGAACTTTTGGTTTTACCTGAAATGATATCATATTTTAAAAAAGAGGCTGAAAAAATAGCAGGAAAAAATGGAAATCCGGCTTCAAAACTTTTAAAACCCTATTATAATGAAATAAAAGAAGGCAACAGTATTAAGAAAAGTGCAGTTAGCCAGATAGAAAACTATGAAGGTAAAGAAGAAAAACTGAAAGAAATAAATGCACAAATTGAAGCCTTAGAAAATGACATTAAAACAAATGAAAATAGTGTGTATGTCCTTCAGTTTATAAAATCAAATTATGATAATTACAAAAGGATGGAAGAATTAGAGAATAATATTGATGATTCCAATAGTAAGGTTATATATAATGAAATGTCTGGTGAAAAAGTTTCATTGGAGTTTTTAGAGAATTTAAAAAGCGAATACGAAAATGTAGATCAAAAGTATGAAGTGCTTAAAAATGAATTTTATAATAAATATAATATATCTGAAGAGGAAGCGTGCAATTTTAAGAAATATGCAGGAGAAGTGGCCAAGTGGAGACTGCTAGTTTCAGGTATAAATGAGAAAATAGATAGCTACAAGAGGGAACTTCGTGAATGCCAAGATTTAAAAGATGTTATTGCAAGGGACATTAC
>JAQUXS010000074.1:0-12384 GCA_028692255.1 Clostridium sp.
TTCATTTGTTAAGCCTGTTAATGTTAAATCTGGTGAATATGCAGACACTAAAGATTCTGATATAGTTGTAATATCAGCTGGTGCTGGTCAAAAACCAGGAGAAACTAGATTGGATTTAATAAATAAAAACTATAAAATTATGGGTTCAATTGTATCAGAAGTTGTAAAATACAGCCCTAATTCAATATTACTTGTAGTTTCAAACCCTGTAGATATTCTTACTTACATTGTATATAAATTATCAGGATTCCCTAAAGAAAGAGTTATCGGATCAGGTACTGTTCTTGATACTGCAAGATTTAAGTATTTACTTAGCAGCAAACTTGGTATTGATGCTAAAAATATCCATAACGCTTATATCATGGGTGAACATGGAGATTCAGAAATCGCTACTTGGAGTCATTCAACTATTGCAGGTATGCCAATGGACAAATTTGCAAAGACTTATGCTGATAAGAACTTAAACATTATAGACAATGACATTTTACAGCAGGTTAGAAATGCTGCTTATGAAATAATAAAGAGAAAAGGTGCTACTTACTATGCAATAGCTCTTTCTATAACAAAAATAGTAGAAACAATTTTAAGAGATGAAAATGGTATATTACCAGTTTCAACTTTACTTCAAGGTCAATATGGAATAAGCGATATTTATCTTGGAACTCCTTGTATCGTAGGACGTAGTGGAGTTAAAGCTGTAATTGAAACTGAACTTGATGACAATGAACTTAAAGCTCTTCATACTTCAGCTAAAACTCTTAAAGAATCACTTAAAACTGTAGAATAGTAAAAAAAAGAGCGGCAATGCCGCTCTTATTTTTTTTCAAGTAAATATTGTTTTGTTATATCATCATAAGTTTCCATAATATCTTTTATAACAGCATTAGTAGAAGATTTAAATCTATACCTTTCAATGCCTCTAACTGGTAATATATTAATTGGAGCAGAAGATATAAAAATTCCATCCATTTTTCCAACACTGCTGTATCTAATATTTTTTTCGATAAAATTATAACCCTTTTGTTTTATTATATCAATTATAATTTCTCTTGTTATTCCCGGAAGAACTGTATCCACTGGTGCAGTATAGACATCTTTTCCCTTTACCATAAATACATTTGATCTACTTCCCTCTGTTACATTAGAATTCCTATCGACAAGAATTGCCTCATACACTTCTTTTTGTCTTATTTTTTCATTTATTTCTTCTATAAAACTTTTACTAACTACCTTAGCATTAGGATTGTTTCTTTCGCCAAAATAAAATATGGTAAGAACTCCATTTTTATATTCAGTATGTTCAGGATATCTTTTTTCTAAGAAGTATGCATAAAAATCACACTTGCCATCTTTAAAATTAAATACTATTTTTACATTTCCTATTGTACATTTGTTTACATCTACAAGCTTTTTTATCAAATCTCTTATTTCATCAATACTATATGGCAATTTTACCTTTGTAAGTTTCACTGTGTTAAAAAGTCTGTTTGCATGCTTTTCAAAAAATACTGGCAGCCCACCAATAACTCTTATAACTTCATATATTGACTTTCCACTTTTTAGGAAATCACCACTAAAATCACTGCTTTTCTCAACTTTTTCATTATGTAAATAAAATTCTCTATAACTTTTTTCCATCATTGTCCCCCCTCTTGATTTTCACTTCCAATTCAAAACCTCTATATTATTTTTTTTCTTATTTGAATTTATTAGATATGGATGACCTACAAGTTCAAATAATGGTAGATCTGAAAGTGAGTCAGAATAAGCATAAGAATTTTCAAAGTCCACCGTAATGTTTTCTTTTTTTAGAACTTCCTTAAGCCTTTTTACCTTTTCTTCGCCCTTATTATTTTCTCCAATAATTTCACCACAGTAATAGCCATTTATGAATTTAAACCTGGTGCCTATTATTTTATCTACCTCCTTTATATTATACAATTCATTTAAATAAAATTCAGCAGAAGCAGAAATTAAATATATTTTATACCCTTGTTTTTTTAATTTTTTCATAGTATTTATTGCATCTATATAGAATATTTTGCTAAGACGCTTTTTATAAAATTCTTTCACATATTCTTTTAATTTATCTTCATGTATATTTCTTATAAAATACATAAATCTTCTTTTTGCATTTCCCGCTTTAACAAAACCTAATGCATACATAAGTGAAAAAAATAGATTTTTAGGTATGTATAATATAAGTTTAGGATCTTTTTTAATCATAAAAATATAGAATTCAAAGAGAGTTTCCCTCTTTGTAATTGTGTAATCAACATCGAATATAGCTAGTTTTTCCATTTTTCACCTCAAAAATAAAAGACCGCACATATTGGCGGTCCAAAATTATTTTTCTTCTTGTAATTTGGATTCATAATATTCAGTAGCAGCTTTAAATTCGTCATCATCAGGCACAACAAGTTCTCCTTCTTCGCCTTCACCAACTACTTTAAATAAAAATACTGAACCGTCCTCAGGATTTTGAACTAATGCAAACTCTGAATCATTAAATTCAAATCCATCTATAACTTCACATTCTATTGAATTTCCATTTTCATCTTCCAAATTAACTGTTAATGCTTCATGCTCACCACACCCGCATCCACAGTCGCAACTACCTTCATGATTATGATCTGAACCACAATTATCTGAACCACAATTACAACCTTCTACTTTTTCTTTATCGTTCATATGTTAATATTACACCTCCAATTTGTGTTATGTTATAATATTACCCTTAATATAAACAAAAAGCAATGGTGAATTCACCATTGCTTTTTATTTATAATTTTTTTATTTTTCAGCTAAAGCCTTGTAACCTGCAAGTCTTTCTTTTGCATCTCTTTCAGTTTTAGCAAATAACTCTTCAGCCTTATCAGGGAATCCCTTCTTAAGTGAAGCATATCTAACTTCACCAAGTAAGAAGTCTCTAAAGTTTCCAGTTGGTTCTTTAGAATCTAAGCTAAATGGATTCTTTCCTTCTTCTTTAAGTAGAGGATTGTATCTGTAAAGTCCCCAATATTCACATTCTACAGCTTTTTTAGTTTCAAGCTGGCTGCATCCCATTCCTGCTTTTAATCCGTGATTTATACATGGAGCATAAGCAATTACAAGTGATGGTCCATGATATTTTTCAGCTTCAGCTAATGCCTTAATAGTTTGGTTCTTATCAGCGCCCATAGCTATTTGTGCAACATAGACATAGCCATAACTCATAGCCATCATACCAAGATCTTTTTTCTTAGTAGTTTTTCCGCTTGCAGCAAATTCAGCTATTGCAGCTGCTGGAGTTGCTTTTGATGACTGTCCACCTGTATTTGAATAAACTTCTGTATCAAGTACAAGTATGTTTACATCTTCACCAGATGCAAGTACGTGGTCAACACCACCATAACCTATATCGTAAGACCATCCATCTCCACCAATTATCCATTGTGATTTTTTAATAAGATCGTCCTTACCATCAAGTAACTGCTTAGCTACTTCATTGTTCTTTTCAGCTTCAAGTAATGGTACTAATTTCTCTGTAGCTTCTTTAGAACCTTCTCCATCATCTTTGTTATCAATCCAAGCTTTTACAGCTCCTTTAAGTTCATCACTAACATTTTCACCATTTAAAGTGCTTGCAAGATCTTTTAATCTATTTCTATTTTGTTTAGTACCTTGGAACATACCAAAACCAAATTCTGCAGCATCTTCAAATAATGAATTTGCCCATGCTGGACCTTGTCCTTTATAATTAGTAGTATATGGAGTTGCAGGTGCACTAGCTCCCCAAATTGATGAGCATCCTGTAGCATTGGCTATCATCATTCTATCACCAAATAATTGAGTTACAAGTCTAGCATATGAAGATTCACCACAACCTGCGCAGGCACCGCTGAATTCCATTAATGGTTGTTCAAATTGGCTTCCTTTAACAGTTGTCTTCTTCATTGGATTTTCTTTATGTGAAAGTTTCAATGCATATTCAAAGTTTTCCTGCTCTTTAAACTGAGTTGAAGCTGGTTTCATTACAAGAGCTTTTCCTGGTGCTGGGCAAACTTGTGCACAGTTTCCACATCCCGTACAATCTAGTGGTGAAACCTTAATTGCAAAGTTCATCTTTTCAGGTGTCTTAAGTCCCATTGCAGGCTTACTTGTAAATCCTTCTGGAGCATTCTTAACTTCGTCTTCAGTTAAAAGGAATGGTCTTATTACAGCATGTGGGCAAACATAAGCACATTGATTACACTGAATACATTTATTTAAATCCCATTCAGGAATATTAATTGCAATGCCTCTCTTTTCATAAGCTGCAGTTCCTGCTGGATAAGTTCCATCTTCTCTGCCGGCAAATGTACTTACTGGTAAAGTATCACCAATTTGTTTATTCATTGGTTCAAGAACATCAGTTATAAATTTAGGTTTAGCTTTTACTTCAACTTTTTCGTCTTGCGCATCTTTCCAGCTTGCTGGGACTTCAACTTTAACTATTTCTTGTACACCTTGATCAATTGCATCGTCATTCATCTTAACGACTTTTTCACCTTTTTTACCGTAGTTTGTTACAACTGCTTCTTTTAGGTATTTAATAGCGTCATCAACTGGAATAATCTTAGCAATCTTAAAGAATGCTGACTGCATTATCATGTTTATCCTTCCGCCAAGACCTATACCCTGTGCAATTTTAACTGCATTTAAAGTGTAGAAGTTAATATTGTGTGCTGCAATGAATCTCTTCATTTTTGCTGGAAGTTGTTTTTCTAATTGATCTTTTGACCAAACACAATTTAATAAGAAGTTTCCACCATCTTTAAGTCCTTCAAGTACATCATATTTATGAACATAAGATTGATTATGAACAGCTATAAAATCTGCTTTGTTTATTAAATATGGTGATTTAATTGGCTGTTTACCAAATCTTAAGTGAGAAACTGTAATACCACCAGATTTTTTAGAATCATATGCAAAGTAACCTTGAGCATACATATCTGTATGATCACCTATGATTTTTATAGCACTCTTGTTTGCTCCAACAGTACCATCTGAACCAAGGCCCCAGAATTTACATGCCTTAGTACCTTCTTTAGTAGTATCAATTTCTTCTCCTCTTTCAAGTGAAGTGAATGTAACATCATCCACAATTGATAATGTGAAGTTTGACTTTGGCTCGTCCTTCTTTAAATTGTCATAAACGGCAACTATATCACTTGGAAGTGTATCTTTTGATCCAAGTCCATATCTTCCTCCAACTATTACAGGTTTAAGTTCACTTCCATAGAATGAAGATACTACATCAAGGTAAAGTGGTTCACCATTACTGCCTGGTTCTTTTGTTCTATCAAGAACTGCAACTTTTTTAACAGTCTTTGGTATATATTTTAAGAAATGCTTTACTGAGAATGGTCTATATAGATGAACCTTTAATAGTCCAACTTTTTCTCCTCTAGCATTTAAGTAATCAATTGTTTCTTCAATAGTATCACAGATTGAACCCATTGCTATAATGACTCTTTCTGCATCCTTTGCACCATAATAGTCAAATAGATGATATTCTCTTCCTGTTATTTTAGACATCTCACCCATATATTTTTCAACTAATTCTGGAACTGCATCATAAAATTTATTAACAGCTTCTCTTCCCTGGAAATATACATCAGGGTTCTCTGCTGTACCACGAGTTACTGGATGTTCTGGATTTAATGCACGTTTTCTAAATGCTTTAACTGCATCCATATCAAGAAGCGGTCTTAAATCTTCATAATCAATAACTTCAACTTTCTGTATTTCATGTGATGTTCTAAATCCATCAAAGAAGTTTACAAATGGAACTCTTCCTTCTATTGCTGCTAAATGTGCAACAGCTGATAAATCCATAACTTCTTGTACACTATTTTCTGCAAGCATTGCAAATCCAGTTTGTCTTGTAGCCATAACATCTTGATGGTCACCAAATATGTTAAGTGAGTTAGTTGCAAGTGCTCTTGCACTTACATGAAAAACTCCTGGTAAAAGTTCTCCTGCAATTTTGTACATATTAGGAATCATAAGAAGCAATCCCTGTGATGCTGTGAATGTTGTTGTTAATGCACCTGCTTGAAGTGACCCATGAACTGCACCTGCAGCTCCTGCTTCTGATTGCATCTCTACAACCTTTACAGTTTGTCCAAATAGATTTTTTCTTCCCTTTACTGCCCATTCATCAATTTTTTCTGCCATTGGTGATGATGGTGTAATAGGATATATTGCGGAAACATCAGTAAAAGCATAGGCGATATGAGCCGCAGCGGTGTTTCCATCCATAGTTTTAGTCTTTTTCATATTGTACACCTTCCCTTTTAGTTTTAGTCTTAACTTACCATATATATATTAAGGTGGAATTAAAACTACCACCACTAATATACTCTTTTAATAATCATTCTCAAAATCTATAATAAAAGTTTAAAACGAATCTTTTCTATTTTTCATAGAATTATCTGTTTAGAACTCAATCATATTCAATTTTTCTTTAATGCAATAATTTTATTTTGCTAGTAATTCGCCTAATTTTTCAGCTTCCTTTATTTCTGCATCAGAAGGAGCTTCTTTTACTGCAATTCTTCCTTTAACATCAAATTTATTTTCTTTCATCTTGCATACCCAATCATCCATAAATTTTCCATTATCCCATCCAAAAGATCCAAAAAGAACTACAGGCATATTTTCTTTAGAAAACACGCTAATTTCTTTTACAAACGGTTCCATTTCATGCTGTTCAATTTTATTGCCATCCATTGAAGGACTTCCAAGAGCAATAGCATCATATTTAGTAATTTCATTTGGTTTTATTTCACTTACCAGCTTCACTTCAACTTCAGCTCCAGCTTTTTTAGCTCCTTTTGCTACACTGTTTGCAAGTACTTCTACATTGCCCATATTACTCCAATAAATTACTCCAACTTTTTTCATACTATACGCATCCTTTTTTATGAATTTTACTAATAATAACATTTAGCGACTTTATTATAGTTCCTTAAAAAATTTTTTACAAGTTATTATGTGTAAATATTCGTATTTTTTGTAGACGTATACAAATTACTCGAAAAACAATTTTATATAAATTACTTAACAGTTATATTATACACTTTATTTATATTTTTTTAAAGTAATTATTTACAATAAACTCTTTTAAAACTATTTTTAGTTATTTTTTCTCCCATAAACAAAGGATATAGCTTACAGGAGAAACATTAATTATTTTTTAGCATACTTTTCAATTATATTTATTATGTTGTCAGTTCCATTTTTAATTGAGCTGCTGTCCATATTTTTGATGAATTCATATCTGTTTTTATAAATCTTGTTTATCAATTTAACAAGAACTTCCTTTGTCAATTCTTCTTCTTGAATTACAGCACTATAACCTTTCTTTTCAAAAGAAGCAGCATCTAAAATCTGATCACCTCTGCTTGATTTTTTTGAAAGAGGTATAAGTATGTTTGGCTTTTTAAGTGCTAGAAGTTCAAATATTGTATTTGCCCCTGCTCTTGATATAACTATATCCGCTGCTCCCATAAGATGTGGTAATTCTTCATCCACATATTCAAACTGCCTGTAACCTTTAGTTTTATTAAGGGAATTATCAAGATTACCCTTCCCACATATATGAATCACATTATAATTAGGTAATATTTCGTGAATACTTTTTCTCAAAGTGTAATTTATAACCTTTGCTCCAAGACTTCCACCAATAGCAAATAGTACGGGCTTATTTGAATTTTCGAATCCACATATTCTAATTCCCTTAGCTCTATTACCATTGAGTAAGCTGCTTCTTATTGGAGTTCCTGTAAGAACACCCTTATTTCCCTTTATCTTTGAAACCGATTCTGGAAAAGTTACACATATCTTTGTACAATATGGAGAAGAAATTCTGTTTGCAAGACCAGGAGTCATGTCTGATTCATGAGCAATTACAGGTATCCTGCAAAAATGTGCTGCTATAACCACAGGTACACTTACAAATCCACCTTTTGAGAATACTATATTGGGCTTTTCTTTTCTCATAATAGAAATAGCTTGAAATACACCTTTTATTACTTTAAAAGGATCTGTGAAATTTTTTATATCAAAATATCTTCTTAATTTTCCACTTGAAATAGCATGATATTCAATATTTGCATTTTTAATTATTCCTTTTTCAATTCCATTTGCAGTACCAATGTATTGAATTTCATATCCAAGCTCTTTAAGCTTTGGTACAAGAGCTAAATTGGGAGTAACATGCCCCGCTGATCCTCCACCTGTCAAAATTATTTTACGTTTTTTCAAAAAACCACCTCAATTAAAGCTTTTATTATCAAAACTAATTATAAATATATTAACCATTTTATACAATAAAAATCTTAATATTTTATCTCATGCTTTCAATTACAACTTGCATATACTTATTCCCATTGTATTCATTTATATTAGGATAAAACACAATATCCAGCATTACATTATTATCAAAGCCCTTATATAATTTATTAAGCTCTGCACTGCCATACTTTTCAGTTATTGTTTTTTCAAAGATATCAATATCACCAAAATATATGCCATTAATATTATTTCCTCTTTGAGTTAGTAAATCTATTTTAAGTACATTATGATTTTTGCCAAGAATTCTTGCACTTTTAGCATTTATATTTTTTTCTCCAAATATAGGCTTAGGATTAGCTTTGCCATAGGGTTCAAGAGAATCTAAATCATATATTAAATCATAATTTATACTATCAAGTGGCAGTCTCATATCAAGATGCATTTCCGGTATCAAATCATCAGAACTTAAATCTGTATTTTTATTTAATCTTTTTCTTAATACATCTATATTTTCTTCCTTAAGTGACATACCAGCTGCCATTTTATGTCCACCAAACTTTTCAAACAAATCTTTACACTTTGTAAGTTCATAAAACATATTATATTTTTCAATGGATCTTCCAGAGCCCTTTACCCCTTCTTCTCCTTTTGTAAGCACTATAGATGGTCTATTGTATTTTTCTTTTATTCTTCCTGCAATTATTCCAGCTACACTTTCATGAACATCTTTTATATATACAACAAGTACTTTATCGTCTTTTAGTGTGGTACTTTCAATTTGATTTATTGCCTCATCAAGGCCATTTGAAGTCATTTCTTTTCTTTCACTGTTTAAATTATATAGTTCTTCTGCTAAAGTTTCAGCCTCTTTTTTGTCTTTACATAATAAAAGTTTTAAAGCTTTTTTCGCACTTTCAAGTCTTCCAGAAGCATTTATACAAGGTCCTATTATAAAACCTATGTGATATGTAGCTATCTTTTTATCTTCTATTTTATTTTTCCTTATGAGCGCACTTAACCCCAAATTTTCTGTATTATTTATTAGTTCGATTCCATTTTTTACAATGATTCTATTTTCATCTACAATATCGACTACATCACATACTGTTGCAATAGCTGCATATTCAGAAAGCTTGTAGTACTCTTCTTTAGCTATATTGAATTTCCTGTATAAAAGTCCCATAAGCTTAAATGCAACTCCAGCACCACATAGTCCTTTAAAGTCATAGTTGCAATCATTTTGTTTTGGATCTATAACCACATCAGCTTCTGGTATTATAAAATGTTTATTTCCATCTTTGTCTTCATTAAAAGGTATGTCATGATGATCAGTTACTATTATAGTCATTTCTAAATCTTTAGCATGCTTTACAGCAGAAGCTGCAGCTATACCATTATCACAAGTTATTATAGTATCTACCCCTGCACTTTTAGCCCTATCTATAATATCCATATTTATTCCATATCCATCTTTTATTCTATCTGGAATGTCATAGTCAACGTCACCACCGCATCTTTTTAGAGCAGTAACTAAAATATATGTGCTTATAACCCCATCTACATCGTAATCTCCAATAACTCTTATTTTACTTTTTTCTTTTATACTTTTAGCTAATATGCTAACTGCTTCTTTAGCCCCCTTCATCATTCCAGCATCATGCATTCTTGAAAAATCAGGATGCATGAAAATATTTATTCCCTTTTCAGTGGTGATACCTCTATTTACTAAAAGTTTCCCGATTATATTGCTTACTCCGATTTTTTTAGAAATAAGCTTGTAATCACCTTTCTTATTTATTAAAAACCATTTCGTCAAGTAATTTTCTCCTTCCAAAAGTGAAATTATATTAGCAAATGTTAAATTATATTTCTACTTTTATCTCTATATCCTTTTGTCTTTGATATTTTCCTGCCAATTGAAATTATTTTACCAGAAATACAACTTCTACAATGAAGAGGCGTGTCACTGACACATATTTTGCCTGGATAAAGCGCATAAAGTTTTCTATATTCACCTTCTGTAATTACAGGCATAACTACATTAGCTCCTGCTTTAAGAGCTGTTATCCTTCCATCTTTATTAAGAGTCTCCATTGCTGTAGTTGCAGGTATATTTATATCCCTTAAAAGAATCCTAGTAAGTGCCATAACCTTAAGACTTAAATTGAAATCTCCACCTTTAGAGCCTTTTAGAGGCGTGTCGTTATTTGTTATAAAGGGACCTATTCCTATCATATCTGCTCCTATCTCTTTAAAAAATAGTATGTCTGAAGCCAATGATTCAATAGTTTGATTAGGGAGACCTACAAGAGATCCACTTCCAACTTCATACCCAAGTTTCTTTAAGTCATGAAGACACCTTTTCCTGTTTTCGTGGCTCATGCCAGGATCCATTTTACAATATAAATCTTTATCTGTTGTTTCTATTCTTATAAGATATCTATCTGCTCCTGCTTCTCTATAAGCTTTATACTCTTCAAAACTCTTTTCACCTATACTTATAGTAACTGCAACATCAAATTTTTTTATACTGCTTATAATATATTTCATTCTGTCAATTGTGTAATAATCATCTTCACCTGATTGAAGTACAAATGTTTTGTATCCATATCCTGCACCTTTTCTTGCAAGTTCTATTATTTCATCTGGCATAAGCCTATATCTTTTTATTTTTTCATTTTCTCGTCTCAGTCCACAGTACATGCAATTTCTTTTACATATGTTAGAGAACTCTATAAGTCCCCTTAAATGTACCTCATCACCTACATATTTTTTTCTAACTCTATCTGAAGTTTTAAATAAAAAATCCTTGCAAGTATCATCATTTAAAATATCAATTAATTCTTTCTTTGTTAAATCAGCTGTAAGTTCTGCTCTCTTAATAGCTTCAATATTTTTATTCATAAACTACTCCCTTAAAATCTGAATTGTAGGTTTTCTCTTTAAAACTTTTCTTGCTGTTTTTATAATAAATTCTGCTGTAATAAAATCTATTTTACTTTCATAATTTAAGAGTGAACTTTTACCATACATTACGTAATCTGAAGCAAGCTTTTTGCTTAACTCAATAGACTTTTCCATTTTAAGCCTTTCCTTTAACTTTATACCTTTCACACACTTAATTATATCATGTTCATTTAAATCATAATTGTCATTAATAATTCCTTTTAATATGCTATCTATTATTTTAATAGATTTCTCCACATTTTCATTAGAACATCCCATACATATTGTAAATAGCTTTATTCCAGTTTCATTTTTTATTTTGCTAAAGACATCGTATGCAAGTCCATTTTGTGTTCTTATTTTATCATACAGTAAACTGCTTGTACCTTCACCGAATTTAAAATTAAATACAGCTAGAGCCATTATCTCTTTTTCATCAAGCTCATCAATGTTAAAACAGTATTGTATTTTTGCACCTTTAATATTAGGTTTATTTTTAATAAATGTTCCTCCAATATTTTTTTCATACTCTGCCGGTTTTATATTGATGTCATGTCCAATCCAATTTTCCATATATTTTTTCACTATGAGAACTGCACTGTTAAAATCCAGCGATGACACTACACTTATAACACAATTGTGTGGTACATAAAATTTTTTATAAAAATTTTTTATATCCTCCATGGAAAATGATCTCAAGGAATCCTCATTACCTATGATACACGTATTTATTCTTCTTTTTTTAAATGCATTTTTAAGCATTTCGTCTTCACAAAGCTGAAAATTGTCATCTTTCCATTCCTTAAGTTCTTCTGATATTATATCTATCTCTTCTTTAAAACCATTTCCATTAAAAATAGGGTTCTTTATTATATCCGTATAAAGTTCAAATCCACTTTCAAAATCTTCACTTAAAACTGTTCCATAATATATTGAGTACGGAAAGTTTGTCATAGCATTATTAAAACCAAATATTTCATCAAAAGCTCGATTTATCTCAATTTCACTTCTTTTTTTAGTACCTTTAAAAATCATGTGTTCAACAGAATGTGCAAGGCCTTTTTCATTATCTTCTTCCATTAATGCACCTGCATTAAATCCAATGCAAAAAGAAGT
>JAQUXS010000074.1:12394-13837 GCA_028692255.1 Clostridium sp.
AAGTCATTGTCTCCTTTTTCATATATTAATTTTATTCCGTTATCCATATTATATATTCTCATATCCATCACCACAATAAATGATAATATAAAGTTATTATTAAATCAATAATAAAAAAAGTGATGATTAATTCACATTTACTTAGAATTAATCATCACTTTTAACTTATCACTTATTGATTATATACGGTATTGTAGTAAGTGCTATGTTTCTTCTTTTAAGAAGAGTACTCTTTATAAATAGTGAAGTTTGATCATGGAGTATATTCTGCCACCACTTCTTCACAACAAACTGCGGCATAACAACTGTAATTGTATCTCCTGGAAGCACTACAAACTCCTCTGATTCAATAAATTTAACTAGCGGACCTATAAGATTTCTAAAAGGTGATTTTTTTATAACTATAGGAATATCCATACCATATTCCTCCCACCTTTTCTTAAGTCTTTCTGTTACCTCTTCATCAACAGAAACATGGAACACTATAATATCATCAGTAAGACTCTTAGCATAGTTATATGATTTTAGGAATGACTTATTAAGTGAATCTATTGGTATTATAATATAATTTTTTTGTTTTGCATGATCTATAATCTTAGGCTTCTGCTCAATTGGAAGCTTTAATTCATCTGAGATTATATTATAATGCTTTTTTATTCTATACATCATAGCAACTAAAATTGGTATCAAAAGACAAACTATCCATGCGCCATTGACAAATTTAGTAGCTCCAATAACTATAGCTGTTACAAAGGATAAGAAAGCACCTACACCATTAATGAATGCTTTATGTCTCCATGCTCCCTTTTTATGTCTAAGCCATTTTAAAACCATACCTGTCTGTGCAAGAGTAAAAGATACAAAAACACCTACAGCATATAATGGAAGCAAATAATGGTTCTCACCATGGAAAACTATAAGTAATATAATTGCTGTTACTGCTAAAAACATTATACCGTTTGAATAACCAAGTCTTGAACCTCTTTTAGAAAATTGTCTTGGAACATAACCATCTTTGGCAATTATTGAAAGCAAAAGAGGAAATCCTGCATAAGACGTATTAGCTGCCATAACAAGTATAAGTGCTGTGGCACCTTGAATCAAATAGAACATAAATCCGCTTCCAAATACTTGGAATGCAATTTGTGATATAACTGTTTTATCAAGATTTGGGTATGCTTTATATATTGTAGATAGATAGGACATACCACCAAAAACAACAAAAGCTACAATACCTAAAAGTAAAAGAGTTATCTTAGCATTTTTTTGTGATGGTTCCTTAAAGTTTGGTATACCGTTACTTACAGCCTCAACACCTGTAAGAGCAGTACATCCTGCTGAAAAAGCTTTTAAGAAAACTAAAAATGTAAGATCTTTTGAGAATGTAGGTAATGCATACATTGGTTTAGGTTGAAAGCCAAACATTTTTACTTTAGCAAGTCC
>JAQUXS010000075.1 GCA_028692255.1 Clostridium sp.
ACCTGTTACAGTTACTGGCTCATGTTCACATCCATGTGGCACACCTCTTGCTGCAATTATGGTAGGACCTTTTGCAGCAACAGTTATTACTGCCATAGGTCTATTTTTTCAAGCAATATTCTTAGGACATGGAGGTATTACAACTATTGGTGCAAATGATTTTTCCATGGGAATAGTAGGTGGAATATCAGGATATTTAGCTTTTAAACTTTTAAAAAAATTAAGATGTCCTATTTGGCTTTGTGCAGGAGTTGCTGGATTTGTAGGAGATATACTTACATATCTTACAAGTGCACTGGAACTTGCTATAAGTTTACATGGACATGCATCCCTTTTAAAACAGTGGATGATATTTTTTATGGGCTATGGTCCAACCCAAATACCACTTGCAATAGCGGAAGCAATATTCACTGCAGCGGTTTTAGGCACTCTTTCAAAGAGAAGACCAGATCTTTTACCTAATATAGCTAAATATAGTTCAAAGGAGTAGAGGTATATATGAATAAGAATATTTCAAAAAAAGCAAGCATAAAGTGGCTTGATAATTATACAAAAGTACTTCTTGCAGTTATGATTGTGATTTTAATGTTTATTTTTGGTGCTGGCAAATATATGGATTCACATAAAATGGCAGCTGGTGGAACTGATGATAAAGTAAATAATATGGCTCAAACTGTAACTAAAAGAGAACATCATCCTTTTATTGAACTTCCTGGTGACGCTGAAGTTGGAGCTTTTTCTGTAGCTAATTTCTTTGCAGGCTTAATTATTGGACATTATTTCGAACAATTATTTGGTGATTCTAAAGCGAGAAATAAAAAAGAGCTGCAAAATTAATTACCAAGATGAGGGACTTAATATGGAAATACCTAAATATAAAAGTGAACTAGATAAGGTTGATGGAAGGATAAAAACAGTAGTTTTTTTAAGCTGTATTATTGTTTCAGCATTATTATCTAGATGGTACCTTATAGCAGGAATTTATTTTATTGGATTAATTATATTTTCAAATGCTAAAATAAGTTTTAAGAAATTAATAAAGCGGCTTTTACTTCCATTTGGACTGTCATGGCTTGTATTTTTAAGTGTAATTTTTACAAATGGAAGTGACATTTTAACTTATATAAATTTTGGTGTATTTAAGTTAGATATTTATTTAGAAGGTATACAAATGGGACTCATAATTCAGCTTAGAATTATGACTGCTGTAACTTTTGCCTGCCTTTTGTCCTTTACAACACCTATGGAAGAAATACTTGAAACTTTAAGAATTTTAAAAATTCCAAATATAGTTATAGATATAGCTTCTATGATGTTTAGATATATGTTTATAATGTCAGAGACACTTAAAAATGTAAAAAGAGCACAAATAAGTAGAATGGGAGAAAGTGTTTCATGGTTTAACAAAATAGTTGACCTAGGAAAAGTTGCATCTTGTGTACTTATTAAATCTATAGATAAAAGTGTAAATATATATAATGCAATGCTTTCAAGAGGGTACACAGGAGAAGCTATAGAGTATGATTTTTTTAACAGCAGAGTTCCTAGAAAAGATTTACTTTTTGCCTTTTTCATTGAGCTAATACTTATTTTAGCTATAATTTTTAATATTATTATTTGAGAGGAGCATTTTGGTGGAGATTGTAAAATTAAATAATGTTACTTATAGTTATAGTGATGGCAATAAAGCACTTGATAATGTAAGTATTAGCATAAATGAAGGTGACAGAGCAGCAATTATAGGTCCTAATGGTGCTGGAAAATCAACACTTTTTTCACTGCTAAATGGTATATTAAAGCCAGGTGCAGGTACAGTTGAAATTGACGGCATGAAAACTGAAAAGAAAAATTTAACTAAAATAAGACAAATAGTTGGCATGGTTTTTCAAGATTCAGATGATCAGCTTTTTAATTCAAGTATAAGAGAAGAAATCGCCTATGGACTTATTAATATGAAACTTCCTAAGGATAAAATTGAATACTATACAAAATGGGCACTTAAAGTAGTTGGAATGGAAGGATTTTTAGATAAAAGTCCTCATAATTTAAGTGGAGGACAGAAAAAAAGAATTGCACTTGCAAGTGTTCTTGCTATGAAACCCAAAGTAATGGTGCTAGATGAGCCTACAGCTTCACTTGACCCAAAAGGTGCAGAAAATCTTATAGAACTTTTAAATGATATAAATAAGGAGTATAAAATTACAATTATATATTCAACTCATGATGTTGATATCATTCCAGAACTGTCCAATAAAGTATTTCTTTTAGATAAGGGTAAGCTTTCGTTAAGTGGCAGTGCAGAAGAAGTTTTTAAAGATGAAGATATTCTTAACGCTGCTGGGCTTAAACTTCCAAGGGTTACTAAGCTGATTAAAAACTTAAAAGAAAGAGGCCTTTTAAAATTAGATGAAATTCCTCTTACACTAGGCAGTGCAGAAAAAGTTTTAAGTAACAATTTATTAAAATAAGAGAGGACATTCAATGTTAATATGTATTTTTTAAAATATATCCATGAAATTTTAATTTTTTTGAATAATAGTTTTACAGGAAGATGTACCGATTTAATTGTGGCAGTTATAATTGATTATTTAATTGGAGACCCATATGGGTTTCCACATCCAGTAATATATATTGGAAGACTTATAAGACTTCTTGAAAAGTTAGGAAGGAAGACATGCAAAAACAATAGAGCTCTCAAATGTTTTGGACTTATAATAGTAATTATTATTTGCAGTGTAAGCTATATAGTTCCATTTTTAATATTAAAAGTTACACACAGATTTGTTATTTTGAATCACATTTTAAATATAACAATTTTGTGGACGGTTCTTGCAGCTAAAAGTCTTAAAACTGAAGCAATGAAAGTTTACAAAAATCTGAAGGAAAATGATATTAATGAGGCTAAAAAAAGTCTTTCTTATATTGTTGGAAGAGATACTAAAGATTTAAGTGAAAATGAGATAATAAGGGCAGATGTTGAAACCGTTGCTGAAAATACCAGTGATGGGGTAATTGCACCTATGATATTTGCAGTTCTAGGTGGAGCTCCTCTTGCCATGTTATATAAAGGCGTCAATACTATGGATTCAATGCTTGGATATAAAAATAAAAAATACTATTATATAGGATTCTTTCCTGCAAAAGTGGACGATGTATTTAATTTTATACCTGCAAGGATAACAGGTGTTTTAATGTGCATCGTTTCACCTATTGTAGGAGGTAATATAGTGAAAAGTTTTAAAATAATGATTAGAGACAGGAAAAATCATAAAAGTCCAAATTGTGCTTACCCAGAAGCTGCAGCATCAGGAGCACTAAAAGTGCAGCTTGGAGGAATTAACAGCTATTTTGGTGAGATAATGGAGAAACCAACAATAGGAGATAAAATAAATAAATTAAATGTTAAAAATATAAAATGTGTTTGTATTTTAATGTATGCAACTGAAATTCTATTTTTATTTATATACATTTTGGTGATGGGAGTAATTAAATTATGATTCATGGTGGAGATATATATACAGAAGGTTTATTAAAAGGAAGAAAACTCCTTGATTACAGCTCAAACATAAATGCACTTGGAGTTCCAAAAAGTTTTTCAGAAAACATAAATGAAGCAGTAAAAAATGTACAGAGGTACCCTGATATAAAGTATAGAAATCTTATAAAAAATTTAATGGAATATACAAATTTCAGTGCAGAGCATATAGTTCTTGGCAATGGTGCCTCTGAAATAATAGATAGGGTAGTGGCACTTTTTAAAAGCATTTTAATTGTAGTTCCTTCTTTTTTAGAGTATGAAATAGACGCCAAAAATTCAGGACTTCATATAGAATATTCATATTTAAAGGATACTATGGAAATAGATTATTTTGATATTGAAAATAAAATAAAAAATGTTGATGCTGTTATAATTGGAAATCCTAATAACCCTACAGGAAAGACTATTGATAAAAATGAATTTTATAAAATAATGAATTACTGTGAAAGTGAAAAGAAAATAATTATAATTGACGAATCCTTTATTGAATTTACTTGCAAAGAAGAGGACAGCTTTCAAGATGAACTTAAAAATTACAGCTGCCTTTTTATTATAAGAGCTATAACAAAGTTTTTTGCACTTCCTGGAGTTAGGTTTGGATATGGTATGTGCAAAAGTGACAAGCTTTATTGTGATATAACAAGAAAGCAAAATCCTTGGAATATAAACTGCTTTGCAGAACTTGCAGTAAAATATTGTTTAAATGATAATAAATATATTGAAAAGTCAAAGGATTTAATAAAAAGTGAAAGAGAAGATATGGTTAAAAAGCTTAAAACAATTGGTTTTATTGAAAAAGTTTATGACACAAAGGCAAATTTCGTACTTTGTAAGCTTAGAGGCTTAAGCTGTGACAACCTTTATGAAAAGTGCTTAGAAGATAGCATAGTTATAAGAAAAGCTGACAATTTTAAAGGATTAAATAAGAATTTTATAAGACTTGCTATTAAAAATGATGCTTTAGATGAAAAGCTTATAAAAACATTAAAAAAGATAGAAGGCTCATTATGAAAATAGCATTAATTAGTATAAATAAATATGGTGAAATTATAGCTGACAAAATAAAAAATAAGCTTTCTATTGACGTATTTAGAAAAGATAAAAATAAAAAATTTAACATTAAAGAACTTTCAAGGAAACTTATGATGGAGTACGATGCGGTGATTTTTGTATCCTCAACAGGTATAGCAGTACGGTCTATTGCTGAATTTATAAAGGATAAAACTAAAGACCCAGCAGTAATTGTAATAGATATACTGGGAAAATATGTTATAAGCCTTTTAAGTGGACATATAGGAAGAGCAAATGAACTTTCATTAAAAATTGCAGATATACTTAGTGCTGAGCCTATAATAACAACAGCCACAGACAATTTAAAAATAGAAGCACCAGATATAATAGCCTCTAAAAATGGATTTATAATTGATAATATGGAACTGGAAAAGGAAATGGCAGCTCTTCTTGTAGAGGGGAAAAAAGTTGCATTTATAGATGAAGATAAAATAATAAAAACTCCAAAGGGTTACAGTGAAAACACGGAAAATATACATGGAATTATTTATATAACAAATAAACTAAATGTGCATTCTAATAAATTCAACTTAAAAGAACTTAAATTTATAAGAAAAAACATTGTACTTGGAATAGGATGTAGAAAAAATTATAATGTAGAAAAAATGCAAAGTACAGTTTTAAAAAAGCTTGAAGATTTTAACATAGATAAAAGAGCAGTAAAAAAAATAGTATCAATAGATTTAAAAAAAGATGAAACTGCAATTAAAGAATTGTGCAAAAGTCTTAAAGCTGAATTTATAACTTATAGCACATATGATATAAAAAAAGTAGAAGATGAATTTTCTGGCAGTGCTTTTGTATATAAAACTATAGGAGTGAAAAGTGTATGTGAGCCTTGTGTTATGCTTTCAAAAGCAAAAATTATAGCACATAAAATGAAATTAGACGGAATGACTTTATGCATTGGTAAATTATTAGAATGTGGTGATTTAAGTGATACATAAAAGTATTTATCCAGGAAGTGCTGGGGAGATGTTTCAAGGTATTTATAAGGGGAAAGAAGTTCTAATGTCCTGCCCTGTCAACATTTTCACAGAGGTTACAATTTTTGAAACAGGTAATACACAATATAAATATAAATATGATAAGAGTAATAGATTTCTACAAAATCTTTTAAAAAAATGGGGCTTAAGTGAATTTGAAAAAAATATTGATTTTAAAATAAAATCCAATATACCTATGGGAAAAGGCTTCGCAGCAAGTACTGCGGATCTCTGTGGTATTTACTATTCTGCTATAAGTTTATTTAACAGACCATTCAATGAAAGTGAACTTATAGGAGAATGCATAAAGATTGAACCAACGGATAGTATTTTATTTAAAGAAATGACTATATTTGATTATAAAAATGGAAACTTTATAGAAAAAATAGGTAATTACTTTAAATTATATCTCCTTGTTTTTGAAGGTAGAAGAACTATAAATACTGTGGATTTTAATAAGAGTTTAAAACCACCTCTCTCAAGTATCGAAGACATTGTAGATAATTTTAAATATTACTATAAGAATAACAAAATTAATACTATGCTAAAAACATGCACAGAAAGTATTATTAGAAATCAAAATAGACTTTATTATGAAATTTTAAGTGAAGTTGAAAAAATAAAATGTAATACTAGTGGACTTGCTGTTATTGGAGCTCACAGTGGTGACATGCTTGCTGTTGTATATGAAAGCAATAAAAAACTTAACGATGCATTAGAGAAAATAGTGCCTATTAAGGGTTACATAAATTATAAACTTGAAACATTAACTAGAAGTGAAATGTGTGATTATATAAATTGGGGGAATGATTATGAAACTAGAAGATAAAATTAATTTGATTACAGGACTTGATTTAGAGGTAGCAGCAAAAATTGGAGAAAGATTTGATAACCAGACAAAACCTCTTGGAAGTCTTGGAAAGCTTGAACAGATGGTAAAAAAATTAGGGGCAATTACAGGAGAAGTGCATCCAAACATAAAAAATAAAAGTGTAATAATAATGTGTGCAGACAATGGTGTAATAGAAGAGGGAGTAAGTTCATGTCCTAAAAGTGTTACATCAACTGTTACAAGGAATTTTATAAAGGGTTTTACTGCAATAAATACATTTACAAAATATGTAGGAGCAAACATTGATGTAGTTGATATTGGTGTAGATGATGATATAAATTGTGCTGGAGTAATAAATAAAAAAGTAAGAAAAGGTACAAACAATATGGCAAAAGGCCCTGCAATGTTAAGAGAAGAAGCAATAAAGGCAATTGAAGTTGGTATTAGTGAAGTGAAAAGATTAAAAGGCAGCGGAGTTAATCTTCTTGGAACAGGTGAAATGGGCATAGGTAATACTACTACAAGCAGTGCTATTGCAACAGTGCTTACAGGAAAAAATGTAGAAGATATGGTCGGAATTGGTTCAGGACTTACAAAAGAGGCCTATAAAAATAAAATTGAAGTTATAAAAAGAAGTATAAAAGTTAATAATCCTAAAAGAGATGATCCAATTGATGTGATTTATAAAATTGGAGGTCTTGATATTGCAGGGCTTGTTGGATGCTTTTTAGGAGCTGCAATTTATAGAATCCCTATTGTAATTGATGGGTTTATAGCTGCTGCTTCTGCCCTTGCAGCTGTTAAAATATGTCCTAAAGTTAGTGATTTTATTTTTCCATCTCACGGCTCAGCTGAACCAGGAAATAAAATAATAATGAAAGAACTTAATTTGGAGCCATATTTAAACTTAGATATGCGTCTTGGTGAAGGTACAGGAGCTGCAGTGGGGTTTAAAATAATGGATATGGCGATTTATGCGTATGAGGAAATTGGAACATTTAAAGATGCCGGCATTAAAGCTTATAAAAAACAGGATTAATTAAAATTTTGAGAGGTATTAAAATGAATAAGGCAATTTTAGTTGTTAGTTTTGGAACAACTTATAAAAACACACGAGAAAAAACTATATACAAAATAGAAGAAAAAATTAAAAATAAATTTAAAGATTATGATATAAAAAGAGCTTTTACATCCAGCATGATTATTTCTATACTAAAAGAAAGAGATGGCATAAATGTTGACACTCCCAAAGAGGCACTTTTAAGTTTAAAGAAAGATGGATATAAAGATGTAATCATTCAGCCTCTTCATATGATACCTGGTGAGGAATACGAATATATAAAAAACACTTCTCTTGAATTCAAAGATCAATTTGACAGCTTAAAAATGGGAAGACCAGTGCTTTATTATAAAGGAGATAATAAGAAGAATATTGATGATTATGAAATACTTGTAGATTCAATAAAAGAAATTATTTCTAAAAATGGCACTACAATATTAATGGGACACGGAAGTACCCATTTTTCAAATGCATGTTATTCATGTCTTCAATTAGTACTTTTAGATAAAGGCTATAAAAATGTATTTGTTGCAAATGTAGAAGGATATCCTTATATTGATAACGCTGTAAAACGCATGAAAAATTTAGAAAACAAAAATGTAAAGCTTGCACCTCTTATGATTGTTGCTGGTGACCACGCAGTAAATGACATGGCAAGTGATAAGAATGGTTCGTTTAAAAGTATATTAGAGAAAAATGATTTTAAGGTTGAAACATACATTCATGGACTTGGAGAGATAGAAAAATTCCAAGAAATATACATAAAACATATAGATGACGTTATAAATTTACAAGATGATATGTTAAAAAAATAGGAGGTATTTAAATGGCACGGATAATGATTCAAGGAACAGCTTCATCTGTTGGCAAAAGTATAATTGTTTCAGCACTGTGCAGGATATTTAAGCAGGATGGTTTTTCAGTATGCCCATATAAATCCCAAAATATGTCTTTGAATTCCTACATAACAATGGATGGATTTGAAATGGGAAGAGCACAAGTGCTTCAAGCATACGCTTCTGGACTTGAGCCTCAGTGTTATATGAATCCTATACTTTTAAAACCTACTACGGATAAAAACTGTCAGGTAATTGTAAATGGACAGGTTCATGGCAGCCAAAGTGCAAAAGAATACTATAATACAAAGAAAAAATTTCTCCCAATGTTAAGAGATGATTTTAAAGAGCTTGAAAAAAAGTTTGATATTATTGTTATAGAAGGAGCAGGTAGCCCTGCAGAAATAAACTTAAGAGAAAATGACATAGTAAATATGGGCTTTGCAAAAGAGGTTGATGCTCCAGTTATCCTTGTTGGGGATATAGACAAGGGAGGAGTTTTTGCTTCTCTTATAGGAACAAAAGTACTTTTAGAGGAAGACGAGAGAAAAAGAATAAAAGGTACCATAATAAATAAATTCAGAGGGGACGTTGACATATTAAAGCCTGGACTTAAAACTCTTGATGACATGATGAAGGCACCTTGTATTGGCGTTGTCCCATACTTTAGATTAAGCCTTGAAGATGAAGATGGTGCAGTGAAATTCAGAAAAGATAAGCACGGTGATATTGATATAGCCGTCTTAAAACTTCCTCATATGTCTAACTTCACGGATACAGATGCACTTAAAATAGAAGAAGACGTCTCTATAAGGTATATTGAAAATATAGAGGACTTTAAAAATCCAGATCTCCTTATAATACCAGGAACTAAAAATACCATAGGTGACCTTTTATATATAAGAGAAAATAAACTTGAGAACAGGATAAAAGAATATGCAAAAGGCGGCGGCTTATTAATTGGTATATGCGGTGGATATCAAATGCTGGGAAATGTGATAGAAGATCCATTTAAAGTTGAAACAGATCTTTTAAAAGTAAGTGGATTAGGACTTTTGAATGTTAAGACTACTCTAAAAAAAGAAAAGGTAACAGCAAGAATTAATGCAAGGATAGACTATAATGAAATAAGCTGTAATGTCTATGGATATGAAATTCATATGGGAAATACAACTTATGAAAGTGGTGCAGAACATTTTTCAATTATAAATGAAAAAAATGGGAAAAGTACTACAACTAAAGATGGTTGTATAAATAAAAATGTGCTTGGTACTTACATACATGGAATTTTTGATGGAACAGAGTTTAGACAGTATATTTTAAATGTACTTAGAGTTAAAAGTGGACTTAAAGAGAAAAATGCAGTTTTATATGAAAGATATAGGGACAAAGAATTAGATAAACTTGCTGATATTGTAAGAAAAAATATTGATATAGCCAAGATATATGAAATTATGGAAATTAAAATATAAATATGAGGTAATGATATGAAAAGTATAGTTATAGCATCAGATAAAAGCGGCGGAGGAAAAACAACAGTAACTCTTGGACTCATGAAGGCACTTTCAAAAAGAGGCTTTAAAGTGCAGGGCTACAAAGTTGGACCTGACTATATAGATACAGCTTTTCATGGACATGTTACAGGAATACCATCTAGAAATCTTGATACATTTTTAATGGGTGAAATCGGAGTTAAAGAAAGCTACAATAGAGGGTTCGGTGACTTTGGAATTGTTGAAGGTGTAATGGGCCTTTACGATGGTAAGGGAATAACAAGTGAGTATTCTACAAGTAGTGCTGCGAAACTTTTAAATCTCCCTGTAATACTTGCTTTGAGTCCAAAAGCACAGAGTTTAACACTATGTGCACAGATAGAGGGAATTATAAATTTTGATAAGTCAGTTTATATAGTAGGAATTATATTGAATAATGTAAGTGAAGCTTACTACAAGCTCCTAAAAACAGTTATAGAAAATTACTTTGAAAATAGAGTTAAAGTTTATGGGTATATACCAAAAGATGAGAGGATATCACTAAAAAGCCGTAACCTTGGACTTGTTCAAATGAGTGAAGTTTTAGACATAGACAAAAAAATTGATATATTAAGCGAACTTACTGAAAAACATGTAAATATAGATGAAATTATTAATACCCTTAAAAGTGGTATTGAAAAAAAGGAAGATTTTCATCTTAAAAAACAAAATAAAAAAATTGCAGTTGCAAGGGACAAGGCTTTTAGTTTTTACTATAGAGAAAACTTAGAACTTTTAAATGAAATTGGCGATGTTGTATATTTCAGTCCACTTAAGGATAGTGAACTTCCTAAAAATATAGATTTTTTATACATAGGAGGAGGTTACCCTGAAGTTTTTAAAGAAGAACTCAGTTCTAATAAATCTATGCTTAAAAGTATAAAAGAAGCTCTTTTGCATGGCACTAGATGCTATGCTGAGTGCGGAGGACTTATGTATTTAACCTCTTCTATAGATGGATACAAAATGGTAGATTTTTTTAAAGGCAGCTGCACTATGGAAAAAAGGCTTCAAAACTTTGGCTACTGTACAGTAGAAGTAACAGGGGAGAACATCCTTCTTCCAAAAGGTCTCACTATAAATTGCCATGAGTTCCATAGGTCTATTTTTAAAACAGAAGAATTTCCAATTTACAGTGTTAAAAAGGCAACATACACTGGTGAGGAAAAAGTATGGAGAGGTGGATATGTAAAGAATAATACCCTTGCTGCTTATGAACATATTCATTTCTTCAGTAATTTAGATTTTATAAAATATATGGTAAACGGAAGGTGATAACATGGATTATATAAAAAATCCTATGGATATTGAAAAAAGAAGCTTTGAAATAATAGGAGAAGAACTTCCCTGTAATGATTTTACAGAGGAGGAGCTTAAAATAGTCAAAAGAGTAATTCATACTACTGCAGACTTTGAATATGCAAAGCTTATAAAAATAGATGACAATGCCATTGAAGAAGCACTTAGAATTTTAAAGAAAGGCAACAGCACTATATATACAGATACAAATATGATTAAGGCAGGGGTAAATAAAAGAGCACTTAAAAGCTTAAATATGAATATAGAGTGCTATGTTTCTAATGAAGAAACTATAAAGGCTGCAAAACAAAAAGGCATAACTCGTTCCATGGCAGGAGTTGAAACTGCTGCAGGACAAGGAATAGATTTCTTTGTATTTGGTAATGCACCAACTGCACTTTTAAGGCTTGAAGAACTTATTTTAAACAAAGAAGCAAAGCCAAAGTTTGTAATAGCAGCTCCAGTTGGGTTTGTAGGTGCTGCTGCATCAAAGGCTGAGTTTTCAAAACTTGATATTCCTAAAATAACCATAGAAGGCAGAAAAGGTGGAAGTACAGTAGCTGCTTCTATAGTAAATGCACTTATGTATATGATTGTTAAAAGGTAGTGATTTTTAGTGCTTGATTTATACGTAAATAAGATGGGTAAAAAATTAAGATGTGGTTATACAACTGGTTCCTGTGCCGCAGCTGCTGCAAAAGCAGCTGCCATAATGCTATTTAATAACAATATAGTTAAAAGTGTGAGAATTGATACCCCTAAGGGCATAGAACTTAATCTTGAAGTTAAAAAGTATGAAAAAACTGAGGATTATGTACAGTGCTGCATAATAAAAGATGGGGGAGACGATATAGATGTAACTGATGGCCTTGAAATATGGGCAGAAGCTAAAAAGAAAAAACATGGCTATAAATTATGTGCAGGCAGAGGCGTTGGAACAATTACAAATGATGGGCTTTATATAAAAAAAGGCAGCTTTGCAATAAATCCTGTACCACGAAAAATGATTGAAAAGGAAGTTAAAGAAGTTCTTCCAAGGGAAAGTGGAATAGAAATAACAATATTTGTACCAAGGGGAGAAGAAGTTGCTAAAAAAACATTTAATCCTCGCCTTGGAATTGTAGGTGGAATTTCCATACTTGGCACTACAGGAATAGTTGAGCCTATGTCAGAAGATGCATTGATGGAAACTATTGATATAGAAATAACGCATAAAGCAAAGCAAGGTTATAAAAAGCTTATACTTCTCTTTGGAAGCATGGGGGAAGACAGAGCAAAAGAAATGGGACTGGATCTTAAGAGCTGCGTTATAATGTCAAATTACGTTGGCTTTGCTCTTGAAAGCTGCACTAGAAATAAAATCACAGAAGTACTTATTGTTGGACATATAGGTAAACTCTGCAAGGTTTCAGCAGGATGTTTTAACACTCATAGTAGAGTATGTGGTGTGAGACTTGAAATATTAGCCTTAGAGCTTACACTTATTGGAGCAGATATAAGTCTCGTTAAAAGAATTTATAGTGAAAAGACAACTGAAGGTGCTGTTAATTTAATTGATGAAAAATACAGTGATATATACAAAAATATTTCAAGAAAGATAATCAAGCATATTTCAGATTACACTTACAGGGAAATCAAAAGCAATATTGTACTATATTCCATGGGAAAAGGTATATTGTATGATACAAGAAAGAGAGAAAAATAATGGTATATATTGTGGGAATAGGTCCTGGAAGTGAAGAATACATAACAAAAAAGGCTGAGGATATTTTAAGAAAAAGTGACATTATAATAGGCTTTAAAAGGGGAATAGAAAGTCTTTATTATATAGACAATTTAAAAATAAATGTAACTTCTCTTTCAAGGATAATAAACATTTTAAATGAAAAAAAATATGAAAATATATGCATTGCTGCTTCTGGAGATCCCTGTTTTTATGGCATAACAGATTTCATTAAGAAAAATTACATAGGAGAAATAAGTGTTATACCAGGGATAAGTTCTTTTCAGTATATGATGGCAAAGCTTTCTAAACCCTGGCAGGATGGAAAACTCTTTAGTCTTCACGGCAAAAGTGAAAATTTAATAAAAAAGGTAACTTACAATAAACTTACTATATGGCTTACAGATAATATAAACACTCCAAATTCAATAGGCCTAAGCCTTTTAAAGAATAATATAAAAGCAGACATTTATGTTGGTGAAAATCTATCTTATGATGATGAAAGAATTCAAAAGATAGCAGTAGAAAATATAATAAACATGGAATTTAGCAAATTATGTGTAGTTGTAATTGAAAGGATGGATTAACTTTGGTATATATAAAAGATGAGGAATTTATAAGAGGGAAAACTCCTATGACAAAGGAAGAGGTAAGGATACTGAGCATTGCAAAACTAAGCATCAATAATGGAGCTTCTTTACTTGATATTGGAGCTGGAACA
>JAQUXS010000127.1 GCA_028692255.1 Clostridium sp.
AGTCCATTCATTTTCTTCATCAACAAACACATCATAAACGCCTTCATTTACCATTGGTTCTACAGTAATAACCATTCCTGGAACAAGTAGCATTCCAGTTCCTTTTTCACCTATATGTGGCACAAAAGGGTCTTCATGAAATTGATTTCCAACACCATGTCCTCCTAGTACTCTAACTATTGTATATCCATTTTTATGAGCATGTTCTTGGCAGGCTGATCCTATATCTCCCAAGAACCCCCATGGCTTTATCGCTTCAATTCCCTTTACCATACATTCTCTAGCTACTTTTACTAACTTTTCTGCTTCTTCACTAACCTGCCCTATCATAAACATTCTAGATGCATCAGAATAATATCCATCTAAAATTGTAGACACATCTACATTTACAATATCTCCATCTTCTAAAATGGCACCTTCCTCAGGTATCCCATGACAAACTTGATTATTAATTGAAGTACATACACTCTTTGGGAAACCTTCAAAATTTAACGGAGCCGGAATTGCTCCATGTTCTGTAGTATAATCATATACTAATTTGTCTATATCTGCTGTACTCATTCCAGCTTTAATTTTACTTGCAACTAAATCTAGTACTCCGTTATTAATTATTCCACTTTTTTTAATTCCTTCTATATCTTTTGGACTTTTTATTAAATCTCTTGATGGAACTATATATCCCTTACGTTTGTAACTTTCTATTTTTTCATCAAATTCTAAGTGACATCTTTTATACTTTAATCCACTGCCACACCAACATTTTGCATTTCTATCTGAAAACATTTTTACAATAACACCTCTTTAAAATCATATTATATTTAAATTTTAGAGTACTACAATATTTTACTCTCATTAATTATTATACACCTAATTTAATTTAAATGCACAAATTGTAATTGCTCAAATTTTCACTTATTGGTCATTGAACATTGATACTTAAATTCCCACGACTAAGCATAGTTTTTTCCTTATGTATTTATATGTTTTCCCCTTGAATATTTTATTTATATGCTTTTTCTATAGTTATTTTCTTACCTTTTATAGTCATATTTTTTAATTGTTCTATAACTTGCTTCCCTTTTCCATTTAATATATCTACATAAGATACAGAATCTTGTATATCAATTATTCCAATATCATCTGCACTTAATCCTTCTATATTACAGATAGCACCAACAATATCTCCAGCACGGAGTTTCTTTTTCTTTCCTCCGTTTAAATAAATTTTAGTTATGTTAGTATTTATAATTTTAGCTTTTTCTTTTTTTCTCTTAGGTTTACTTTGAAGTAATTCTATACTTTCCACGCTGTCTTTTTCTATTTGTTCTTTGCCTGGAATATAACAAATTGGAATTTTAAAACCTATAAGCTCTTCAATTTCACTTAGAAGATTATCTTTTTCCTTAACACAAAAGCTTATAGCTTTCCCTTTAGCTCCTGCTCTTCCTGTTCTTCCTATTCTATGTACATAAGCTTCTTTTTCTACTGGAAGCTCAAAATTTATTACATGGGTAATTCCTTCAATATCAATTCCTCTTGAAGCTACATCTGTTGCAACAAGCAATCTAAAATCTCCACGTCTATAACTTTCCATAGTGCTAAGTCTTTCTTTTTGAAGCATTCCACCATGAATTTTATTGACCGAATATTTTTTTGACTTTAAATATTCAAAGACTTTATCTACATTTTCTTGAGTTCTAGCAAATATAACTGCTGTTTCAGGTTTTTCATGTATTAATATGCTATTTAAGTTTTCTAATTTTTTTTCATAATTCACATAATATAAAGTGTGTTCTATATTATCTGTAATGAGTTTTTGACTTTCAATACTAATATCTACTGGTTTATTCATATGCTTTTCACTTAATTCTTTTATTGCATCTGGCATTGTTGCTGAAAATAGCATAGTAACTTTTTTCTTTGGAAGTCTTTTAATTATAGATTCAACTTGGTCTATAAATCCCATATTAAGCATTTCATCAGCTTCATCTATAACAAAATATTTTATTTTTGATAAGTCAAGGCTTCCTTTTTCAATATGATCAAAAACTCTTCCTGGAGTTCCAACTACTATATGAGTCTTTTGTTTCAATTTTCTTATTTGATCAGATATAGGCTCTTTACCAAAAACTGCAACAGCTTTAATTCTTTTAAATCTTCCTATATTAGATATATCTTCACTTACTTGAACTGCAAGTTCTCTTGTTGGAGTCAAAACTAAAACTTGTGGGCTATTTTCATCCCAATCTATTTTTTCACATAAAGGAATACCAAAAGCTGCTGTCTTTCCGCTTCCTGTTTGCGACTTAACTATAACATCATTATTTTTAAGAATCTCTGGTATTACCTTTTCTTGAACTTCTGAAGGCGTCTTATATCCAAGACCTTCTATAGACTTCAAAAGTTCCTCTCCTATTTTAAATTTACTAAATTCACTATTCATATGTTAAATTATCTCCTCACTCTAAATTACTAATTTATTCATTAGTAATTATATAAATCTTTCTTATTATACCATTCTTATTTATTTTTAAAACATAATAATTTAACACTTTATGTTAGTTCTTAAAATATACTTATAATAATTGTAAGTAATGATTGCACAAAAATTTGGATTTAATGTATAAAAACTGCAAAGCATATTTATTTTCAAGAATATTTATGCTTTTCTTCTTTATCAATTAAACTTTTGCTCGGAATTTTCCCAGTTAATTACATATCACTTGTAAATGTATAAAATGATGTAACTTTAACTAGAAAAATGAACATAATAAGGATATAATTAAATAACAATGTATAATGACGCATCTTTAAACAGTTTTAGATGCTTAAACTTTAATATATGACATAAGCTTATAAAAATTGTAAGCTACTTATTATGTCCAAAAATTTAAACTATGAAGGAGAAATTAATGAATAATACTTTT
>JAQUXS010000006.1 GCA_028692255.1 Clostridium sp.
TTTGGATCTTCTGTAGTTGCCCCTATAATTAATACACAAGACTTTCTTCTTCTTTCCGTTTCACCAAGTCTATTAAACCTTCCTGTATCCATAAAATAAAAAAGCATTTCTTGTCCCTCTGGAGGGAGTCTATGTATTTCATCAAGAAACAGTATTCCTCCATCTGCTTTTTCTACTATTCCCGCTTTATCTGAATCTGCACCAGTATAAGCACCTTTAATATGACCAAATAAATGTGAAATAAGAAGCTGTGGATTATTGTAATAATCTGCACAGTTAAAAACAACAAATGGAGCATCTTCATTAAGTTTCTTAATATAAACAGCATGCTTATACATCATGTTTGCAAAAAGTGTTTTTCCAACTCCTGTTTGACCAACAATTAATGTGTGAAGTCCATTTGGAGGATACAAAATTGCTGCTTTTGCCTGTTCAACTTGATTGTGAAGACTTGACTTTGCTCCTATTAATTTATCTAATGGCGATTCATTTTCTGTATCTTTTTTATTATCTTCGCCACTTAAAATTTCATTAATATCTTTAATTTCAATTGGTCCCGCTTCAAGTTTATTGTTAGTAAGCCTTTCAACGCACTCTCTATCAATATAAAGCACTGGCCTTGTTTTTATCTTTATTATTTTATCCTGCCTTAAAAGTTCATTTAATTCCATACTCACGTTATTTCTTAAAATTTCAAGTTCTTTAGATATCTCTGATGATTCAAAGCCACCTTTTTCTTTTAAATCTGAAATTTTAAAATCCTTGCTTCTGCTTATAATATAGTTATATATTTTATCTATTCTTTTCAATAATATCACCTCATGATTAATACACAAATTATATCTGTATTAATCTTATTATATAATGTATCAAAAACGACTTCAATAAATATGAAAAAATAAACTATTTCAAAATGTAACAGGATTTATCTGCCCATATTTTGAAATAGTTCATCTTATCCATTTAAAATAAATTTATCGATTACCTTTGCTACCCCATTGTTATCATTAGTTTCAGTTATATAATCCGCACTATCCTTTACAATACTATTTCCATTCCCCATGGCAACACCAAGACCTGCATATTGTATCATAGAAAGATCATTTTCACTGTCACCTATACTTATTATCTCTTCCCTTTTAATATTATAATATTTAGCTAGCTCTTCAACTGCTCTTCCTTTTGATACACATTTTGAAGTTATTTCAATATTTCTCATGTATGAACTTACTGTTTCAAGATTTTCAATGCTTTTAAGTTCGTCCTTTGCATCTCTTATTCTTTTAGAACTAGAATCCAGTACTTCACATTTTATTATTTTATCTCCACAGTTTTCAATTAATTTTCTAGTACTGTCCTTACCTTTTAGTAGCTGAACATCCATTTTACCATTATCATTTTTAAATATAAATTTTAAATAAAAATATTTAGTCAAGAAGTATACAAGCCTACTCTGACACAGCACCCTACTTTGAGTATTAAAGTTTACCTTTACCCTATGTCTCTTACAAATTTTCAAAACTTTCTCTATGTCATCTTTAGTCAGTGCACTTCTATATATCTCATTTTCAGATTTTTTTTCTTTTATTATAGCACCATTAGAAGCAATAACTACTGGTTCAACCCCTAAAAGTTCTGAATAAAAAGCTGCATTGCTATATATTCTACCTGTGCTTACAACTATACGAACTCCTAAATCACTTGCCTTCTTAATTGACCTTTTAGTTATATCACTTATAGTTTTTTTGCTTGTTAAAAGAGTTCCATCAATATCAATACATAATAATTTATATTTCATATACACCACCCGCATTATCCAATCATTTTCATAAATTATATCATACTATATGATGTTTTATCTTTAAGGTATTGTAAATTTTTATTTATTTCTCTCTGGCAATATCTCAGTCCAATATCCATCTGGATCACTTATAAAATATATTCCCATCTTCTTATTCTCGTAGCACACACATCCCATATCACTGTGTTTCTTAAATGCGCCATCAAAATCATCTGTAAATACAGCAAGATGAATTTCATTATCTCCAAGATTGTAAGACTCTTTTCTATCTGTAAGATAAGTTAATTCAAGCTCATGTTCTGTCTTTCCATCGCCAAGATATGCAAGTGTAAATTCTCCATTTGGCTCATTATATCGTCTTACTTCTTTAAGTCCAAGTGCCTCTTCATAAAATTTAAGACTTTTTTCAAGATCAAATACATTTATATTATTATGCGTAAATTTAAAATTCATTTTTATTTCCCCTTTATCTCATATTTTATCTATATTATATCAGAATTTTAATTCATTTTTATAAATTACCTTAAAAACAATCTATTCCTTCTTTAGTTTCATGTACCACAAACATTTTTCATGCCAAGAACATGTTCCGCAAATCTTCTTTGCCTCTTTAACACTTCCTATTTTTTCATTTACAAGTTTAAAAATATGTGAAGCTTTATAAATACCTTCACTTTCCAATTGCAGTTTTTCAAGTACATTCTTATCCATGTCACCTATTTCTACAAAATCCTTACATTTACCATCAATATTATTTCTGCACTTCTCACATATATCATCACAGCTATCTATAATTTCAACTTCTAGACTTTTGTTTTTATGTATATATTTAATTATTTTATCCATATTTTTTGTAAATCCTTCATTATACCCATATCCCTGAAACCCCTGCATACATAGGAAATGGTGCGCTCTTAATTTAATCATGCACTTCCACCCACCTTGAATTTTTTAATTATTTGTTTTTTATTATACATAAAAAAAAGATTAATGTACAAATCCTCAATGATAATTTGTACATTAATTGTTTTTATAAAAATTTACTTATTGGCCCACCTGGCATTTGAATATTCTTAAGCTTATCATATGGAATCTCTATTTTAAACAATCCATAATAATAAGGAGTATATTCATAAACTTGGTAATATAGTACTAAACTATTTGGCGTTAAATAATACTGCTGATTTTCTGATATTCCATTATATTCATTAATTAAAGAAATATTCTTATCTTTAATATACTGATTTGCAAGTTCATTTAAAATTATTATATAACATACTTTTCCATTAAATAAATCGCTAAAATTATATATTTGTCCAGTTTCTACGTTAACAGTTATAGAAACATATGCTGTAAAACCATGAGCTGCTTTATTTATATAAGTATACATGCTAAATAATATACTTAAAATGCCATTTTGATTTAACTTTACTTCATAAGTTCCAAGTATTTCATTAAAATCTATAACCTCTGGCTTAAGCACCTGACTTCTAAAAAGTTCACTTACTTCATTTATAATCCCGTTATTTATTTTTGTTAAATTTTCTTTATTATCGGGATTAGGTATAAATGGATACAGTATACCTAATTTTTCTGGCATTAGTTTTTGCTGTTTGAGTTCTATACTATCATCACTTCTATAATTGTTATTGATATTATAACTAACATCAGAATTATAAGGGCAATCTAAATATTCACATTTAAACGGATATCTAAAATAAATCATTTAATTCCTTTCAGTATAAGTGTTTTCATTAACATATTATTATATTAATTTAATTGATGTGAATAAAATAAACCGCCACACTATTTTTAGTGCGACAGCCCCTATTATTGATTAAGCATTATTTTTAAGACCTCTGTATCAGTATCTTTCATGCCTTTACGTGCAAGCCTTCCAACTGCAGATATGGTATCCTCAACTGTTTCTTTCACTATCCCGCAATCTTCTTTAAAAGAAATGTCTTTCATCGCAAGGAAATGCCCCATCATTGCAGCATCAAGGCTTGATGCTATTTTAGCCGCACAGGATTCTTTAGCATATATTATTACTGGCAAAGATGTAGTCATACCTTGATTTCCACTGCCGGAATTTGTAACTACAGGTAAACTGCACCCACTCATTCTAGCATCAGAACCTGCAGCTGCATATGCCCTAATCTTTGTTAGCACTCCAGTTCCATAACATTCTAAAAGCATTTTACCAACATTAACTCCATACTTTTTAGATAGTCCCTCTTCTGCTATTTTTAAATTATACTGAATTTGCTTATCTAACAATTCCTTTACGTCTTCAATTTTCACACTTTTAGCAAAATCATATATATCTTTTACATTTAAAACACTTCTATCTGACAATGGTGAATTAAATCCCTTACTTTCAAAACTTTCTTTAAAAATAACTTTACCATTTTTCTCAATTCTTGATATATTAGTATGTGTATGAATTATTTCAACGAGAACATTGTCATCTTTAAATGAAGCTTCTACGATAATATGAACAATACTTATCTTTACTTAAACTCATCAAAATTCCTCCATTATTTTTCATATTATTAACTTTATATACCGAAATTAACAACATGTCAAATTTTAAGCAAAAACAGTAAGTAATTATCAAAGATTATTGAATTTTTATTGAAATTTATTCATTTAAGGCATTCTTATTATTCATTAGATAATCTATTTGCTCTAAAAAACTTAGGGTATCCGTAAAATAATCTATCTTGATGCTTTCTTTTCCTTGTAGTGTTTTAACCAATTTTATATTATCCTGACTTTTATGTGAAATTTCAACTACTGAACTTGTTATTTCATCCATAGCTTGTGCAGATTCATCGAAAGAACTGCTAATATCTCTTATTTTTTCAGTAGTATTACCATTTGATTTTTTAATATTTGAAAAAAGCTCTATGGCTCTGCTAGTTTTTGATGACCCATTTTCTAGTTTAGTAACAACATTAGATAAACTGCTATTTAATTCATCTATTGAACGAGTTACTTTATCTAAGTTTGAAGCTATTGAAGTGGATAATTTTTTTGTTTCATCTGATAATTTTTTAACCTCATTTGCAACTACTGAAAAGCCTTTCCCTGCTTCACCAGCACGTGCAGCTTCAATATTGGCATTTAAAGATAACATATTTGTTTGTTCTGATATCTCAGTAATTTCATTTGAAAATGAATTTATTGTTTTGACACTTTCTTGTAAATCATTAAAATTAGTTTTAAATGACTTTATAGATCCAGATATTGATAACATTTCGTTATTTATAGAGCGAACACTTGATTCACCTTCAACTATAAGCGAACTGTCATCTTTGAGATTTTTATCTATAGATCTTGATGCTTCAACAAGATTTTGTATATTAGTATTAAATTCTTCTTCCACCGCTGTTATATTATTTAATGTATCATTAGTATATTTAGAAGACTCATCAATTTTACTAATAAAACTTATTAATTCACTTTCACTATCCATAAGCTCTGTTACTTTTTTAGCGATTAATTTATTTGTTTCTTTTATTGTTGTATCTATATTAAAATCATTCTTTTCATTGGACTTCATGGATACATCTGAAGTTTTTATATTATCTTTATCTATATTTTTATTTTTAAACCACATCATAAAAATTTACCTCCGTTATTCAAAACAAATTACAATCATAGTTTGGTTAAGCAATTTATTATTAAGATGCTCTCCATAACATGTAATTCCAGCAAACGAGCCTAACTTTTGTAGTTCAGATGTAAATGTAGACGAAATGTTTTTTTCTTTAAAAAGAACAGTTCTTAATATACAATTGATTACTATTGATCCCGATATACTTGGCATTTCCGTTTTAATTTTACGAATTGTTTTATCCAAGACTTCCATAGGTTCTCTGCTTTTTAATATATTTACATATGAATTTTTGTATACCCTTCCATAAAAACTCAGAGAATTATCATTTTCAACTTTTTTAATAGAAGATATATAAACTTCATCTCCTATAATTCTTCCAATAGGATTGTTAATAAAATATTTTGATACATCTTTTGGGGATATATTTAGAGCTTCTGCATATGTTTTTATTATTGGTTTGTTATCTAACTCATATATTTTTTTATCTTTAGGACTGGCTTTAGTTACTACGAATTGATGTTCCGTTGGTTCATAAATATTTTCTTTATATATATTTATTTTACCGTCGTTATTATGTAATAAAGTTAAGATAGTAACATTTGAATAAATTTCACCGTTGTAAGCTAAAAATGTTTTTTCAAATTTCAAATCATCCGCTGAACTAGCTCCAACAATTGGAATGTTGTCCTCTTCAAATACACTACTTAAAACAGATAAACTTTTTTCCTCCGCATTGGACATTCCATCTGTTAATTCAAATAATATAGTATTTTGTGTATTGAATCCCTTCTTGAAATCTTTTAGTTTTTCTATGTATGTTATAGGTGCCTTATCTATATTTTTCATAACCATAGTTTTAAACTCTATGTTATTTTCAAAAGCAATAAGTGATACACCATCATTAATTCCTTTCTTAGATATTTCTCCGCAAGATGTACAACCTATAATTTCAGCATCCATAAACTTTTCTTTTAACAAAGATGTTACTTCTTTAAAATAACTAATTTTGCTAAAATATATGATAAGTTTGGGATTGTGTAAATTTGTTGTAGATTCAATTACAGCAGTTTGTGCATCATCAGCCAACTGTACCCAGAAAATGTTTTCATGTTAAATCGCCTCCGCTCGTGTTCTTAATTTGTTATTTTAATATATATGGAAATACTCGTTCATTTATTAACAAACTTTACTATATCTATTGGATTTGCCGAATAACCTATAAAAAAGAACCGCTGCACTATTTTTTAATGCAGCGATTCCTTACCTTACTAATATTGAACTTCTTTTAAACACAAACCTTTTGCTTGTGCTATTGATCCATGTTCTGTTCTTTCCTTTTTATCTAATATTTTTTGAACATCTTGAACTTTAAGCTTACCTGAAGCTGCATCTAACAGCGTTCCTATTATAATTCTTACCATGTTAAGTAGGAAGTCTTCTCCATTTATCTCTATTTCTAAAATGCCATTTACTTCTTTTATGTTTATATAATTAATTGTTTTAACAGTTGATCTAGTATCTGATTTTAAATTTGTAAAACTCTTGAAGTCGTGAGTTCCAGTTAAAATTTCTGATGCCTTTTTCATATCACTTATATTTAATTTTTCATCAATTTGATATACATATTTTCTATTAAATACATTTCTAAACTTACTATTATTTATTCTGTAGACATATGTCTTTGACTTCACATTGTATCTTGCTTGAAACCTTTCTGGAACCTCTTCAATAGATTTTACTACTATGTCTTCAGGCAAAAATTCATATAAATAATCTAGCATTAATTGCTCACTAAGCTGGCATTCAGTGTGAAAATTTGCTATGTAATTTTCAGCATGCTCTCCTGGATCAGTTCTGCCGCAGCCTATCACTTTGACTTTTTCATCTGCCATTTTAGACAAAACATTCTCTATTTTATATTCTATAGTTGAATCTCCAACCTTTTGTCTTTGCCATCCCTTATATTTACTTCCATCATATTGAATTGTCATTTTTAAATTTCTCATTTTTTTACCTCAACTTTTTTTAATATCAATCTTATTATATCAGTTTTAATACAAAAAAGGACTGTTCATAGTATTTTTACTACAAACAATCCTTTTTAATTTACATTCTAAGCTATATGTTCATTCTCTTTTTCATTTTTGTTGTTATTTTTCTTTGAAAAAATATTCTTTACTGCTTCAGGCAGTGCAATAAGTGCTGGTAAGAATATTGGAAGTAGTAAAAGAGCAAGTGCAGCAAGTCCTATAACAACAGCTATAGCAAGCTCTGTTAAAAGTCTTATACCAGCAGGTACCATTGTTATAAATGTTCCTCCAAGTATTAATGCCGCTGACATTACTATACCACCAATATTTTTTGAAGCTTCCACTATTGCCTGCTTTTTATCTAAATCTCCGAATTCTTTAAATCTCATCATAAGGAATATGCTGTAATCAACTCCAAGTGCAACTATCATTACAAATGAGAAGAAAGGTACATTATAAGAAATACCGTCATATTTAAATATATTCATTACAATAAAGTTCAATACACATGATGAAATGTAATAAGCTCCAGCAAGTGAACCAGTTATATATAATGAAATAAGTGGTGACCTTATTATGAAGAACAATATAAGGAATACACTTACTAGAACAATAACACTCATAGTACTCATATCACTTTTAGCTGTCTTATTTAGATCATAATCTGACGAACTAACTCCTGCTGTTTCAACTTCAGCATTTTTTAGTGAAGTATTCTTTATACCACTTTTAGCCTCATTATCAACATCCTTAGCTGTATTCATAGCATCTGATGAATACGGATCTGAATTAAGAACAACTGTAAGTTTGGTAATCTTTCTGTTCTTACTCATATATGAATTTATAGACTGCTTCATTGAACTATTGTTAAGTGCTTCATCAGGCATAAAAAATGTACTTGAATCATTTAACTGTTTCAAATAAGCATTTGTTTGAGATAACCCATCTGAAACTTGAGTAAGCCCATTTCCGCTCTTGTTTAAAGCATCTTTTAAAGCAGGCATATTTGAGGCAAATTTTGTTAAAGAATCATTTAGTGTTATCTGCCCTTTTCTTACTTGATCAATCCCAGAAGTAAGTTTTGGCATATTGTCTACAAGTTGACTTTGTCCATCATGTGCTTTATTAAGTCCCACAGCTAAAGCTGATGATCCCGACTGAAGCTGAGTAAGTCCATCATTTAACTGAGACTGTGCTGCGTTTATCTGCTTTAATGCACTTGAAGCTTCTCCAAGTTTTGAAGTTAATAAATCATAATTTTTCTTAAATGCTACAACACCAGAATTCAAATCATTGGCACCACCACTTAGTTGACTAGTTGCATCATTTAAAGTGTTAACTTGAGCTTGTAATTGTGGTTGCAATTGTCCCATGCTATTTGATAAACCAGCTGAATATTGTTGAATTCCACCAATAGCATTTACAAAATTAGGATCGTTTTTCATTGCCATCTGTAAATACGGATCTGATTTTATAATAACATCAAGACCTTTTTGCTTATCATTAGCTATTGTATTTAAATTATTGCTAGCACTTACAAGTTTGTTAATTCCATCTGTTAAATTAGATCTGCCATTGCCTTTTAAAACCTGATTAAGTTGTCCTACACTTGCATTAAGCTTTGAAAGTCCATCTTTAAGCTGTGAAGATCCAACAGAAATTCCATTATAAGCACTCCCTAGTTTGTTGTAACCATCATTAAGCTGATCTAATCCATTTGAAAGCTGGCTTGTATAATTCATTATAGTTTTTAAACCAGTTTGCGCTTTTGCAGCACCATCTGCTATCTGTGATGCACCATTTGCGCCTTGTGCTATACCAGCATTAACCTCTTGCATACCTGTATTTACAAGATTCATTCCATTTTCAACTTGACCTGTTCCATCTACAAGTAAGTTAACTTTTGAAAGTCCACTCATATCTGTGGATTTAAGCTTGGTACTAATTTGATCAACACCATTATTAATTTGATCAACACCACTTTTAGCCTGCCATAACCCATTTACCACGGTTTTTGTCTGATTGCTTATATAAAGTGAATTAATCGGGTCAGACAGTGGCTGAGTTGCACTTGATACACTTTTCACACCTTTTACTGATTTTAAACTATTTGTTATCTCATCAATTGCAGCTAATGAATCTTTATTATCCATAGCTTTATTATTTTTAATTACAACAGTAGTTGTAAGAGCTTGACCTTCTCCAAACCCATCTGAAACTATATTAAAACCTTTTACAGAATCATATGAACTTCCAAGTTCTTTTAAGTTATCATATGAATATGTTTTAATACCAAAAAAAGAAGTTATTATAATTACTCCAAGTATTACAAGAGCTGGCACAATTGGCTTTTTTACTGCATAAGCTGATGTTTTTGCCCAAAATGCACTTTGTTTATGTTCTGTAACCTTCTTAGATGGCCAAAAAAGTTTTGGGCCTAATATTTTCATTAAAAATGGAGTAAAAGTAAAAATTTCAAGTAAAAGCACTACAACAGCAATGGCAACACAGTTTGCAGATCGATATGGTTCAAATTTTGCAAGAGAAAGACTTAAAAATGCTACAAATACAGTTGATATACTAAAAACTATTGTCTTTCCAGCAGTTTTGTAAGTAGCTACAATTGCATCATCAATAGAATCATGATTTCCTAGTTCCTCTTTGAATCTATTGAATAGAAGAATATTATAGTCAGTTCCTATACCAAACAGTATAAGTACAAGTACTATTTGTGTAAGTGCTGAAATTGCAAAATCAAATCTATATATACATTGTCCTACAATTGCTACTGAAACAAGATAGGATATTGCCACACCTAAAAGTGATATTAACGGAGTTACAATTGAACGGAACATAATTATTAGAACAATAAGAATGAATAAAACTGTTAAAATAGCACTTTTATCAACTCCAGCAGATATAGCTCTTAGATAATCATCGCTTATAAAATCTGATCCTGTGAGATAATAATCTGAATGTACATTTTTTAGTACATTTTTAAAGGACGACTTTATATCTGTTACCTCACGGCCCTTTTTATTTAATTTAAAAGTTACCATAAGTGTCTTTTTGTCACTAGAAATAAGTTTTGATTTAATGTCAGGCATACTAAATGGATCCATTATATTGTTTATTCCTAAACTTGATTTATCTTTCTTTAGACTTTTCACTCCTTTTTCAATGTTTTTAAGGTCACTTGAAGTTAATTTTGAATCACTGTGGAAAACAATAAGATCTGAATTTCCTGGAGTTTTATCCATCTCATCTAACATATTTTGAGCTTTTACTGAAATATTATTAGAGCTTAAATATTGAGTTCCCTTTTGTCTTAAAATTTTACTAAGATCAGGTGAATATATCAGCGATAAAACTAATGCAGCAATCCAAATAGCAAATAAAATCCATCTGCTCTTAATTATTTTATGCATATAAAAATCCTCCTAAAATAAAAATTTTATGTTTATCATTAGTACCTTTAAATAATTAAAAATCACCACCCTTAGAAAGCTTTATCATGAACCAATGTTCATTTTTAAGTTAAAATGCTGTTATTCATAACTAAGTCTTTCTTCTATATCTTTTAAATACATTACAAGCAATTTATTTATTAGCCATTTAGTGGTTATACCATCATACTCCTCTTTAAATATCACAGAGATTCCTTCAACTAAATTAGAAGAAAGGATAGAAAGTATAATTTTATTATTGATATTTTGAGAAATTTTATTAGAACAAGTTTTACTTAAAAGATTATAAATAAAATTTGTAACTTCTTGTTTCATATTTTCAAATTTTGTACCTTCGCTGTTATTAAAAAGTATTCTTATTTCTACCCTATATTCCTGAACAAGATCAACAATTTTATAATATAAATCATGAATATACTCAAAATAATTTGCATTTTCTTCAAGATTAGTTTTTTGAATTTTAGATGAAATCTTTAAAAGATATACTAAAATCTCATCATGAACAGGTCCAATTAAAGCATTAAACAGTGCATTTTTGGTATGAAAATACCTATATGTACTTCCAAGGGATATTCCTGCATCTGAAGCAATATCACGCATTGAAGCTTTTAAATATCCATGTTCATTAAATTCTATCAACGCTGAAGAGAGAATTTTTTCTCTTATTTCATCTTTTAAATATTGCATTACTGAACCTCCGTTCATTTTTAATTTTATTATATACTATTAATTTTAAAATGTAAAATCAAGTAATCCTTTTCATTGTATTTAATTTCAAAAATCAAAAATATTTTTTTAATATAGTCTTAATATTATATAATTACTTCTAATTTGCCATTGCCTATTAATAGCTTAGTAGTAAAATGAATTATAGAAAATCTATTATTAAAGTGAGATGAATTAAAATGAATAAAGTCAAAATTTTCTATTTATACAACAGTGGATTTTATATTGAAACAGAAAACAATATACTTATATTTGATTACTACTACGATAAAGTAAATGCGGGAGATAACTGTTTAGAAAATGGAGTTATTAACCTAAAAGATTTAAAGTATACTAATAAAGATATTTTAATTTTCGTAACACACAGTCACTATGATCATTTTAACCCTATTATTTTCAATTTTAAAAATCAATTAAATAATATCAAATATATACTCAGCAGCGATATTGTTACTCCTCAAAAGGAAAAAGATATTTATTTTATGGCACCTTATAATAAGTTAAATTTAAATGATATAGAAGTGTTAAGCTTTGGTTCTACAGATTTAGGTCTGTCATATTTAGTTAAAGTAGATGGTATAACAATTTTTCACTCTGGAGATCTTAATTGGTGGGATTGGTTTGATGAAAGCCAAGAATACAATAAAAAAATGGAGATAAGTTTTAAAAAAGAAATTTCAAAATTGAGCTCACATTCAGTTGATATAGCTTTCTTTCCTGTTGACTCAAGATTAAAGGACAGCTACTACCTTGGTGGAGAATATTTTATTTCTAAAATTCGCCCTAAATTTTTCATTCCAATGCATTTTAGAGATGATTTTAAAATAACCAAACAATTTAAAGATAAAATCAATTATAACTTTACCAATATTATAGAAATAAACAAGCGTGGAGAACAATTCAGTTTAAGCATATAAAAATGGGCTGCCACACTAGCATTTTATTTTATGTTAATGCGGTAGCCATTTCTATATAAATGATGTATTAAACTTGTACATTATTTATTTAGATTGTAAGTATAAATTTGATTTTTAAGTCTTACATTTTCTTGTTTTACTTTAATGTAATCTTCAATAAATTTTCCCGGAATCCATCCTTTAAAGTTATATTTTCTTTGAAAATCATGAAGTGTGTCCAAAATTGAAATCTGTATATCCTTGGTATCACTGTAAAAGTTGCTAACATTTTTTAATACTTGGTTTCTAAATTTGTTATATTTGTCCACATTTGCCAGTTCCATAACGCCTGTTCCTTGTTCTTTTACCTTTTTCTCTAAGGCTTCCTTCGTAACTACAATAGAGAAATATGGTATTTTTTTCTTTACAGCATAATTATATTCTAACTGAGTATAACTTAATTTTGATCTACTTTCTATAGTTCCATACCTTCCACCTAAAATTAGCATATACACATCAGATTCATCAATCCACTCTTTTATTGTTTTAAGTTGTGAACGATTACTAGATTTAAAAAGCTCCATACCTGCTGGAATGTTTCCTGATTTTAATATGGCTTCAACAGCTGCTTGTCTTTCTAATGTTAAATCACTATACGTAGATGATACAAATACCTGCAATTTTCGTCTTATTATAAGCTCAGACTCTTTCATTAAAATGTCCCTTTTTACTTGATCGTCATACTTGGAGTTATTCATATCCTGAATAAGTTCGTCAATAAAATTAGTATCATCCATATTTTCACCCCCTTTATATGAGGTAGCATGAAATAAACTAAACTAGAATAATATTTCAAAGCAACAACTTAACGAAACAAAACCAATTACAAAAATGTTACAGCTCCTTTACCATATTATACCATCATTCTATTATGAATAGCAACATTCATTACTAAATTTATATGATTTAAAATAATATAATTGACTATTTAATTTCTTTTTTATTTAAAAATTCATCTACTCTTTTTAATACATCCTTATCACTTTCATAGGTTAAGACACCATATACCTCATTAAAATGTGCAAACTTATAATCTTCTATTTCCTCTTCTTGTATTTTTATATTATATTCGTTAGAAGTTGCTATAAAAAAAACCACCTCTTTTTCTACATTTTCATAAGGTGAATAATGTTTTGCAATTCTAAATCCATCTACTAAATTTGCATCTATATTTGTTTCTTCCATAATTTCACGTTTTGCTGTATCAGTTTCATTTTCTCCCTTTTCAACATGTCCTTTAGCAAATCCCCAATGTCCATCACGTATACTTTTTACCGCTAAATATATATTTTTGTTACCTTCTTTTTTATATACAACTGCTCCACAAGATTTTTCTTTTTTCATAATTGTCTCTCCTTGTCTTCAAAAATCATATTATATTAAGAAGTTCACTTATTTCACTTACCTCATAGCAAGGTTTATAATCAATGCACTTGTTATTTCTCTTAACATATACTGATTTTGCACCAATTTTGTCTGCACTTAATATGTCAACATCTGCATTTCCAACCATATAGACATCTTCCATGCCATCATCAATATATTTTTTAGCTTCATTTATTATCTTATTTGATGGCTTATAAGATTTAACATCTCCCGATATAACAAAACCATCAAAATAATCATATATTTTAAACTTTCTAAGTTCTTTATACATAACATCTGAATCCGAGTCGCTTAGTACAACAATTTTGACTCCCCTCTTTTTTAAAGTATTAAGAGTTGAAATCACATCATCATAAATATATGAATTGTTTAAATAAAAGTCTTCATAATAACTTTCTGCAAAACTACTTAAATCCTCAACACCTGTTTTTAATGAAACATATTTAAGTGTACGCTTTATAATCTCTTTAACATTTAAAAATTTTTCTTCTTTTTTATTTCCATATAATTCTTGGAATTTAACTTCTATCAATTCTATAATTTCATCTTTGTTTGGATATTTATATTTTTTAGCAATATACTCAAAAAGCTGTGGAGATCCTATGAGAGTACCTCCAATATCAAAGAAAACCAATTTTTTATATTTTTTAATCATATATACACCTCATAGCTTTGTTAAAAATTTAACTACATACTTAATTTTAACATAAAACTATATATTTTTAAAAACTATTCAGCATTAAAAATATTTTCCTCGTTACTTTCATCAAAAATAACATAATTATCTTTTCTTATTATTTTGTCTTCATTCTTATATTTCAATATATCTATGCTAAATTTTTCAATATGAAAATTGCTTACACTTCCATATTTCTCTTTTAATTTATTTTTTATATTATTTTGCTTTTCCTTATCTATTTCCCTATTTAAAAAGTTAGGAAGCCACTTTTTCTTATTAAATTTTAAATAGTCAAATTTTATTATTTCCTTTAATTCAAAAGTATCTTCCTTTAAAACTTCATTTGAAAAATCCACAAATACCTTATAATATGCTGAAGAAGAAATACTTCTATCCATATATCCTTTTTCTTTAAAATATTTCCCTAGAGAAAAATAAAAATCAAAAGGAGTTTCAAATTTTGGTATAAAATATTTTAAAATATTAGAGAATTTTTGTGAATTATAGTACTTATCCACAACTACCTCTACACGTTTAAGCTTAAGTATTTCATCATAACTTAATACATTTGTTTTTAATATTTCATAAGGTGCATAAGGAGAATATACCATACCCCATTTTTTTACCTCATCCATCATAACAGAACCTTTTAAGAGTTTTAAAAATCCAAGCTGAATTTCAGATGGAGCTATGGAGTGAACATTATTAAAAGACATTTTATATTTTTCAAAGTCTTCCCCTGGAAGTCCTGCAATTAAGTCAAGATGCTGCTTTACATTATTATTTTTTTCTATCCTTAATACTTTATCTTTTATATCTTCAAATTCTACACTTCTTGTTATATTCTTTAATATATCATCATTTGTAGTTTGGACTCCAATTTCAAGCTGTATTCTTGCCTTTGGAGCAGTATTTAAAAGTTCTATTTCATCATCTGTTAATATATCTGCACATATTTCAAAATGAAAGGTTGCATCTGTATCAGCGTCTATTAAAAATTTCCATATGTCCATAGTGAACTTATGATTACAATTAAAAGTTCTATCTACAAATTTTAAGAGCTTTACCTTTTTATCTATAAAGAATTGGAGTTCTCTTTTCACCCTCTCTGCATCTAAAAATCTTACACCCTTTTCAATGGAGGATAGACAATATTTACAAGAAAAAGGGCAACCTCTGCTGCTTTCATAGTATATTATTTTATTTTCAAAGTTGTCATCATCGTTATAAGGGAAAACTGTTTCATTTAAATCCATAGGCTTCCTTGTTCCGCCATATATTATTTTTCCACCTATCTTTTGATATAATCCTTTTATTGAAGCTTCATTATTACTTTCACTTTTAAGCTTCCACAATAAAAATTCTCTATAAGTCTTTTCACCTTCACCTTTAATGAGAAATTCTCCCGGATTTTCAGATAAAAATTTTTCACTGTCATAGGATACTTCTGGTCCACCATAAACTATTTCAATATATCTATTAAGTGTATGTATTAGATTTGCAAGTTTTTTTACGTATTCAATATTCCATATGTAACATGAAAAACAAATAACATCTGGTTTTTCAAGCATTATATTTTCAAATATTCTCTCTATTCTATCATTTATTGTAAATTCTCTTATTTTACACTCATAATCAATATCCCTTGTGTAAGCCTTTAAATATCTTACAGCTAAATTACTATGTATATACTGAGAATTAATGGCTGTTAGTAATATTTTCACTAAAACGACTTCCTTTCTTTTGTGCCTTTATATAGTATATATTATCTGAGCATTTTAAATCAATTACATTAAAATATTTATTTAATATTTTGCATGTAGATTTTGATGAATCATTTGACAGCGGATTCAATGCATTTATCTTTATCTCTTTAAAACCTTTAAGTGGAATTGCGATTTTTAATTTAAATTTAATAACCTTTAATCTAGGCTTGTCTACATCCCATATATATATCATTCCTTTATCTTTTAAAAACTGTGCAGCTTTTTTAAAAAGTTTATCCTTTTCAATAAAATTCTTCATTTTAAATATTGAGAAAAAGATAACGCAGCTGTCATAGCAGTACTTGTCAGCTGAATCAAAGGAATTCTTGTCTTCAACATAACCTATATTAATATTGTCATCTATTTTTTTGCAAAGATCATATACTATTCCGTAATTTTCAACGCCCATATCAATTACATTTCCTAAAAAAGCTTCCTTTTCAAGATTAATAAATATCTCTTTCATAATCTCACACCTTCGATTAATTATAATAATACATATGTTATTATTCTTCAAAAGGTAAAAAATTCCTCTAAATGCAGAGGAATTTTTTTACTATTTTTTACATTCTTTTATATATCCTTGTTCTAAAATTCTTACTTTTGCATTTGAAAAAATCTTCCTATAAAAATCAATCATAAAACCTGCCGTTGTACTCTCTGCCTCAGCAATTATTTCATTTGAAATTTTAGTATATCTCTTATCTGTGTCATAAATATTTTGATATTTATTGTAAGTTCTATTTGACATAACAGCATTCTTTTTTATATATTCATCAATAGATTTATATCTTTTTATTTCTGATGTCAAATAAAAAGAATATCCATGAGTTACCCTATGGAGTATCCAATTTTCAAAAGCTCTATGACTTTTTAAGAGCTTATTGTTTACATGTTGTGGCACTGTTGTATCCTGGAGCAAATGACATGATGCACCAAAATAAAATACTGCTTTTTCAATATCTCCTTTTCTTGCATAATTAATTGCCATATTATAATATTTTTTGCACTCTACAAGAGCATTAGAAAATCCATACAATCCCTTTTCAAGTTCATAATGAAAAAAATGATTTGTGCTTTTAAAGTCTTGATCTGCATAAAATGCCCCTTTGTTTAACTGCATTATATATTTAAGATAAAATCTATATTCATCTTCGTATCCATTTTGCTTTAATATTTCCATTGCTCTTATATTTATATATTTATGAACTGTGCAATAAGTTTTTATTATTAATTTTTTTACAGGATTCACCTTTGACATAACACTTCTTACTGCATTGCCATAATATTTTTCAATTGTTTTTCCCACATATCTCACCTGTTTTTATAAATTTTGAATTTCTCAATTACAAGAATACTTATTATTCCAAGAGCTGCACCACCATACAATATATATAATATAGTTTTATTTTTATAATTGTTTACATCTATATTATTATCCATAATTGAAACTAAATATCCGTCATTTGAATCTAAAAAATTTAATTCACCATCTGAAAACTTTAAATCTGAAATATCTATTTTATTTTTAAAAGTTAAAACTTTTCCCCGTGCTCTATCCTCATTAAAGAAACAAATTGCCCCCGCACTTTTATCATAAAAATAAATGCAATTTTTCTTTCCTATTTTCGCATCTCTGTCAACAGCTAAATTCTTTATTGAAGAAACATCTTTATTTTGATATATAGGTGCTGGTGGATTTGTTGTAGGCTGATTATCTATTATAAAATTGAGGTTTTTCCCCTTCTCAGTAGTAAATTTAGGTGAAGTTATTGGGTCACCTCCGCTGTAATCGGGAAAACCATACCATTTACCTTTTTCTATTTTGTATATATAATCATTGTCTCCCTTTACAGGTCTAAAGCCTCTATCTTCCATGCCTCCTACTGCTGCAATAAGCTTTCCACCTGAGTTAAAATCCATTCCACTTACATTTCTTATTCCATAAGCATATGTGCTACTTTTTCCTGAGGTTAAGTCATAAACTACAATAGAAGAATTTCCTGGGTAATGTTTTGCAATAATCTGTCCTTTAAAATTTGTAGTATTATACGGTGTAAATGCCCCTGTATTTTTATCTTTACCAAAGTTTATTCCCTTTAATGTAAAAGCTGCTGGAGACATATCATAACCAAATGGATTTTCTTTAAGCCAAACATTATCCTTTCCCACAACTCCTGAATTTGTAGCGGCGCCAATTGATACATAAAGTTTTTTGTCTAATATTTTAATTATTACATCTTTATAATCTCCAAAATTGGGTATATCTTTTATTAAAACTTTCTTACTTTTATTTATAATGTCATAACTATATATACTACTGTTAGATACATAGTATATTTTATTTTCAAAATACTCAATACTTTTTATATTATAACTATTATCTTTAATTATATCATAGCTTTTGCCATTTTTATTTATACACTGCACCCTATTTTTGAAAGCTATATAATAATTTCCACTTTCATCTTCTTTAAAAGACCTTGCTCCCTTTAATCCCTTAAACTTTACTGAATATTTTACATTGTTTTTGTTAATATTAATTTCAAGTTTATTATTAACTCTACTATTTGCTGTACTCACCGTAAAAATAGCTAGCACAATTATACACGCTGCTAAAATAATTTTTCTCATATTTTCCTCCATATAAAAATCCTCTTACCTAATTTATATTATAAAGATAAGAGGATATACCTATGAAGATTTTATTTAGTTGTAATATCTACATGTCCTTTTTCAACATCACAAAGTGCCCTAAAAACCTTCTTTACAATTTCATTATTGATTTTACATTCATTCTTCTCATAAAAATTAACAGCATGTTTTTCTTTTATGTTAGCCAGTTCTAAAAGTGCAGCATCACTATTATATTTTTCATAACTAACCTTTGAAAGTACTGGAAATTTCTTAAAACCTCCAAGTTTAAAATGTACCTTTGCATGCATTCTTTCAATATTACACAAAGCTTTAAACATTTCTTTAAGCTCTAGATTAATTACTCTTTTTGCTGCAAGTTCATAAAAATCCCCATTAAATATTTCAAGTTTTACACCGTGATCCAAAATTTTAAGTGTATTTTCATCAAGTTCACTGCTAGAAATGCTAAAAACCTTTTCACTACTGCTTAAAAACACTTCATTAACTCCACAAAACGGGCAATATATTATACCATCTTTATTGTTTTTATCTATAAAGGCAGCAGAATTAATGTCAAAATTTTTATCATTAATTTGCGCTCCACAAACTAAACATTTCATTTTAATTCCTCCATAAATTGATCTTTACTTAATAACCATATTTGTTTATTAAACCTTCTATGTCATCGAAGAATATTTTATTGTTTATATTTTTCTTATGTATTTTTTTCTCTTTTCTAGTAACTACGAATACTATTTCTGCGTGTTTTTTGTCTTTTATCTTTTTTATTAGCTTACCATATACATGTTCATCATCTTCTCTATATTGATATAAAAAGGCATTTTTTGAAAAAGCATCTACAGCAACTATTTTTAATTTTATCTTGTCGCTTATTAATTCAACTCCACTATCTCTATATGTAAACTTTTTTAATTTTTTTAACCTTCCATCGCTATGAGAACCTTTAAATAAAAAATACTTTTTATCTATGGATTTTCCATCAGGAGATGAAATTAATAAATTGTACATATAATCATCTTTTGTAAGATCTGATTTCTTCTTTGCATAATTTTTTAATTTTTCACACTCTTTTAAAGCTAATCCTAACTTTAATTTTAAAATACCCGCTGCAAAAATTGATTTACTACTTTCATCTGCAGTTAAATTTAACATATTTTTCACCATCCATTACATTTCATTAATTATTAACATCCATTAATACATAGAATATTAATAAGAATAACTTCATAAATATATTTATAAATACTTCTTTAAGGAGCCAAAATGAAATTTGACCTTTTTTATAAAGACACACTAATACTCACAGTTTCCAATCTTGCAACAGGCGTTTTGAGATTTATATTTTCAATGATATTATCAGACAAGCTTGGCGCTGAAGGCTTAGGTCTTTATTCTCTTGTTATGCCTGTATATGACCTTTTTTCTTGTGCAGCATGTGGTGGAATAATAATATCTATTTCAAGAAAAACTTCCATACTACATTCAAATAAAAATTATTTAAATATTTGTAAACTTATTCACACAATTATAATATTCGAAACTTTTTGGTCTTTATTTATAGGTTTTTCCATATTTTTTAATGCAAATTTTATATCAGGTATACTTATAAAAGATTCTAGGACAATTTATTCTTTAGAAATAATATGTCCTGCCCTTGTTTTTATATCACTTTCTTCAGTTTATAAGGGCTATTTTTATGGTATTTCAAAATCTCAAATACCTGCTTACATAGATATTTTTGAAAAAGCAATAAGGGTCCTTGTTGTAGTTGGTATTGTTAATATTTTAGTATTCAGTACAATGGAAAAAGCCATTGCTGCAGTATATGCCGCCTTAACCTTTGGGGAACTTATGAGCCTTCTTCTGCTATACGGAGCATATCTATTATCTAAAAGGAAACTTAATATTAATGAAAAAGCTACCCACGAAAACAGTGGTCAGCTTTTATTTGACACCTTGGTTGTTTCAGTGCCATTATGCGTAAATGGATTTTTAACTTCTATCTTAAGCACTCTTGGAACACTTATTGTACCAAGACGTCTTATGGTAGCTGGTTTTAGTCATGGAGATTCACTGTCACTTATAGGTAAATTTACAGGAATGGCTTCTAATATAAGTTTTTTCCCCATAGCTGTCATAATATCAATGTCCACAGTACTTGTTCCTGAAATTTCAAAGAACTTAAATAAAAAAGATTATTATTCAGTAGAAAAAAGAGTAAATGAAGTTATAAATTTATCTTTTTACATAGGAATTGCTTCAATGATTATATGTATGTGCATATCTGACGATTTAGGAAAACTATTTTACGGAAGGGATGATATTGGATTTTTCATAATAAGTAACTCTATTTGTGCACCAATACTATATGCATCTGTTTCAACTTATTCGATTTTAAGTGGTCTTGAAAAGCAGACTAAAATACTAATAAATTCTTTTATTGTTTCCATAGAAGAAGTAATTCTTCTTTATTTTCTTACAGGAATAAAATCAATAAATATATACAGCTATGCCATAACATTATTTGTAACTAGCTTAACTTCCTATATTCTTAACACTATTGAAATAAAAAAAATATGCAGTATAAATTATATTCCTATAAATATACTGCTTGATTTTATATTTGGTATTCTCGTTTTTTTTATTCTTGGAATTTTAAACAATACAATACCAAATTCATATTTAATTTTAAAAGTCTCAACAATCATAGCTGCTGGTTTTTCATTATACCTTTTTCTTGTACTGGTAGTAAAAAAATCATTTATTTAAAGCCTTGAAAACAACCTCTTTGGAATAAACTTTCTTAAAGATCTAGGAAGTATATTTATTTCATCTGCTGTTATTCCTTTTATTAAACAAATTGAGTAAAAATATGCAATAACGCCTGCTACAAAAGATATAATTAATGACAGTGCATTATTTAAATATCCCTTTGTGAAAATCCCCATTATAAAACTAGTTAAATTGTAAACAAAATATATAACTGATGCCATGAAAATTGAAGAAACAATTGGTTTAAAAGCATATTTTGAAAATCCTATTTTAAATCTTAAGTACTTTTCCATACATATTAAATTCATAATCATTGGTATTAAAAATCCAATTACACTTCCAATTATAGCACCATATATATTTATTTTTGGCTGAGCTATTAGGCAATAGTTTATAGTTATTTTTAATATTATGCCTACAATTGCATAAAATGTAACAGTATATATCTTGCCTATGCCTTGAAGAATACTTGTTTGAATTTGAACAACGCACATGAATATAAGCACTATTGTTCCAACTAAAAGAAGTCCTGCTCCCTTTAAATTTTCAGGATAAAGTAATCTAAAAATAGGTGTACTTAACACTGAAAGTCCTGCTGCCGATGGAATTGCTATTAAAAAGCATACCCGCATTGCAAAGTTTATTTTTTTCTTTAACATTTCCTTATCTTTAACTGCTGCCGACCTTGAAACTGAGGGAAGTATACTGACAGCTAGTGCCGTTATTATTGCTATAGGTACATTTATAAGTGTATTAAAAATCTGGTATCTTCCTACAAGAATTCGTATAGCTGGATGCATGAAACCTGCAACTGCAAGCCTTGAAACAGTATTAGTAGTATCAACAAGTGTACCTGCATTTATAACACCTATACTTATAGTTATTGGTATGCTGTAATTTGCAATTTTTTTAAGTATCTGTTTGTTTGTATGTCTTATTCCATTTCTAGCTACATATTTCATATGTTTTTCTTTTATGTAAACAACAAATAAAAATACTGCTGAAGAAAATGCTCCTAAGGTTGTACCTATTGTTGCTCCTACAACTCCCAATATAACACTATGTTTTATTAATATGTACGCAAATAAAAGAGAAAATATTGTATTCATTATCTGCTCTATAACTTGAGAAATGGCAGTTGGCTTCATGTTGCCTCTTCCCTGAAAATATCCTCTATAAGCAGCACCTACAGATGTAAATAGCAGTGCTGGAGAAAGTGCCATTACAGAAGTCCTAGCTTCAGGCATACCCATTACCCTTGTGATTAATCCTGCACCAAAAAACATCATTAAGCTAGTTGCTACTCCTATTATTATAAGAATAAATCTTGATATTTTAAAAGTTTTAATTGCACTTCTATAATTTTCAACTGCTATAAACTCAGATACAAGTTTTGATATAGCACTAGGAATTCCGGTGTTAGTTATAACATATACAAATACATATATCTGATAAGTTATAGTATAAATTCCAAAGGGTCCGTCCCCTCCTATTATCTTTACTAGAAAAGGATTATAAAAAGCAGATAAAACTTTTATAAATAGAGTTGCTATAGACAAAATAGCAAACCCTTTAGTTGCAGACTGTTCTTTCATTTCATTACCTCACAATAATCTACATTTTCAAACTAATTAATATTTGAAAACATCTGTTTTTACCTTTTTTAATATAGGTGGAATAGATTGTGCTATAGTCTTATTTTCCATGTATTCAAATTTTTCTGGACAATCTTTAAATATAACCTTATATGCATATAAAAATTGATAATTTAATCCATATCTATTTTCAAAGAAACTGTTCAATTTCTTATCCCCATATTTATTATCACCAATAATAGGCACTCCAAGATGACTTAAATGAGCCCTTAACTGGTGACTTCTTCCTGTTAAAAGATCAATTTCAAGAAGTGAAAAAGAACCACAAGTTTGAATTGTCTTTACACTCATAGCAACTTTTTTAGTACCCTCTTTTTCACTGTCAAATACAACTGAAATGTTTGTATCTTCATGCTTATATATGAAGCCTTTATATTCTCCATCTTTTATCTTTCCTTTAACAAGTGCAATATAATATTTTTTTATTTTTCTCTTGCTTATCATATCATTAAGAATTTTCAGCGATTCAAAATTTTTCCCAAATATAACAATTCCAGATGTGTTTCTATCAAGTCTATTACAAGGTGCAGGTGTAAAGGTAACTTCATCTTCCGGTCTATAATCACCTTTATCATATAAATATGAAAGTACGTAATCGGTAAGTGTTGGCTCATCTTTATCATCAGCTGGATGCACTAAAACTCCAGGCCATTTTTCAACAAGAAGCATATTATCATCTTCATAAGTAACCATAAAGTTATTATCTATTCTTACAAACTTTTTCTTTTTAGGTTTTGATTTTATATAAAATGTCTCAACAATATCCCCTTCTACAAGAGAATATTTTTCTTTTGTCTTTTTCCCGTTTACTTTTATGTCTCCCTTTCTAAATGCTTTGAATATAGCACTTAGTGGTACATCATTAAGCCATTTTCGTGCAAACTTATCCACTCTCTGTCCAGCTTCATTTGGTCCAATTACAATTTTCATATTTTCCTCCGATTTTCACCTTTTGTTTTATCTTCATTGACAATTTACTATTATACTCTACTATATTTGTCCTTTGCAATTAACAATATATTAATTATTTAATCTTTTTAGCGTATTAATTGCTGCTTCACACTGAATAGCAGTGCCTATAGGTATACAATTTTCATCTACATCAAATAAATTTGAGTGTGCAGGATGAATAATTCCCTTTTCTTCATTTCTACATCCTAAAAAGTAAAATACTGAAGGTCTTTCCATAGCAAAGTATGCAAAACTTTCTACTGCCATGTTAGGTGTTTCAAGCCTTTGTACATTCTCTTTTCCTATTATACCCTCAGCACAATTTTCTAGTATACTAACCATTTTATCATCATTATAAAGACATGGGTAACTTTCATCTATTTCAATTTCACATTTTCCCCTCATGGATTTTACAATTCCCTCTGTAATATCTACTAGTCTCTTTTTAACATATTCTCTATGTTCTGTTCTCATTGTTCTTATAATTCCAGATATTTTAACTTCACCTGGTATTATATTTTCTGCTGTTCCGCCATGAATACTTCCTATGGTTAAAACTGCTGGGTCAGTTGGTGGTATTTCTCTACTAACTATAGTTTGAAGTGCATTTACAACATTACAAGCAATTGTTATTGGATCAACAGTTAATTCTGGATGTGCACCATGTCCACCTGAACCTATTATCTTTATTCTAAATGGATTTGATGCAGCATGAACAACACCCTTTTTAATACCAATTTTGCCTACAGCTATATTTTCATTTACATGAAGTCCTATTATAGCATCAACTTTAGGATTTTCTAATACTCCCTCTTTAATCATTATCTTTGCCCCGCCAGTAGTCTCCTCTGCAGGTTCAAATAACAATTTAACATTTCCCTCTAGTTCATCTTTCATGCTGTTTAAAATCTTTGCAGCTCCCATTAAAATTGTTGTATGAACATCGTGTCCACAAGCATGCATATTCCCATTATTTTTTGAAGCATAGCTGCATGTATTTGCTTCTACAATTGGAAGAGCATCCATATCTCCTCTTAGTGCTATTGTTTTTCCACCTTTTTTGCCTCGTATTATGGCACATATGCCTGTTTTTGCAGTAACAGTATATTCTATACCTTCATCATCTAAAAATTCTCTTATCTTCTCACTTGTCCTTTTAAGTTCATATCCTAGTTCTGGATGTGAATGAAAGTCTCTTCTTACTTTAATAAGTTCATCTTTAATTTCATTTGACTTCAATAAAAAATCCATAAAATTCTCCTTTTTTATAAATTAAAATTTGCCTGTTCCCACTTTATTTCAATATTGTCCCCATCTTTAAGAGCATCATTATATCCTGCTTTGTTTCCATTTAATTTAAGTGTAATCTGTCCTTTTACCATTGTAAGATCAAAATCTATAAAATTAAAGATATCCACAAATATGTATTTCTTTTTACCTTTAAGAACAATATTATCCCCATTTACTGTTACATTTAAAATACTGCCATAAATTCCATTATCCATGAGTTCTTCTTTGGGTAAGACTTCATTTTTAGGTTCTTTTTCTTCACTTTCTTTTACTTCTATTTCATTATCTTTATTTTGTAAAAGTTCTTTTTCTTCATTATTGGGTTCTTCGCTTTCTACTTTTTCTGTGCGAGCTATAATCTTATCTCCCTCATTAATGACATAGTTATCATTAAGTTTGTTTCCACCTTTATAGAAACTTAAATTTTGGTTCTCTTTAAAATATTTTTTATAATCGCCAATAGTATTTACAGATATCGTTGTAACTTCATCTCCACTGTGTATTTCACTTTCCACCGAAACCCTTTTACTGTTTATAATAAAAACAGGATCAATATTCTTAATTTCATCATTAATATAAAATCCAATTGAATTTACTTTATTCACATAATCTTTAATGAAAACTTTAGCGTTCTCACCATTTTGTGCAAACTCTATTTCAATTTTATCATTTTCTTTTATGTATGATTCCATACTTCCAAGAGTTCCATTTATCTTTATAACAGCACTTTTAGCAATTTTACCAAAAGCAATTCTCTTTGATCCATTTAAAATGAATTTTATGTTATCACCATTTTTTCCAAGAAGCACTTTAGGGTTTATACCTGCTTGAATTATAACATCCATAACAGTGTTTTTCTTAGAATTAAAAAGACTTACAACACTATTATTTAAAAATACATCTATAAAATCTCCGCCAAATTTCTTTATTGCAACAAGTGCTATACCAAGTACAGTAACCCCTGTGCTTCCAAGCTCATTATTATCTTTACATATACATTCTTTAACTGATTCTCTTCCCTTTATTGCAACTCTTTCAGGCTTTATACTAAGCCTTTCTGCTATTTTTTCTTTTAGCGTAGTTGTATGTGCTCCCCCTCCTACTAAAAACACAGCATTAGGAGCTTTCCCTGCATTGAGTTCAATTATTTTGGTAGATATTTCTTTTGATAATTTTTCAACTACAGGTTCTGTTATCTTAACTACTTCATCAAAGGTTATTGTGTTTTCCATGCCTATTACATCTACATATTTAACTTCTTCTTTTTTCTCTATTCCTTTTTTTATCTTCTCTGCTGCATTAAAATCCCCAAGACATTGTTTTGCAATTGCCTCTGTAACTTCATCTCCCGCAACAGAAACCATTCCATATGCACTTATAGTCTCATTACTACTTATAGCTATATCAGAAGTTCCTGCTCCAATGTCCACTAGTGCAAGATTTAAAAGTCTTAAATTTTGTGGTACTGCTGCTTCCATAGCTGCTATTGGTTCAAGGGTTAAACTAGTAACATTTAAACTAACTTTATTTGTAACTGCATACAGACTATCTACAACTGATCTTGGCAAAAATGTAGCTATTACCTCTGCAGAAATATATTTACCTTTATGAGAAAGTAAATTTGAAATTTCATATCCATTTAAATAATAACTTTTTACACTATAACCAACACAATATAACTTTCCTTCAGTACTTTTATTTACATCTTCCTGTGCAATCTTTACAGCTGTAAGTTCTAGGCTCCTTATAATCTCCTTGTCTATTTCCTTATCCTCATCAATATTTATCTCAGATTTAACAGTAGTTGTTCTTAAAAATCTTCCTGCTGCTGCAATTGCAACCTTTTTTAGTTCAAAACCTATTTCCTCTTCAATCTCAGTTTTCACTTTATTTACTGCTCTTGCTACTAAATTTATATCATGTATCTGACCATCAACCATTGCCCTCTGCTCATGCTCTGTATATTTTTCAGAAATTACCTTGAATTTTTTATCTCTTACAACTCCCACAGTTCCTATAACCGTACGAGTGCCAATATCTAAAGAAAATATAACTTCTTCTGGATTTACATTTACAGATATCATATTTTTACCTCTTTATTTTATAATTTAATAGGCTCATATTCCAAAATGGGTATGAGCCTACTAAAATTATATAATAATATTCAATAATTATCAATTTATATGTGTAAATTACAATTTTTCGTAGTGTACTCTCTTTTCGTCAAATCTATCTACAAATTTATTTTTCTGGCTGTCATCTGGATATCCAACTGGTATTAAGGAAAATGCATCTACATCATCAGAAAGATTAAATAGCTTTTTAATATACTCCATTCTATCTTTAACAGTTGCAACACCAAGCCAAACTGCACCAAGTCCTAGATCTACTGCTTCTAAGAGAAGGTTTTCACTTGCAGCTCCCATATCCTCTAAAACACAACTTGGAAAGATAAGATCCTTTTTCCTTGATAAAAGTACAAATGTAACTGCTGAATCTGCAACCATTTTTGAATAAGGACTTGTTTTTGATAATTCTTTCAATTTATCCTTATCTTCAACAACCAGAAATTCCCATGGCTGTTGATTTCCTGCTGAAGGTGCCTGCATAGCTGCCCTTAAAAGTTTTTCTACCTTTTCCTTTTCAACTGGTAAATTTTTGTATTTTCTTATACTTCTTCTGTTAAATATTGCGTCCATGTATATTACCTCCCAATATAGTTTACTATTAATTATAGACTATATTTTAGTAACTTTCAATAAAATCTATATCAATTAAATTACTTGTTTCATTAGCTAGTTTTTCAAAATTTCCCTCTTACTTTCTATTATAATAGGTGCATTTTCTATATTGATTTTATTATTCTTTACCTGAACCTTATTATCATTAATCAAATTTATATAAGTACCATCCTTTAAATTAATCTCATATTCTCCTATTTTTCTCTCAACATTGAATATCCCCGTGAGCAGTTCATTTTTATAACAATATTCAGCATGAACAATGCCCTTTTTGCTACTTTTTAATATTTTGTAATTGCCCATAGAGAATATGTCATTTTTCTTTATTGATATAAGCTTTTTAATATAATTTTCAAAATTCCTATCATTATTCCAATTTACATTATCTTTATAAAAGAGACTTGGTCTGTTATCATCTCTTACTTCTTCACCTGCATATATAAGCTTTGCTCCTTTCTCAAAGAATGAAAATGCTGTCCAGTTTTTAAGATCATTTTCATCTTTAAAAAGCTTAGCCGCCCTTATATTATCATGATTTTCTAAAAATCTAAGTTTTACATAATTTTGCGGATAAACATATTCTTGCCCTCGTTTTTTTTCAAGGTATTCCTCTAAAGTTATTTCTCCTTTTAAGTACATCATAAAGAATTCATAGCCATCATAATCATAATTAATATCAAAGGCATTATACATTTCGCTGTCTGAGTAACACAAAATTCCCTTTTTCCTTAAATACGTAACAAATCCTGCACCAGCAGTTTCACATAACCATATAGCATCCTTATTTAGTTCTTTTATTTCATTCCTTGCTTTAATCCAAAATTCTATTGGAACAAGGTATCCCACATCACATCTGAATCCATCAGCACCTATATTTATCCAATATTTAAGGGTTTCAATCTGATAATCCCAAAGTTCTTTATTGTCATAATCCAAATCCATAATATCAGACCAGTCACCAATTTTACTTCCAAGTTTTCCACAATTGTTTCTATAAAACCATTCTATATGTTTTTTAGATAATACAGAATCATATGAAGTATGATTATAGACCACATCTATAATTATTTTCATGCTCCTTATGTGAGCTTCTTCTATTAATTTTTTAAAATCATCTAAAGTTCCATATTCAGTATTTATCCCCCTGTAATCCTTTATTGAATATGGACATCCTAACTTACCTTTTCTATTTACTTCACCTATTGGATGTATTGGCATGAGCCATATTATATCAACTCCTAATGATTTTATCCTGTCCATATCCTGAATTACACCTTTAAAATCTCCACTTTCACTATGATTTCTTACATAAATTGAATATATAATTTTATTTCTAAGTGAAATATCAGTGTCCAATGCCATAATTTGTCCCCCTTGACAAACAAAAATTCTATTTTACATTTCTATTTCATCCTATGATTAAAAAAGGGTCAACCTCATTATCATAAAATAATATGTAAAAGAAAAAGAGAATAACTAAGTTTTATTATTCCCTTTTACTCATTACTTTTTACTTTTGCTTATTACTATTGCTGCCAATTTACTGTAACAGTAGTTGTTCCAGAGGTTGGTGCTGTAAACGTATGGTTTCCTCCACTTTCCCAAGTTACATTAGTTCCATTTTTCTTTATAAACTTAAAATTAATTTTCTTACCTGCTGGTACACTAACATCATAGTACCAAGTTGGATATTGATATAAAACATTATTAAACATGGAACCAATTGCCTTTTTAGTATCCCAACTACCTAGCTCACCAACATCTCCTGTTAAATACACATTTTCACCTAAAATTGTATTTGCATTATTCACTACAAACCTCACACACACTTGCTTTGATGTTAAAACATTGAAATTAAGATAAGTGTTACTTAAAGTACCATCAGCGGTTTTTAATGAAATAGTAGATTTCCCTGCTGGTATATTTGGTACATTCACCTTTATTTCACTATCTGACCAGCTAGTAACATTTGCAGCTGTTGTTCCAAAATTTACAGTTCCTTGTGTGCTTCCAAATCCTCTACCATCTATAACAACAGTTTGACCTGGTTCAGCCATTGTCACTCCGACATGACCTATAATTGCTGAATTTGAAGGTGCTGTATATTGCCAAACTGCAGAAGCACCAGCCGGAAGAGTAAATGAATTTACTGCTCCGTTATTAACAGTGATAGCCCCCCCATTTAACAACCCACTAAGCTGATCTGAATACGTTCCATTAGGTAATGCCGTATTTGCGCCACTTATTGTATAACTTGTAGTTGTATTTTTATTAATAGCTACTAGTGCAACATTATTTCCAAATTTTCTTTCATATACATAAACATCATTGTTAATCCATCGCTGCTGAGTAGTACCATATGCTATAGCTGGATTAGTTTTTCTAAGAGGTGCAAGTTTTTGAATAACTTTGTATGCATTTGTGTTAGTATCAAATCCTGTCATCATTGCTCTATTATATGGATCTCCATTTCCAGTCATATACTGTTCTGTACCATAATAAATTGCTGGAACCCCACGTGATGTTAATCCTAAAACTAAAGCATTTTCTACATTTCTTTTATTATCATCCACCTTATAAAATCTATCCATATCATGGTTGTCGAAAAATGTTACTTCATCATTAATATGTTCATAATCATTTGCAGTAGAATTAATCATAGAATCTAATCCATACATATTATCTGATCCATCACGAAACACCTGTCTAACTTTTTGAGCATATCTAAAATCTAAAAGGTTCATTCCACTATTATTAGCGAAATTTATATTATTTGAATCTGTTTCATTAGCACCTAAAAACCATTCACCAAAAGTAAATACTTGTTTATGATTATATACAGAATCCATAAAATTCTTCTGCCAGCCCATAGGCATATGTTTAACAGCATCAATTCTAAGACCATCTATACCTAAATCAAGCCACTTATTAACAGCTTCCTTTAAATACGAATCTACCACACTATTTTGCTGATTTAAATCCGCTAAATCATATAGATTTTTATAAATACAATCTTCATAAGTTGAGAAGTTGGTTCCTCCATTATGGTTAAATAAATTATTTGCATCATTAGTATAACCACCTAAAAGAGTTCCATCATTATACAATCTACCATTTTCACCATAAGATGTATTAGACGGATCAGCTGGTGAAGTATGATTTGGTACAAAATCTATAATGACTTTAATATTATTTGCATGAGCAGTGTTTACAAGAGTTTGGAAATCCGAAAAGCTCCCAAAGAATGGATTTGTTTTTTTGTAATCCCTTGCCCAATACCCATGATAAGAAGTACTATCTCCTGACATTACTGAGTATATATTTTCTACTGGTGGTGAAATCCAAAGAGCAGTAATTCCCATATTGGTAAAATATCCATCATTTATTTTATCAGTTATACCTTTCCAATCACCACCAAAATATTTCTTTAAACTAGTATGAGTAGGATCATAAAGATTTGATTGTGGGTTATTAGTCTTGTCACCATCCACAAATCTATCAGTAACAATTTGATAAATTACATCTGTATCAAAATTAACTTTATTAGTTACCGAAGCATCTCCACTATAAGTAGCTGCACATACAATTGAACTTTTAATAGACAATCCACAAAATAATACTACAGAACTTAAAAATATAGGTAAAAATTTTGTTTTAATTTTTTTATAATTTTTTTTCATTAATTTATCCCTTTACTGCCCCTGCAGTGAGACCCTTTGCAATAAATTTCTGTAGCAACATAAATATAATTGCTACTGGTAGAGTTGACATAACCGCTGCTGCTGAAAATTGAGTCCAATGAGCTGAAAATGCATTATTTATAAATTGCCTTAATCCTGTTGCTAATGTTTGGTTAGCTGCATCCTTCATTAAAGCACTCGTATAAATAAATTCACTATACGCACCAATGAAACTAAATAAAAATATAACAGCTAACATAGGTCTAGATAATGGAAGTATTATTTTCGTAAATACTTTAAAATGAGTAGCACCATCAACCATAGCGGCTTCATCTAGCTCTTTAGGCAAACTATCAATAAATCCTTTCAAGAGCCAAATATTATATGCACTGCCACCTGATAGCAGCAATATAAGTGCTCCAAATTGATCTATTAAATTTAATTTGTAGCAAATGCTTAAAATTGCAGGAATTGCCATAGTAGCTGGAAACATCTGAAGAATTAACAAAAACATTAATCCATTTTTTTTACCTATAAATTTCATCCTTGAAAAAGCATATGCAGCAAACACACTAAGTACTAGTTGTATAACTGAAACAGATGTACACAATATAATACTATTCTTCATCCATATTAAAAAATCTGTATCAGTTAAAACCTTTGTATAATTACTAAACGTTACTGCTTTAGGTAATAACGAAGTTGAGAAAAAATTATCACCTTTGGTTAACGAAGCAGTAACTATTGAAAATATAGGAAATAGAGTAATTAACACAAAAATCCAAATTATAATTCTTGAAATCCAAAGGTCTTTTAATTCTCTAAAACTTAATCTATGCTTATACACCAATTTATCTTCTACATTGTCATTTGGCTTTTCCATAATTATTCTACCTCCTTAAATGCCCCAGATAATCTAAAACTTATAAAACTAATAGTTCCAATGATAATAAATATTATTATTGAAAGTACCGCACCTATATCATACCTATTATATTGTAAAGAAAGCTTGTATGTTGTTGATGCAAGTATATCTGTATATCCTGCATACTGTGTATTTGGTCTTGCAGGAAGTCCCCCTGTAATAAGATATGCCGCACTTAAATTAGAAAAATTAAATGAAAATGATGATATTAAGAGTGGTATTGATGCTGATGTTATTGATGGTAATGTTATTTTTATAAATTTTTGAAATTTATTAGCTCCATCAATATCCGCTGCTTCATAATAATTATTTGGAATACTTGAAAGTGCCCCTATACATACATTCATCATATAAGGAAAACCAAGCCAAAAAGTTGCAACCAAAACTCCAACTCTAGCCCAAAATGGATCAGTTAACCATGGAATTCCTTTAGTAATGATATGCAAATCTTTAAGCAAAATGTTTATTCCACCATAATTCATATCCAATAATCCTACCCAAGCCAAAGTAGCAATAGTTGCTGGTAATGCCCATGGTAAGATTAAAATTCCCTTATATAAAGAAGATTCCTTCATATTAGGATTGTTCAATAAAATAGCAAGAAATAATCCTATAAAAAAACATCCTAAGGTTCCAATAGTTGCAAATACAACTGTCCATGCAAAAACAGGAAAAAATATCGATTTAAAAGGTCCTGTAAAAACTGATTGAAAATTAGCAAACCCTACTAAAGTATAATCTTCCAAATGATTTAAATTATAATTTGTAAATGCAATGTATACAGTATACGCAATAGGTAAAAATGCCAATACAAATATAGAAATTAATGCTGGAGCTAGATAAGTATATGCTCTTATATTATCACGAAATGTTTTATTCGTACTCAACACTTCTTTTTTTCTCATACTAACCCTCCTCTTAAATTTCTAAAGAGAGTTTATTGAGCTCTCTTTAAAAATCATTCTTTTATTTCATTGTTGAAATGCCCTGGACAATTTGATCATGAATTGACTTTGCTGCAGCTTCTGGAGTTATTTTATTTGAAGTTAGTAATGTTAAATTATTTGCAGCTGGAGTCCATACTGTTGACATTTCTGAAATATTAGGCATTGGCTGACCATTTTTACACTGATCAATAAATGTTTCAGTTGTCTTATTGTCTTTATATTCTGGTTTATTTAAATCTGAATTAAGTGCTGGTATTCTATTACCTGCTTTAAGTATTGATGAATTGTTTTCTTGAATATATTTTATTAAATCCCAATCTTCTGTTTGCTGTTTAGATTTTGCGTTTACAAAAGCAGCTTGTACTCCGACAAATGAAGGCATTCCTGGAAGTACTGCAGTTGCAAATTTTGTTCCTGCTTTTTTAAATCCATCAACATCCCATGGTCCACCTATATAGAAACCAATTTTCCCATCTTTAAATGCCTCACTTGCTTTATCACCTTTTATGTCTGGAGTCATAAGTTTATCTTTTACAACTAAATCTTTAATTGTTTGAAGTCCTTTTACTGATCCAGCATTTCCCAAACCTATATTACTAGGATCCAAAGAACCTTTTCCTTTATCTTTAAATACATACCCACCATTAGCAGCTAAGAATGCATAACTGTAGTAAAAATTATTTACATCGTATTGGAAGCCTACTTTTTGACCTTGGTTTACTAAGTCATCTACTGTTGTTGGAGGATTTGTAACTTTGTCTGTATTATAAAACAGTGCATACGTTTCAACACTTATTGGTGCAGCATACATTGTCCCATTGAAAGACACTGCTTTAGTTGCTGTATCCATATACTTACTTGAATCGATTACATTTGATGGAACCTTCGCTAATAAATTAGCTTTTTGGAAAGTACCCAAATTATCATTTGCAAGTCCATACATAATATCTGGAGCTTTACTACTATTGGCTGCCTGTAAGAAAGCTTGGAAATCTGATTTATCCAATTGAACTTTTACAGTGTTACCAGTTTTTTTAGCCCACTGCTGTGCTACTTTATTCAATGCATCAACTTCTGGTTTTTCCAAATGAGACCAGATTACAATATTTTTAGAACCACTTGCTGCTGATTTACCTGATGTACACCCCGATAATGATGTTACTAATAAAAGAGCTGTTAGAATTGAAGATACTACTTTAAGCCTTTTATTCATGTAATTTTCCCCCTCAAATAATTCTTTTATTTATGATGCAAACGTTTGCACCATTTACTTTATTATAAATTAATTTATACTGTTAGTCAATAGCATTTTATTAAATATGTTCATAAATTTGAAATATATTCTATATAAGTATTTTTATATTATGAACTATGCATAATTACTATTTCTATACTCCGTTGGCGAAATACCTACTATACCTTTAAATGTTTTAGTGAAATGACTTTCATCGTAGAATCCCAATAAGTTTCCAATATATAAAATACTTTTATCTGTACTTAAAAGTAAATTTTTTGCTCTATTTATTTTTATTTTTCGTACATAACTCATTACTGAAATATTCATGTTTTTTTTAAAGCAGTAACTTGCGTATCCTGAAGAAATATTTAAGTCTAAAGCTAATTTATTCAATGAAAAATGATTTTCAATGTTTATATGTATATATTGAAGCATTTTATTAATCATAAAATTATCAGTTACTTCAATATCATTTATTAGAATATTAAAGTACGAAGTTACCATACTAACTTCTAAATCTTGCAGCTCACTTAAAGTAGAAATAGCTTGAATCTCATCATAAAATTTATTATATAATGGATGAAGGGCACTTTTGGATACCCCATTCTTTATAATTTCTCTAGTGTAAATAGCATTCCAAATAATTAAATCATTTTTCTTGTCACTAATAGATTGTTCATTTTCTTTTTCCTGCACATGTTTCTCTTTTAGGATATTTAATACTTTTTCTAAATTTTTTGACTCAATTATAAAAGATAGATCATTATTGAAAATATAGTTATCTGATTCAAAAGTTTCTAACATTCCTACACCTCTCAATTTTAATCATAAATTTCAGTATAACTTTAGCATTTTTAGAAAATATATTCAATAACTGTGGATAATTTCATATGATGTATATACATATTATCTGAGTTATATACAATTAAAATTAAATTATTATGCTATACTCCAAATTGTAAATAGTAAATTTATAATTTAAAGTGAGGTAAATAAAATGAATAAGCATGCAATTTATCATATCCCTGAAACGCCTTATGCATATGGCGAGGATATAAACACTTTGGTATTACGAATAAGAACAGCAAAAGATGACATACAGAAATGTAATTTATATTATAAAGATAGATACGATTGGCAAAATCCATACTCTGTTAAAGAGATGGAAATAATGTCTCATACTACCTTGTTTGATTATTTTGAAACTAGAGTATCTGTAGAAAAAAATAGATATAGATATTATTTTGAACTAATTGATTCAAATAATGACATATCATATTTCGATGAGAGAGGACTCAATACGAATCCACCGACTTTAAAAGAATTTACACCTTTTCAATTTCCATATTTAGCACCAGGAGACTTATATAAAGAACGTAATTGGATGCAAGAAGCAGTTGTTTATCAAATCTTTCCAGATCGTTTTTTTAATGGGGATAAAAGCATTGATCCAGAAAACGTTTTAACATGGGGTACTTCAGTAGATCATGAATCTATGTTTGGAGGCGACCTTCAAGGTATTATTGATAAACTAGACTATTTAAAGGAATTAGGCATTAATTTAATTTACTTGACTCCTATATTTAAATCCAGTTCAAATCATAAATATAACACCGAAGATTATTACGACATAGATCCCCAATTTGGTACTTTAAATACTGCTAAAGAGCTAATAAAAAAATGTCACGAAAAAGGAATAAGAATTATATTTGATGCTGTATTCAATCATTCAGGAAGTGACTTCTTTGCATTTAAAGATTTACTAAAAAATCAGGAAGCTTCAAAATACAAGGACTGGTATTACATTTATAGCTATCCTGTCAGCACTGATAAAATTAATTATTACACCTTTGCTAATGATGTTAGCACGATGCCTAAATTAAATACTAATAACAGTGAAGTTAGAGAATATCTATTAAAAGTTGGAGAATACTGGGTAAAAGAAGTTGGAATTGACGGCTGGAGACTTGATGTTTGTGATGAAGTTGACCATGATTTTTGGAGAGCCTTTAGTAAAACAGTTAAGCATGCTAATAAAAATGCCGTTGTTGTAGGAGAAATACAGCATGAGGCCAGTTCCTTTTTAAAAGGAGATCAGCTGGACAGCATAATGGACTATCCTTTTAAATTTGCTCTAGTAGATTTTTTTGCTCATAGAAGTATATCAGTAGAAAAGTTTAATGATATACTCTCCTCTAGCAGAGCACTTTATATGAACAGCATAACAAGACAGCTTTGGAATTTAATTGATAGCCATGATACTAAAAGATTTTTAACGGAATGTAATGATGATATAAACAAGATGAAATTAGCAATTGTCTTTCAGTTTTGCTATGAAGGAGTTCCTTATATTTATTATGGAGATGAAATAGGTCTTAATGGCGGAGAAGACCCTCAGTGCAGAAAATGCATGATCTGGGAAAAAGAAAAACAAAATTTAGATTTATTTAATCTTTATAAAACTATGATATCCCTTAGGAAACAAAATAAAGCTTTAATCTATGGTGATTACGAGACAATTTATTGTAAGGAAAATGTACTAATTTTTAAAAGAAACTATAAAAATGAATCTATGCTAATTGCTATCAACAATAATGACAAGCAGCATACTATTAATCTTCATTTGCAAAATATTGCTTTAGATGTATTAACCTCTAAAAGAGCTGAGCTAAACAATAATTTAGTCTTAAATCCTATGGATTTTAAAATATTTAAATTATAATATTTATACTTTTTATTGAAATAGTATTAATAACTAATCTACTATAAAAAGTTACTATTTAAATGATTTTTTATCTTTTAAATAGTAACTTTTTAATTAATTTAATGTCATTAACCTAATAGGAATATATCCTTGCCTTATTAGTTTACTTTTATATCTGTAGTCTTCTCTTGCCACTGGCAATGACTCAAAAGGATGTATAGTTTGTACATTTTGTTCATACACATTTATTTTGTTACTATTTCTAGCATCTGTATTAATATACAGCATAATATGTCCCTCACCTTTTCCATTGTCAATAAGTAGTGCATCTCCTGGTTTTAAATCATTCCATGAAATCTTCCTTACAGCTTTTCCTTGAATTTCGCTGCCACTGTTAACTGCATCTAATAGTGTCAATGTAGTTTGTCTACTTATCCCCCATGCCGTACTAACAAAACCTGAGCAGTCATTCCCATATAATATCCTACTGTTACTAATTTTTGATAAAAAATCATTAACTGATGACACCTGATATAAATTCATGCTATATGGTATGCCATAATAAGTTTTCCCTTTTATAAATACATATCTTCCATATTTATCAAATATATTATGTTTCGGAATCCATCTAACTTGAACCATAGCCCTTGCCCTGTTAAGCACATCCTGCCTTGTAAGATTAGGAACATTGTTCGTTAATATGTTTATACTTTTGTTTGAACTAGTCCTGCTTTTATCATAAGAAATGTTGTTTGAATTTAGCTGAAATGGAGTTACGTTTTTATTGATACCTGCAGAATTTTGTACGTGATTAAACACTATAAAAACTGCTATAACTATTAGCAGTACTAAAGAAATAAACATAGTTGATATAGTTTTAATGAACCTAATTATAATTCTCATTTTCTAATCCACTCCTCTAAAAAGATTGTCATAGTTATATGTATATGTTCACTATGGTATATAAAATTACCTTAATAACTTAACTTTTTAGAGAAGAACTCTATTAAACATTTAATCCACTTTATCAATAAGACTATTGTTCCCCAGCACCACCGGATCAAATTTCCTTTTAATTCCACCTTCAAATTCTATTTCAACAACATCACTGCTTAATTCGGTTATTTTTCCAACACCAAAAGAACTATGCCTTACTTTTTCGCCTACTTTGTACTTTCCAGCATAAAAACTTTTAAATTCCAGTCCACATTCTTTCACAAATCTCGAAGGTTCCTTTGACTTTCCCCTTATATCACGACTTATACACAGCCACAGATTATCAATTGCCCTTGTAATGCCAACATAGAAGAGTCTTCTCTCCTCTTCTAAATTTTTCTCTATACTGTTTTTGTGGGGTATGTTTTCCTCGCAGCAGTTTATTATAAATACATTTTTAAATTCCATGCCTTTTACGCCGTGGATAGTACTTAAAATTACAGCATTGGAATTTAAACTTTTCTTGCTGTTTTTAATCTCTTCACTTACCTCCTCAACATGAGCTAAAAATGTAATTATTGTCTTGTATCCTTCCGCTGATTTCTTAAATTCTTCTATTATTTCAGAAAGGTCATCCATGTCAATTTTAAATTTACGGGCATATTCCATTATATAATCATAATATCCTATAGTGGACAAAACATATTGAATGGCTGAAGGTAGAGACATCTTGTTCAAACTTTGAATATTCTTTTTAAGTTTATCAATATTCTTCATTTGAAAAACAGGAATGTCATTTACGTCTTTTAAAACTTCAAACATATCCTCACTGTACATATGATTTTTAACGCTTTGTAGGTTAAGTTTACTTATATATCTAAAGGGCTTGTTTATTATCCTTAAAAAACTCTCCTTGTCCGTTTTATCAATGCTAAGTTTTAAGTATGAAATAATATCTTTGCATATAAAATGTTCAAAAAAATTATACTCCCTATCAAGAAGCCTAAAAGGAATTTTTTTTCGTATAAAACTATCTATTATACTTCTACTTTCCACATTTGTCCTATAAAGCACTGCAAAATCCGAAAACTCGTATTCATTTATTTCTTTATTTTTTATTATGTTTTCATATACTCTACTTGCTTCATCATTTTCATTTAAACTATTTATTATATTTATATTCCCAAGCTGCTGTTTCTTAGCTAAAATATTTTTATCGTTTCTTATTTTATTATTTTTTATAAGATTTTTAGATATATTAACTATGTTCTCCACACTTCTGTAATTTGTGCTTAAATACATTTTTTTGCCGTCTTTAAATATACTTGAAAAGCCCACCATACAGTCAGGTCTTGAACCTCTAAATCCATATATGCACTGATCCTCATCACCTACAGCATATAAACTACTATTTTCATTTAAAAGTTTTAAAATATCTATTTGAAGTGCATCACAGTCTTGGAATTCATCTACAAGCATAAATTTAAAAAGCCTTGAATACCCACTTAAAAGTCCGCTGTTTTCTTTGAAAAGTTTATAACAATTTATTTGAAGGTCATCAAAATCCATTAAATCTTTCTCGCTTTTATAATCTTCATATGCCTTGTAACATTTTTCAAATATTTCTTTTTCAACGCAAGGATTATATTCTGCCATTTCACACATAGAAGTTTTAAATTTCGATATATCGCTTATTATTTCTCGAAGTTTATCGTCACCTATCTCATCCATATATGCTGTAAGGACATTTTTTATTATCCTATATGACATATAACTTTCTATTATATTTATATTTCTTACATACCTTTTAAGTATCTTATAAAAAAGTCCATGAAAAGTTCCAAAAAACACTCCATTTTCATTTTGAAATAATGACTTATATCTATTTTTCATATTTATTGCTGCTGCTTTTGTAAAAGTTATAACAAATATATTCTGACCTTTTACTCTATAATTTGTTAGAAGATTAATTGAATTACTTGAAAGTGTATTTTTGCTATCTTCTAAATATCTTTTCATTGAATCTATATCTTCTTTTAAAACCCTTCCACTTATCATATTTGTTCCATAAACTGGTCCAAAAGTGCAAAGATAATTTACTCTGTTTATTATAACCTGAGTTTTTCCCGCTCCTGGGCATGCAATTACAATACCATTTTTATCCCTAAAAAAAACAGATTTCTTCTGCGCACTGTCAAGGCAGTTATATTTATTTTCAATTATTTTATCTCTCAAATTAAAGAAATCATTTTTTATATCCACTTCGCTCATTATTAAACCACCTAAAAATAAATTCATTATAAATTATTGACATCTAAATCCTTTTTATTGCAATTAATTATTTTTAAGTTAAAAAATTAAGTACAATAGGTATAGTAATCATAGAGAACACTGTAGTTACAAATATACTTTTAACTGCTAATACCTCATCAGAACCATATTCAACGCAAAATGCAGCTGCATTTGAAGGCGCTGGCATTGACTCTAGAATAACAAGTATATCTGCAATTAATTTAGGTGCTCCAAATGCTCTTACAACTAAAAATGTAACTACTGGAACTGCTATAAGCCTTACAAGACTCAAAACATACACAAATTTTCCACTAAGCGCCATCTTAAAATCAATACCTTCAAGCATAACTCCAACAATTATCATTGAAAGGGGTGAAGTTAATGATCCTGTAGATTTTATTGCCTGCTGAAGAACATACGGCAGTTTTATACCTGAAGCTAAAATAACAATTCCAATTATAGTGGAAATTATTACTGGATTTAGGATTGCTTTTTTTAATTCTTTTAAAATGCTGCCATTTTCATTTTTAATTACAATTATTCCATAACTGAACATAAAAACATTGATTACTATACCAAAAACCGCACAATAAAATACACCTTTACTGCCATAAAGTCCATTCATAACAGGATAACCTATAAACCCTGAATTTGAAAACACTGTTACAAATTTTGAAATGCCTATTGATTTCTTACTAGTTTTTATATATATTAACTTTGCAAAAATTATAAGTGCAAAATGCACAACAATTGAATACAAAAATAACTTTTCCGCAGTTAAAAGCATGTCCTTTGAAAATCCTGTTGTAAAGGAATTTATTACAAGCATTGGAAGTGCTATATTTAAAAGTATCTTACATAGTCCATTGTTGGTTTCTTTATTTATGTATTTCCTCTTTGCTGCATAAAATCCAACTATAGCCATTAAAAATAATATTAATACCTGATTTACTATCTCTTTTCCCAATTAAATGCCTCCTAATATAAACTAATGAAACTATAACCCATTTTACAACTTTTTATTTTAAATTGTCTAATTTTTAATATAAAAGTGGATTTCCTCAAAATAAAAAAATATTGTATAATATATAATTAATAAGTAGAATTGAGCATAAACTAACTCAAGCTATAACGATAGGAGAATTTTATATGGAACTCAGCAAGAATTTTGATGTAAGGAATGAAAGAAACCTTACAATGTTAGTTGATTTTTATGAACTTACTATGGGCAATGGATATCTAAAAAATAATGTTGGTAACAGAATTGCCTACTTTGATATGTTTTTTAGAAAAGTACCTGATGATGGCGGCTACTGCATAATGGCAGGCGTTACCCAACTAATGGAGTATTTATCAAGCCTGAGATTTACAAAAGATGATATAGAATATTTAAGGAGTAAAGGGGATTTTTCAGAAGATTTCTTAGATTATCTTGATAATTTTAAATTCAGCTGTGATGTATTTGCCATTCCTGAGGGAAATCCAGTTTTCCCAAATGAACCACTTGTAACTGTAAGAGGCCCTGCAATTCAGGCTCAATTTGTAGAGACAATGATACTTCTCACAATAAATCATCAAACCTTAATTGCTACAAAAGCAAATAGAATATGTAGAGCTGCTGGGAATCGTCCTGTTATGGAATTTGGTTCAAGAAGAGCTCAAGGATATGACGGAGCAATTTATGGTTCAAGAGCTGCTATTATTGGAGGCTGTAGTGCTACTGCATGCACAATTTCAGAAGAAATGTTTGGAATAGATGCAATAGGTACAATGGCTCATTCCTGGGTACAATTATTTGACAGTGAATATGATTCTTTTGTTGCTTGGGCAAAGACATATCCTGATAATTGTGTATTACTAATAGATACTTACAATGTTTTAAAATCTGGTCTTCCAAATGCAATAAAAGTCTTCGATGAAGTTTTAGCACCTATGGGTATTAGACCAAAGGGAATTAGAATAGATAGTGGTGACATAACTTATCTTACAAAAAAATGTAGGAAAATACTGGATGATGCTGGATATAGCGATGCAAAAATAACTATTTCCAATTCTCTAGATGAACATATAATTACAGATGTATTAGCACAAGGTGCTTATATAGACAATTTTGGAGTTGGTGAAAGACTTATAACTGCAAAATCAGAGCCTGTTTTTGGGGGAGTTTACAAACTTTCAGCAATTGAAAAAGATGGAGCAATAGTTCCTAAAATTAAAATAAGTGAAAATGAAGAAAAAATCACAAATCCAGGTTTTAAAAAGATTTATAGAATATTTGACAAATCTTCACATATGGCTATTGGTGATTTAATTGCACTTAATGATGAAAAAATAGATACAACCAAAACTCTTGAAATATTTGATCCTATTTACACATGGAAAAAGAAAAGAATTCACAATTATTATATTAAAGAACTTATGGTTCCAATATTTAAAAATGGTAAAGCTATATATGAAAACCCAGATGTACTTGATATTAAAAAGTTTGCTCAGGAAGAAACAAATAGACTTTGGCCTGAAGTTTTAAGGCTTGAAAACCCTCACAATTATTATGTCGATCTTTCAAGTAAACTTTGGGATTTGAAGCAAGACTTGCTACACAAATTTTCTAATGAATATGAATAATGGAGGACTTAATGAAAATTATTTTATCTGAAAATGCCTATTCAAATTTATATGATATTTTAAAAGATCATCCCGAATACAATTGTGTAAGACTTTCTTACTCTTTTGCATGCTGTTCTAGAGTAAATATGGATATTATTTTAGATGAAATTAAAGAAGATGATTTGAGTTATAAAATAAAGGATTTAAACTTTGCATACTCAATGGAAACTGCTAAAAAAGTATCTGAAGTAAATATTATATATGAAAATTCAAATTTCATGATAAAATGCAAAGGAATAAAAGATAATTCATTTTCATCTTGTAAAAGTTGTTCTAAAAATACAAATTGTTCAAAGTGTAAACATTAATAAAAGGATCTGCCTTATAAATTTTCTTAAGGCAGATCCTTTTTATTTAAAAATATTATTTTTTTCTTGATATTGTTATTTGTTTGCTTTTTATTAAATAAATCGCAGCACAAATCACTACTAAAAATATTAAAATATATCCTATAATTTTTTTCATCATAATATTATTAATATTACCTAAAAGCGAAAGCTCCTGCTGCTTTGGATTATTTGTTTCTTTACTTTTCTTAACACTGCTAACTGCTTTATGTTTAGCAGGCTTTTTTGTATTAAGAGTAGGTTGTGCAGGTGCAGTACTACTAACATTTGAATTTAAATTATTATTGCTGCTATTACTAACTACAGAATTTGTCTTATTAGAATTTTTATTTTGTGCTGAACTGTTAGATGAAGCTGAACTACTAGCTCCTGTTGGTGAAGTCTTGCTATTACTCTTAACTGTTCCTGACGACTTTGAATAAGTTCTTCTTACCCTTTTACCACTACTGTAGCTTGGTGCGGTTTGCTTAGCAGCACTACTTTGAGTAGTTGTTTGCTGAGTCCCAGATTGCGAGCTACTGGTACCTGCTTCCCCTTGTTGTGAAGTAGAACTTTGGGAGCCTGAATCACTACTTGAAGTATTTGTTGTGATTGTTCCACCATTTTCACCTGTTGGCTGGTTATTTTGGTCTGTTGTTCCATCACCTGTAGTAGTTCCACCTTGATCAAAAAGTTTTACATAAGATGCCTTAGTCTGATTACCATCAAAGGAATAATAAACTTTATCCACATTTATATATATGAATACAAACGATATTATTATCAAAAACCCGTTTTTTAATATTTTTCTCATCTTTTAGTTCCCTACTTTACAAGATTTTAAACATTAATTTATATTATATTTATATATTACAGATATATATTACAGATGTCAATTAGTATGCATATATCCATATATGACAATTTTTATAAAAATCTCTTTTTTATTTTATTTTCCATTATAGAAACAATTTCATACATAACGTAAGCAAGTATAGAAAGAATTACTATGCTCATCATCACCATATCAAGCTGTGATATTTGTCCACCATATACAATTAAAAATCCCAGTCCATCCTTAGCTACAAGGAACTCTCCCATAATAACTCCAACAAAACAAAGTCCAACACTTATTCTAAGTGCACACATAATGTTAGGCATAGCTGCTGGTATTATTAAATGTGTTAATATTTGAAATTTACTAGCTCCAAAGGTTTTTAAAAGCTTTATTTTATTAATATCTACACTTTTAAATCCCTCATATATTGTGATTATAGTTGTAACTATTGAAATTAAAATCGCAATGGTTACAATTGCTTTTATTCCATTTCCCATCCAAAATATTATAATTGGTGCTAATGCAACCTTTGGAAGTGCATTTAGGACAACTATATATGGATCCAATACTTTAGATGCAAATTCAAACCACCATAATAAAATTGCAATTATAGTTCCTAATATTGTTCCAATTGTAAAACCTAAAATAGTTTCATAACACGTTATTCCTATATGTTTAAAAATTGTTCCTTCGTTGTATATTTTAACAAAACTTTTAAATGCTCTCGAAGGAGTACTTATTAAAAATGGATCAATCCACTTTAAATCCCCAGCAACTTCCCATAAGCCTATTATAAATATAAGTATAAATACTCTAGTAAGTTTTATATTTCTATTTCTTTTCTTTATACTTTTAATGTACTTTAACTGTTCACTGCTTAAATCATTCATTTCTCTCCATCTCCTTCCAAATTTCATTGAAGTAATCTCTGAATTTAGGATGTTCCCTTCTCTTAAGAGGTGTAAGTGAATTATCCTCAAAGTCAATGGAGATATCTTTTTTTACTACGGCTGGCCTTTTCGTAAACACAATAATTCTTTTTGAAAGGGATATTGCCTCTGAAATGTCATGTGTTACCATTATCACTGTTTTATCTGTATTCTTTATTATTTTAGACACTTCTTCCCCTGCAAGAAGTCTAGTTTGATAATCCAATGCTGAAAAAGGCTCATCAAGTATTAATATTTCAGGGTTTAAGGCAAGTGTCCTTATTAAGGCTACCCTCTGCCTCATTCCACCTGAAAGTTCAAATGGATAGTAATTTCTAAATTCACTGAGTTTATATTGTTTAAGCATATATTCAATGGCATCAACATTTCTTCTTGTCAGTCTTTTTTGGATTTTAAGTCCCATACACACATTTTGAAAAACCGTAAGCCATTCAAAAAGCTCATCTTTTTGAAACATGTATCCAAATTTAGGATTAGCATCTTTAACCATTTCCCCATCTAAAAATATAGATCCTTTAGATGGTTTTATAAGACCTGCTATTATATTAAGTAATGTTGATTTACCACATCCAGATGGCCCAACTATACTTACAAACTCTCCCTTTTTTACGCTAAAATTTATATCTACAAGTGCTCTTGTTTCACATGATATTGAATGATAATTCATAAAAATATGTTTTACATCTAGTTTATTCACATTTTAACCCCTAAAACAATACTCTATACATTCAATATATGAATTAAGTTTTATTGTTGTGTATTTATTTCATAGCTTTTTTTGCAATATCTGTATTAACAAGTTTCGTAAAAGCAGGTCGTGTTTTAATAAGATCACTTTTATATCCTTCTATTATATTCATAAGTTTTTCTATATTTTCTTTATGCACTGTAGGGTCTTTTGCAAAAGCATTTGCTTCTCTATAATTTTTAACATTTTTGGCTAAAAGTTTTACATCTGTTCCTGGGAAAAATGACTTTATTTTTTCTGCTACCTTTTCATCACTATTATTTTGAACCCAAGTTTGTCCTTCATATATAGCTTTTGTAAATTTTATTAAAGTGTCCTTATTTGCATCAAGATATGATTTTCTCGTAAAAAAGCAAGTGTAGGCAATTGGTCCCGCCTCACCACCAATAGAAGATTCTATATATCCACTGCCATCTTTTTCTAAAATACTTGCAGTAGGTTCAAATAGTGCTACATAGTCTGCTGTTCCAGCTTTAAAAGCCCCAGCTGTTGCTGAAAAATCAATGTTAGTTATTATATTTACGTCTTTTTTAGGATTTAATCCATATTTTTTTAGTACATATTCAAGTGTCATTTCAGGTACTCCACCAGGTCTTGCACCAATTATTGTCTTACCCTTTAAACTTTTCCAATTGAAATTTTTCTCTTCTTTTCTTCCAACTAAAAAAGAACCATCCCTCTGAGTAAGATCTGCAAATACAATAGGGTAGTCCTCTTTATTTTGATTTTGTATATAAATACTCTGTTCTGGTCCACAAAATCCTATATCAACATTTTTACTTAAAACTTCCTGCATAGTTTTATCTGCACCTTGACCAGTCGAGAGATCTATATTTATGCCCTGTTTTGTAAAATATCCATTGTTAATTGCTACATACATAGGAGCATAAAAAATTGAACGTACAACCTCATTAAGTTTTACAGTTTTAACAGAAGACGAGTTACTTTTGCTACTATTACATCCTGATAAAAGAGTAGAACATACAAACAAAACTACAATTAAACTAAATAAACAGACAAATCTCCTTTTCATAAAATCACACCATATATAATATTATCTCTAATATTATATGGAACACTTTACTATATGTTACATTTGACTAGATATATTGTAAAAATTCATTATTATCCATAAATCTATCTTTATCTTCGCATTCCATTTCTTCATCTATATAATAATTGACATGCTCTTTTTTTAAAAATACTGTTTGTTTATTTATTTCTTTATTTTGAAAAGGGCATCCTTCTTCTTTTGATTTATCGGAATAAAAAGCACACTCCTTAAAACATTCAACTCTGCAATTATACGTACTTAAAAATGGACATTTTCCCATAATATCACCCCTCAATTAGCTTTTGATAATGTTTACATGTTTTATATTTACATTATAGTATATTACCTATTAAAAATGAATACCTTTTCATTAAAAATTTAATAAATATATTAAATAATTATCAACAATTAATATTGCTACTTTAAAAACATAGTAATATGTAATATAATTTTCATAGTATATATTATACTTTTTTAAAGGGAGATGGTACTTTGAAAAAGAAATTATTCGATTACATCATCATTTTAGTTCTTTGTTTTTTATTAGCACCTGCTTTACTCTATGTTTTACTTAGTTGTTCCTTGTTTGACAAGTTCAATCTTTATTTTAATAGATTGATGTATATTAAAATTTATATGTATATTGCATTACTCGGAATAATTTTTTCAGCATTAATGATGTTAATAAAGCGCATAGTATATACATCTCTAAAAAATAGTCCAAAAGAAAAAGCTAAAATAATTTCCATAAAAAAAATTGATATTGAAAAAATAGGATTTATATTAGACGATACTACTAAAGAATTAAATGAAGTTTATAATGTAAAATTTAAACACAATGATGAAATAATTGATATAACTGTTTCAAAAAAAGATATAAAGGAAGATTTAAAAAAAGAGGAACATCCTTATATTGAATATCAATATATAAAATTTACAAAAATATTTAATAAATTTTTAAATATTAAAGTTCATACTAAAAAATAGCAATTACAACATTTGGCTTATATACTTTTAGCTAAATGTTGATATTTTATTACAAAATTAAATTTTAACGGAGAGATTATCTTGAAAAAAAAACTTTTTTTACTTTTAACGGTATTATTAACTTTTTCTTTGTGCAGTAATGTATATGCAGATGAAAATACAAATAATTTAAATTTAACTTCAGACTCTGCAGTTTCTATAGATGCCAAAACAGGCGAAATAATATGTGAAAAAAATATAGACAAAAGGGTTTACCCTGCAAGTACTACTAAACTTTTAACAGCACTTATATTAGCAGATTCAAACAAAAATAAAGATATATTCACCTATACTAATAGTGCGAAACTTCAGCCTTCTTCATCAATAAATGATGACAAGCTTTCCATAAATGTTGGTGATAAAATAAAAGCAGATGCTGTACTAAAATCTATGCTTATTTTTTCTGCTAATGATATGGCTTATGTAATTGCAGACAATTTAATTGGCAACACAAATGCAAGTATAGCTGATACCCAGAACAACTTTTCTAAAATTATGAACAAATATGTAGCAAAATTTGGTCTTAAAAATACACATTTTGTAACTCCAAACGGTTTACATGATCCCAATCACTACACAACTGCGTATGACATAAGTATAATTGGTAAAAATGCTTTTGAAAACAAAGAAATATTAGATGCTGTAAAAACAAAAAACTATGATTTGAAACTTGAAAATGGTAAAAGCGTACAAATTGAAAATAGAAATAAATTGATATTGCCAAACAGCGGATTGTATGACAGTACTTGTATTGGTGGAAAAACTGGTTTTACATCTGAAGCTGGTGAATGCCTTGTGAGCATTTTCAATAGAAATGGGCGAGAAATAATAGGTGCTGTAATGCACTCAAAGGTTACCCCTGATGGTACTGAGGCATTTAAGGATATGGAGACCTTAATAAACTATAGCTATTCAGTGAAAAATACAACTTTATACAAAAAAAATAGTCTTTACAAAACAGAAAAGCTTTCATATAAATCATTTGGATTTTTCGGACCAACAAAAACAATTAAGGTTCCTCTTCTCTTAAGGGATGACGTAAATTATTATAAGAACAGCACAAATGACAACGAAAAAGCATTCTCAGTTAATCTAAACACAGACAATCCATGGTCTATTGCTTCAAAGCCATATTCTGTTGGAAAACTTAAACTTACTGAAAGAGGAGTAACTAAGGAATATGATCTTTACACTACACTTTCAAAAAAACAATTATTAGAAAGCAATGCTCCTCTCTATGGAGTTACTCTTACTATATTAATAATTATAGCTGCTGGTGGTGTTTATACATTTTCAGTTAGAAAAAAAAGATAAAAATAGACTGTCTCACTTAAAAAATAGTGTGGCAGTTTATTTTTTATAAATAAAAAGTGAATAGGCAATGTTGATTATTCGGCAACGCCGAAAATCATCCATATCTCTTACTTATTTTGTAAACATATGAGTTAATGAGCAACTATTTTATTTTTTTCAAATATAATCCAATAATTCAGATATTAATTTATCAAATTATGCATCTCTTTATTTCATTTTTTGATTTTTTTAGCACTTTATTTTAATAAATTTGTATTTATTTTTAAAAAAACTTAAAAACTTGATTTTATATGTTAAAATAATTAGAATTAAATTACAGATTTTTTTATTTTCTGAAAATAAGCTAACTAATATTTTAAACATTTTTGGGGGAATTATTTCATTGTAAATAATTAAAATGAGATGTTTAAGCTGGCTTTTTTTAATAAGCGTTAGCTTTTTTTTTTTTAATACAAAAATATCTGTTACAATTAATTTTTTTGCTTATATTAAAAAGGGGGACTAATTTTGAACAGAGTATTACAAAAAATGTTTCGTAAGGAAAATCCTAATGTCTATCAGGATAAAGATTCTCATCTAGAACGTGTATTAACAACAAAAGATTTCCTAGCATTAGGAGTTGGAACCATTGTTTCTACATCAATCTTCACACTACCTGGTGTAGTTGCTGCTCAACATGCAGGTCCAGCTGTAGCACTTTCTTTTGCTGTAGCAGCTATTGTTGCTGGAATGGTTGCCTTTGCTTATGCTGAAATGGCATCTTCAATGCCATTTGCGGGATCAGCTTACTCTTGGATTAATGTTATTTTTGGTGAGTTTTGGGGCTGGGTTGCAGGTTGGGCTCTATTAGCTGAATATTTTATTGCTGTAGCTTTTGTCGCTTCGGGATTATCAGCTAACCTACGTGGATTACTTACTCCTCTTGGTTTTACACTTCCTAATAGTCTTTCTAACACTATGGGATTAAATGGAGGTTTATTTGACTTATTTGCAGTAATTACTCTTATTTTAATAGCAGCATTATTATCTAGAGGAATGAGTGAAGCTTCCAAAGTAGAAAATGTTTTAGTAGTTTTAAAAGTCTTAGCTATCATTACTTTTATTTTTGTTGGTCTTACAGCAATTCATATTCAAAATTATATACCATTTATCCCTGCACATCACGTAAATTCAGATGGTTCAGCTTTTGGTGGATGGCAAGGTATTTATGCTGGTGTTTCTGAAATATTTCTTGCTTATATAGGATTCGATTCTATAGCTGCAAATTCAGCTGAAGCCAAAGATCCTAAAAAGACTATGCCAAGAGGTATTCTTGGATCATTAGTAATAGCCGTTGTTTTATTTATTTGTGTTTCATTGGTATTAGTTGGTATGTTTAAATACTCACTTTATGCTAACAACGCTGAACCAGTTGGTTGGGCATTACGTGAAAGTGGTCATACTGTTATTGCCAGTGTTGTCCAATCAATAGCTGTTGTAGGTATGTTTACTGCTTTAATTGGTATGATGCTTGCTGGATCAAGATTAATCTATTCTTTTGGACGTGATGGACTACTTCCAAAATACTTAGGAAAGTTAAATAACAAGAATCTTCCAAACAGAGCTTTAGTTGTTCTTACAATAGTTGGTGTCGTTATAGGTGCTTTCTTTCCTTTTGCATTTTTAGCTCAATTAATTTCAGCTGGTACATTAATTGCTTTTATGTTTGTTTCACTTGGCATTTACGCTTTACGTTCTCGTGAAGGAAAAGATATTCCAGAACCTTCATTTAAAATGCCTCTCTATCCTGTTATGCCTGCACTTGCTTTCTTAGGAGCATTAGGTGTTTTCTGGGGATTAGACATTCAAGCTAAAATGTATGCATTAATATGGTTTATTTTAGGTATGATTATTTACTTTGTATATGGTATGAATCATTCTTACCTAAATAAAAAAGGGGATGAGCCAGTTGAAAAATCTAAAGCATGCTCAAATGATGATTGAAAAAGAAAATGAATATTATGCCAAATCTTCTAGAATTAATTATTATGATTTAGTTATTGATCATGCACATGGTGCAAGTCTTGTAGATGTGGACGGAAATAAATATATTGATCTTTTGGCAAGTGCCTCAGCAGTTAATGTGGGGCATACCCATTCTAAGGTAGTTGAAGCTATTCAAAAGCAATCTGAAAAACTTATACATTATACACTTGGATATTTTCATACAGAACCTGCAATGGAATTAGCAAAGCGTTTAGCGCTATTAGCACCTGGTAATTCACCTAAACAAGTTAGTTTTGGGAATTCTGGGTCAGAGTCAAATGATGCTATTATTAAATTTTCAAGAGCTTATACAGGACGTCCTTATATGGTTTCCTATATGAACTCTTATCATGGAGCCACATATGGCTCCATGAGCCTTTCAGGTTGTAGTTTAAATATGACCCGTAAAATGGGGCCATTGCTTCCTGGAATTGTTCATGTTCCTTATCCAGATCTTTATCGTACTTATCCAGGTGAAACAGAACATGATGTGGCTCTTAGATATTTTAAAGCATTTAAAGAACCTTTTGAAACATTTCTACCTGCTGATGAAACAGCATGCGTTATCCTAGAAGCAATTCAAGGTGATGGAGGAATAGTTAAAGCACCTGAAGAATATATGCAGCTTGTTTTTAATTTTTGTCATGAGAATGGTATTCTTTTTGCCGTAGATGAAGTGAATCAGGGCTTAGGTAGAACCGGAAAATTATGGGGTATTCAAAATTACCATAATATCGAACCTGATTTAATGTCTGTTGGAAAGTCTCTTGCATCTGGATTGCCACTAAGTGCTGTAATCGGCAAAAAAGAAATCATGGAAAGCTTAGAAGCACCCGCTCATGTTTTTACTACTTCAGGTAATCCTATTTGTTGTGCAGCTGCTTTAGCAACCTTGGACGTAATAAAAAATGAAAATTTAGTTGAAAAATCACAAAAAGATGGACTTTACGTAAAAGAACGTTTCTTAGAAATGCAAAAAAAGCATCCCAAAATTGGAGATGTAAGAATATTCGGACTAAATGGTGGGATTGAACTAGTTGAAGATCCTATTACTAAGAAGCCAGATAATGATACTGCCACGAAAATTATCTACTATGCTTTTGAACACGGTGTTGTTATGATTACGCTTCAGGGAAACATTTTACGTTTTCAGCCACCTTTAGTAATTACAAGAGAGCAACTCGATAAGGCTCTTTGTGTTATTGATGATGCATTAACAGCCGTTGAAAATGGGACAGCTGAATTACCAAAAAATGCCGAGCACATAGGTTGGCTAGCATAAATCTCATAAATAAACCACCGCACTAAAAAATAGTGCAGTGGTTTATTTGTTTCAAGTAATAAGTAATCACCTCACTATTGGGCACCAAACATTCACAGTTGTTCCATGTCCGTATTCGCTAGAATATTTAATTCCATATTCATTACCATAGGTTAATTTTATCCTTGCATTAACATTAAATATTCCATATCCTAAGGAATCATTATTTATACCATTTACATTTTGAACCATAGCATCTATTTTCTTTAACTTATCTGCTTTAATTCCAACTCCATTATCTTTAACTATAAAATTTAATTTGCCATCTTTAATTTTCCCTTTAATATAAATCATACCTTGACCTCTTTTTTCTTTGATCCCATGGTATATAGCATTTTCCACCAATGGCTGCAAGGTTATTTTAAGTACTTTTAAATCCATTATTTCTTCTGAAATATCTATTTTATAGTTTAGTTTATCTTCATATCTAATCTTTTGAATTGCAAGATAGCTTTTAACATGCTCAATTTCTTGTCTAACCATAATAATTTCAGCACCACTGCTTAACCCTATTCTCAAAATATTACTTAGATTATTAACCATAGAAACAACATCTGATGCATTGTGTTCCTGTGCCATCCATTGTATTGTATCAAGTGTATTATACAAAAAATGTGGTTTTATTTGAGCATGTAATATTTCTATCTCAGCTTTTCTTTTTTTCTTTTCCTGTATTTGAACAAGTTCTATCAATTTTTTAATTTCCTTTACCATGTGATTAAAAGCATTGCCAAGCTCTCCAACTTCATCATCATACTTTTGTGTAAAGGAAACATCAAAAGTTCCCTGCTCTGTCTTCTTCATAAGTCTTTTTAATTCAGTTATTGGATTTACTATAGACTTTGTAAAAAATATAGCAAGCATTTCAGCTACTATAAGTGTAATTATAGCAATAGCAAATGAAGCATATTGTATATTTTTTATTATCTTTTGTACCCCTTCTATGGAGAAAGCCCCAACAGTCCTCCATTTAGTATATGGAGAACTTAAGCTCATAATTTCATACTCTTTTCCTCTTATAGTTTTAATTAGGATTTCATCTTTCTGGTTTTGTATCCAACTATCTTTTATCCTATAAACCACTTTATTCACAGGAGAATATATTATTTTGCAGTTTTTATCCACAATATACACAAATCCATTCTCTCCAGGCTTTACATTATCAATAACGCTCTTTATGACATTAACTTTTATGTCTACTAATATCACTCCAATGCATTTGCCAGTTTTTTTATCAACTATTGCTTTTGATATAGACACTAAGTCATCTTCAGGATCTTGAAATACATTGTTAATATTTCTTCCCAGTGGCCTATTAAATATCTGTACATCATTAGGATTTTGTGCTGCTTTTAAATACCACTCTTCATTTATAAGCGGATTCCTTGATATTCTGTACATTATGTCACTAACGTAAGTATCATTACTGGAAACAACCATTATACCTGCTATTTCAGAATGTAAACTAGAAAATTTTAATATAGTTTTACTTGCCTCATCTTCTACATCATGATTGGGAGTTTTCAAATCTATAAATTTTAATATTCTAGGATCATCTGACAAATATGTCATTAAATTTTCATTGTCCTTTATGTAAAAATCAACATTATTACTTATCTGCTCTATCATTTGTCTTGTGCTTGCATTTTGCTCTCTACTTATTGAGTTCTTATACATTAAATTTCCTAATAATGTTATAGTAATTGTTGGAAGTAATATTACCACCAAGAAATATATTGCAAGTCTGGTCCCTATTCTACTTTTTAAAAATACTTTTTTAACAGTATTCAACTTGTCCTCCAGATTAAATATTATATATTTTTAACCAAAAAGTTTAAATTAGTAAAAAGTTAGACATTTGTAAAACTTTTTACCAATTTAAATCCTTAAAGTTATTTTTCTAGTATATTTTTATGTGTGTATTTCCTTTTTCTTTTCATTTTTAATTACTATAACTCTTTGCAGTGCAATAAACATAAACAAAAGCATTCCTACAGCTATTTTAGTCCACCATGAATTAAGTGTGCCATTAAACATTATTAAGCTCTGAATTATTCCTGTAGTTAACACACCAAAAAGAGGTCCTATGGCATATCCAAATCCACCTGTAAGCAAAATACCTCCTATAACACAAGCTGCTATTGCATCCATTTCCGTACCATTGCAATGAAGTCCATACCCTGACAAAGTATATATAGTAAATAAAAGTCCACCTAAAGCAGAGCAAAATCCAGAAAGTGTATATACAAGTATTTTTGTTTTTGCAACGGGAAGACCCATTAACATAGCTGAATTTTCACTGCCTCCAATGGCATATACTGTTCTTCCAAATTTAGTATATTTCAGAATGTATATAGCTGCAGCAACCACAATCAAGCTTATAATTACATTTATTGAAGTAAAAGTTCCAGGTGCAATTGGAATTCTAAATCTCGAAAGACTTGAGAAAGTGTAATTGTCTATATTTATAGTGTCAATACTTATAAGGTAGCTTGCTCCTCTTGCGAAAAACATTCCTGCTAAAGTTACTATCCAAGGATGAAGCTTAAATTTTTGTATCAAAACCCCCTGTACTGTTCCAAAGATAATTCCCACTATTAAAACAAATGCTATTACTATAAAAGGATTAACGCCTTTTTTTAGTAAGTTGGCTGTAATCATGCTCACAAATGCAATCATTGCACCTACAGACAAATCTATTCCAGCTGTGAGAATTGTAAAAGTTTCTCCTATGGCTATTACTATAAGATAAGCATTATCTATAAATAGATTAGAAAGTATTTGTAATGAAAAAAAACCAGTATATAAAACAGAGCCACATATAAACAAGATCAAAAACAACCCCACTGTAGCATATATTGATATATATGCTGTGTTTAATTTAACTCTTCTTTTTATTAATGAACCTTTAATCATAACTTCGCCACCTTCTTAACTTTATAATCGCTATTTATGATTTTTGACTTTTTAATAAACATCTTTCTAAAATCAGGTGACTGCAAGAGACATACAACAATTACAACAATAGCTTTAACTACGAGAATAACCTCTGGTGCAACCCCCATACTGTAAACCGTAGTAGTTAAAGTTTGAATAAATAAAGCACCTACTACTGTTCCTTCAAGGTAAAATCTTCCACCATTCATTGATGTTCCTCCTATTACTGTAGCTAGAATTGCATCAAGTTCCATCCATAACCCTGCATTGTTTGCATCAGCACTTTTAATGTTTGAGCATATTATTATTCCTGCAATTCCTGCAAGCATACCGCATATAACATATAACGAAAAAATAATTCTTCTAGCATTGATTCCCGAATATCTACTTGCAGTACTATTTACACCTATAGATTCTACAAATAAACCTAATGAAGTTTTTCTCATAATATAATAAATTAAAATCACACAAGCAATAGCTATATACACTGCAAAGGGAACTACAATATATCCAGTTCCTATAAATATAAAAGATTTATTAGTAAAAGTAAGTATCTGTCCTCCTGTTACAAGCTGTGCAATTCCTCTACCTACAATGTATAAAATTAAAGTTCCTACCATGGGTTGTACACCTATGAAAGCTACTAACATTCCATTCCACATACCACATATAACTCCAACAATAATTCCTGCTATAATAGCTAAAGGTACATTTGAAGTGCTTAAAAGTACCGTTGCTGAAACAGATGCACTAATTGCTATTATTGAACCAACAGAAATATCTATTCCTTGTGTTGCAATTACTATAGTCATTCCTAAAGAGATAAGCATTAGCGGTACAGAATGATTTAATATATCAACAAGATCACCAAATAAATGACCATTTTTAATTTTTATGTTTAAAAATCCAGGATTTATAATAAGATTAAATATAAGAAGTACCACTAAGCATACTAATGGCCAAAAAACAGATGACTTATAAAATCTTTTAAAAATACTGCTCTGATTTTTCTCTTCCACTTTATTTACCTCCATCTGCAATTGTTTCCATGATATTACTTTCTTCTATGTCATCGCCCTTTAATTCTCCAATGATTTTTCTATCTCTTAGTACAAGTATTCTATCACAGCACCTTATCATCTCTTGAAGTTCTGAAGATATAAATATAATGGTCATTCCAGTCTGTGCTAACTTTAAAATAAGATTTTGTATTTCACTTTTTGAACCTATATCTATTCCTCTTGTTGGTTCATCTAAAATTAAAATTTGTGGGTCTGTAGCAAGCCATCTGGCTAAAATTACTTTTTGCTGATTACCACCACTTAAATTATTTATC
>JAQUXS010000076.1 GCA_028692255.1 Clostridium sp.
ATCCTCTATGATTCCCATTGAAAAACCAGGTGTGTCCTTTAAATTCAGCTCAACTGCAGGGTTCTTCTGAGATTCAGGGAGCTTATAATAATCTGTTACAACCTTAAAAATATCTATTTTATCTGCTTCCCTTATTATTTTGCAAATGTAATAAGTTTTTCACCTTTAGTTTCAGGCATTTTATACATATTGTGATATTCAACAGCTTTTAAAATGTATTCCTGTGTTTTAGAGTCTAAATCTGCTAAAATATTATTTTCATTTAATACCCTAACACCAAGCAATGCATGATTTTCTGAAATTTTATCATTAAAAGTTTGATATCTTTTAAACTGCTCAAATCTTCCTATATCATGAAACAATGCTGCTATTTCTGCAATATCTTTATCTTTTTTGCATAAGTTTAAAGCGTTAGAAATCATATTTGCATTGTCACAAACTCTTTTTGTATGTTCCCTCTTTAGTCTTATATTCTCATTTATAAATTCGTTACTACAATAAAACCTTTTACTGTAATTATCAAACCATTTATAAAAATATTTAATATCCAGGTTTTGCAACGTAAACACTCCTTTTCACAAATTAATTATAACATAAATTTAAATAATTCTTTCTTATGTTATAATAGTCACTGAAAATAATATTCTCTGGAGGCTTCATAATGACGAAAGAATTAATATTAAACATTTTAGAAATAAGTACACTACAGCTTATATATCTTACAGGCCTTATTATTTTAATAGGATTTTTACTTGGAATACTTGAAAGAATAACAAATACAAATATTCAAAGAGCTTTTGGTTATAGAGGAATCCTTTGTACTGCTTGGATTGGTACCCCAATTCATGAATTAGGTCATGCAATTATGTGTGTATTATTCTTACATAACATTGACAGAATAAAACTTTTGGACACTAAAAGTCCTAATGGAGTGCTTGGTTATGTAGAACATTCTTTTAATCCTAACAATATATATCAAAGAATAGGAAATTTTTTCATAGGTATTGGCCCTATACTAAGTGGGATTTTTGCACTTATGCTAAGTTTGTATTTTCTTATGCCTGACTCAATTAAAATATTTGAAAATACATTACACAGCAGCTTTAATTTTCAAAATATAAATTTAAATGTTGTAAAATGGAGTCTTTTAAATTCCGTAGCCTTTATTAAAATTATATTTTCTGTAAAAAATTTGCTAAACATAAAATTTTGGATTTTTTTAATAATTGCTTTTTCAGTTTCATCTCATATTGCACTTAGCAGTGCCGATGTGCAAGGTGCTTTAGACGGTTTTATAATACTCTATTTAGCTTTAATAGGCATAAATTTTGCTGCAAAATATTTTAGCATAAATACATTTGATTATGTTTTTAAAATAAGTAAATATAATGCTTATTTTTCTTCTCTTTTATTTATAGCTCTACTTTTTTCACTTATAACCTGCGCCATAAGCTATATAATATCACTTATTAGAGCTTAATTAAAATTAAGAGCACTCTACTTAAAAGTTTAATTACTTCTAAATAGAATGCTCTTTTTATCATCTTAATATATGAAATCTATTGAATGGGAATATTGTAAATCTTGCTTTCCCATTTATATCAGAGAAAGGTATATATGGATTTTTCCAATACCTTGAATCCAGTGAATTTACCCTGTTATCTCCAAGGAAAAAGTAATGTCCAGAAGGCACTTTGTAAGTTCCACCTTTTCCACCATTATCTACAACATATGGTTCATTTAATTTTTTTCCATTAACATAAACTTTTCCATCATATGTAACATTAACAGTATCATTTGGCAGCCCTATAAGTCTTTTTATAAGTTCTTCATGTAGTTCCTTTGAATTGAAAACTACTATGTCTCCTCTTTTTAAGCTATTTTTTGTGTAAACTCTAGTTACAATTATCTGGTCATTATCCTGTATAGTTGGGTACATTGATGCAGTTGGAACAACTATTTTATATACTATAAATTGTCTTATTAAAAACGCTGCTACAATTGCTATTGCTATTGGAATTATATAATCAAAGAAAATTTTCTTACTTTTCATTTTCTCCTCCAAATTCTATTCTTTATTAAATTTTAAATTGTAGATTCTTCTCTTTTCAAGAGACCATACTGGATCTGACATCTCCCCAGGTTTTGTTGCAGAAATTGCCTTTTTCATGTCAAACATCGCTGCATCCATATCATCTAGTATGTGCAGGAGCTGAGCTTCTGGAAACATTGGTTTTTTAGGGCTTCCATATTCAGGCTGAAAATGATGAGAAAGTATCATATGTCTTAATAGCATTGATATTTCTTTGTCTGCACCTACTGCCTCTGCTGCAATTTTAATTTTTTCAACTCCCATAACAATGTGTCCTAAAAGCTGACCTTCAATAGTATAGTCTGTTACAATTCCAATTTCTGATGCATCCATCTCCTCCATTTTTGCCATGTCATGGAGTATTACTCCCGCATACACTAAATCAGTATCTAGAAAATCATACACTTCACAAAGTTTTTCTCCTGCCTTTAACATAGTTGTTATATGATACAGAAGACCTCCTCTTACTGAATGATGATTTTTCTTAGCAGCAGGGAAATTCATAATTTTATCTCCCTCATTATTAACAATATAATTTACTATATTTTTTATATCTTTATTTTCTATTTTTTCAATATAACTTAGCATAGTTAAATACATGTCATCTGATGATTCAGGAGCTGATGGAACAAACTCACTTATATCAAGCCCATCTTCATCATCTGCAAGCCTTATTTTATCTATTTTAAGCTGAAGATTATTCTGCCACTCAACAACGGCTGCCCTTAATTTTACTAATTTATTTTCTACATATGTTTCCTCATCAGCATCTGATGCATCCCACAATTTTGCGCTTATCTCTCCTGTTTTGTCTCCCATTGTAAGATCAAGATACTTTTTATTATTTGATGAAATCCTTTTTGAAACCCCTTTTATAATGTAAAATCCCTCAAGTTTAATTCCAGCCTTAAGTTCATTTATCTTTTTCCACTCCAATTTAATAATGCCTCCATTCATTGCAAATAATTACACTAAAATAATTACACTATTAGAATACCACAAAACAAAAATATGGTCTATTTTAATTTTAAATTACGAAAAAAAGAAGATGCCAATTTATGACAACTTCTTTTGGTTCTTTTTTAAAACATTAATTGTAATTCTAAAAACTCTATTACATAGTAACAGTTTTTTATTCCTGCATAAGGCTTGAACTTAAAGCTGATGCTGTGCTGTTACTTCCACTACCTTGTACGCCTTGCATAAGAGAACTCATCATACTTGACATATTGTTTGTTCCACCAATACTACCTAAATCACTGCTATCACTACTGTCGCTGCTGCTATCATCACTACTGTCACTTGAAAAAAGATCAGTAGAATTCTGTATCATACTCTGAAGAGCTTGAATCTGCAGCATCTCAGCAAGACTTTTATAGTCAAGTGATGTTTGTGAAGCATTATTATTACTATTTACTGAATTTGCAGCTGTTTTATTAGCTTCAGTATTGTTAGCTGTACTGCTGCTAGAATTTTGCATTGCACTATTAAGCAGTGATGAAAAAAGAGAACTATCGCTACTACTAGAATCAGAACTGCCTAACGATCCGCCTTGAGAAAGTAATTGCTCTAGCGCCGTTAACTGACTTAAATTGCTTGTATTTCCCACTTGCATAAAATTACCTCCCTATGTTATTACATACATTTTACAACATAGCGTACTACTTTTCTACAGTAATAATTATTTTTTAATAAATTTTACACATAATTCACATTAATATGTCACTTCATTCTTATAGTCTTTCCATGAAAATCTTTTTCAATTATTTTACCATCTTTATATATAACCTCTCCATTTAAAATAACACAAAATATGCCCTCTGGCTTTGCATTAGGTTCACCTATTCCAGGAAAATCAGCTTTATCACATATAGTATTTATATCAAAAATCACAATATCTGCATCTTTTCCTTGCTCCATTCTACCTTTAGTTTCTACGTTAAGAGTTTTTGCAGGAATAATTGTACACTTTTTCACAGCATCAATTAAAGACAATTCTTTTCTTTCCCGCACCATTATTCTAAAAAACCTTGGAAAGGTCCCAGCATTTTGCGGGTGACCTTCACAGGGTTTTCCAGATGGACTTGCTCCCGAATCAGAGGAAAGCATAACATAATTTTTTCTAAGAGCCTCATAAACCTCCTCTTTAACTCCCTCAAAGCAAACAACACATTCTCCTGGTGAGTTTTCTCTCATATCTTTATACATTTCAGGTGTAAGTGTCCTTCCCTTGTATTTCCCTGAAGCAGCAAGCATATTTGAAAATTTCCATCCAAACTTTTTAATATAAGCCTCATCATAAATTGCAGAACCTATGAAAGTTGAAAAATCAGCATAAGTTCCACTATCCACTGAAACTTTAAGTCCTTTATCCCTAGCTTTATCTACAAGTTCCAGAGCCTGTGTCATTATCCCTGTTCCATATTGATACACAAAGTGAGATACTAAAACATGAGCACCAGTGTATTTTGATATATCAATTGCATCTTTTAATGAGGTAAGGTCATTTGGCCTATTTACATTTGTATGAATTGGAACTATCCTGTTATATTTCTCTGCTATTTTGCTTAAAACCATAACTTCTTCTTTGGAGGATCCTGGTGCGTATTCAATTCCAAAAGATAAACCAATTGCTCCGTCATAAAATGATTTTTCAATTATCTGCGCCATTTTGCATATTTGAATCTTATTCGCTGGTATATATGGGCATTTAAGTCCAACTGCTTTTCTAAGTGTTCCTGACTCTCCTATTAATTGTGCTTGGTTTATTAAAAATCCTCTTCTATCCTCGTAATCGAAAAAATCTTTTATTTCAATTGGTCCAAAGCCACAATTTCCACCTACTGTAGTTGTAACACCTTGAATGAGAGAAAGTTTTGCACATTCTAAATTTCCATCAATATGTGCATGAATGTCAATAAAACCGGGACTCACAATGAGTCCCTTTGCATTTATTTCATTTTCTCCGTTAATATCATCACATGTTATTCTCGCTATTTTATTTTTAATAATACCAACGTTACCTTTAAAAATATCATTTTTTTCAGGATCTACAATAATTCCATTTTTAATAACCAAGTCATAATTGTCCATATTATCACTCTTTATCTTATTGCTGTTTAAATTCAGACCAGATAGAATCAAATTCCTTAGTTGCACTACCAACATCTTCTAGATGTTTTGACTTTAAGAATTCACTCTCTGGAACATACACAGCTTTATTATTTAAATATTCTTTTGGCATATATTTCTTAGCAGCGTCATTAACATTTATATATTCAGTACTTACTGTAGTTTCATTACTAATCTTTCCATCAAGTAAGAAATTTATAAATTTTTCTGCATTTTTTTCATGAGGTGCCTTTGAAGGAATAAATATATTATCTTCTTCAAACTGCATTCCCTCTTCAGGATATACAATCTTTAACTTTTTATTTCCTTTTAATGCAGCAGAAGCTTGTGAGCCCCACATTACACCTATTGATGTATCACCATTTATAAGGCTTGTATAAGGAGTATCGGCATCAAATACCTTTACATTTGGTCTTAATTTAGTAAGTTCTTCTCTAGCCTTAGCAAGTTTTGTAGGATCTGTTTCGTTTATACTATAACCAAGCTTTGTAAGTGCCATTCCAATTACTGATCTTGGATCCTCTAGAAGTGCTTCTGAATTTTTAAATGATGGATCCCACAAATCTTTAACACCTTTTATATCCTTCTTTACCTTATCTGGATTGTAAACTATCATTTCACTTCCAAGAGAATAAGGTATTGAATATTTGTTGCCTTTATCATAATACTGATTTAAATATGTCTTATCAATATTTTTATAATTTGGAATTTGAGATTTATCAAGAGGCTTCATAAGAACATTCTTCTGTTTAGACATAAGTTCAATCATATAATCAGCACATATTACTACATCATACTGTGAGCCTTTAGTTGCTTGAAGCTTTGCAAGCATCTCTTCATTAGTTGAAAAATTATTATAATGAACTTTTATACCTGTCTGTTGTTCAAACTTTTTAACAACACTATCTGGAACATAATTTGCCCATGTAAATATATTTACATCTTTATCTTCACTTTTACTTGAAGCTGAAGTGCTTGCACATCCCGAAAGAGTAAACATAGCTACTGAAACTGCAAGTAAAATACTTAAAAATTTTGTTTTTTTCTTTAACATAAAAACCACCCCTAATTTTTTATTAACTTAATTATTTGTGAAATAATTAAAACTGTACTTGTAACTAGTAACATAATTGTGCAAAGAGCATTTATTTCAGGAGAAAGTCCAAAACGAAGCATTGAAAAAATCTTAATTGGAAGTGTGGTGCTCTCTGGTCCAGACACAAAGAAATTTATAATGACATCGTCAAGGGAAAGTGCAAATGCAAGCATTGCTCCTGAAATTATTGCAGGAAAAATAAGTGGAAGTGTTATAGTTCTAAAAGCAGTAAATTTATTTGCTCCTAAATCCATAGCCGCCTCTTCAATTGATCTATCAAACCCTGCTAGCCTTGCCTTAACATTAATAAGCACAAATGGAATACAAAACGTTGCATGTGCAAGTACTAAGGTTAAAATTCCAAAAGACATATTCAGCTGTGAAAAAAGTACTAGCAGTGAAATACCCATTATTATTTCTGGAATTACTATTGGTATATACACAAGAAAACTTATTATTCCTTTTCCCTTAAATTTATTTCTATCTAACCCTAAAGCTCCTAAGGTCCCTACAATTGATGAAATGGCTGTGCTTAAAATAGCAACAGTTAAACTATTTGTAAGTGCTTCTATAACATCATCGTCTCCTAGAAGTTTACTATACCAATCAAGGGTAAATCCTCCCCATACAACATTGGATTTACTTGCATTAAATGAATAAATTACAATAATTGCAATAGGGATATACAAAAATGCAAATATCAAAAAAACATATATTTTTGATATTCTGTTTAATGATTTTGATTCCATTAAAATACCCCCATATTAGATTTTTTATTGATAATCTTCATATATATCCATATTAAGATTGTTGACACTAAAATCATAACAATAGACAGTGCAGCTCCAAAAGGCCAGTTTCTTGATTCCAGAAACTGATTTTTTATAAGATTTCCAATAAGCAAAATATTGCCTCCACCCATTAAATCTGGTATAAAAAACAGCCCTACAGATGGAACAAATACAAGTATACATCCAGCAACTATTCCAGGCATTGTAAGCGGAACCGTAACTGTTTTAAAAGCTGTCCACCTTGATGCTCCAAGATCCTTTGAAGCTTCAAGATAGCTTCTATCCATTTTTTCAATGGAATTATAAAGAGGAAGAACCATAAATGGAAACATTGTATATATCATTCCAATAATTACAGCTCCATAGGTATAGAGCATTTTTATTGGTTCTCTTATTATATTGGTTAACAAAAGTACATGATTTATTAATCCTTGTGAATTAAGTAAAATTATCCACCCATAGGTACGTATAAGTGAATTTGTCCAAAACGGTAATACTATAAGCACAAGTATAATTATTTTAAATTTTTTTATTCTTGCTGCAAAATAAGCAAATGGATATCCTACTAATAATGTAAATACTGTAGTAATAGATGCTATTATAATAGAGTCAAAAAACACTTTAATATACAACGGATTTATCATTTTTGTGTAATTTGAAATAGTTGGACTGTACACTATTCCTCCATCGCTGCCTCTTTGCATAAAGCTTATAAAAATTACGTATACAAGTGGTATAGCTACAAAGAAAAGCATCCAAAATGTTATAGGAAATATAGTAAAAATTTTTGAAATATCAAATCTTTTTTTCCTCATTTTACTACCCTTCTTCCACTATTACGATTCCACTAGGATCAATGTTTAACCACACTGTATTTCCACTTTTATATGCCTTTGATGCATTTTTATCATAATCATACATTATAATTTCTTTGCCATCTTGAAGTTCTACAGTTGTTTTTATAAGAGACCCAACATATCTGTGTTCTTTTATCTTTGCTTTTAATGAACATTTTGTTTTTTCATTGGAATATTTGATATTTTCTGGTCTTATACAAACATAATATTTTGTACCTTCTTTAATATTAAAGCTTGTATTTTCTATAGAAAATTCCTCTCCTTCAATGTTAATGCTTAAAATGTTATCATTAATCTTCTTTATGTCTGTCTCTATTGTATTTGACTCTCCAATAAAATCCGCAACAAATTTTGTCTTAGGTTTCTCATATATTTCCTCTGGAGAACCTATCTGCTCAATAACTCCATTATTTATTACTGCAATTCTATCAGACATATTAAGTGCTTCTTCTTGGTCATGGGTTACATATACAAATGTTATTTTAAGTTTTTCTTGAAGTCTTTTCAGCTCAATTTGCATTTGTTTTCTAAGCTTTAAATCCAATGCTCCAAGTGGCTCATCTAAAAGTAATATTTTAGGGTTGTTAATAAGAGATCTTGCAATTGCCACTCTTTGTTTTTGCCCTCCGCTTAATTCATCTGGTTTTCTCTTTTCAAAGCCACTTAGTCTTACAAGTTCAAGCATTTTTTCTACTCTTTTTTTTATTTCATTTTTATTCACATGGTTTATCTTTAAACTATAAGCTATATTATCAAATACATTCATGTGCGGGAAAAGCGCATAATTTTGAAATACCGTATTTACATTTCTCTTATTAGGCTGTTTATTTTCAACATGTTTGTTCTCAAGGAGTATGCTTCCACTTGTAGGGATTTCAAAACCTCCTATCATTCTTAAAGTTGTAGTCTTTCCACATCCGCTTGGACCCAAGAGGGTTAAAAATTCGCCTTTATTTATCTTTAGTGATATGTTTTTTATAATCTCTTGAGTGTCAAAATTTTTAACAATATTCTTCATTTCTAGTATTACTTCTGGCAACTAATTACACCTCCATATGGATTAATCCTAATATTCCTATTGACTTTCTCGGTAAAATAAAATAATCAACAAACAGTAATACTAATTATTAGATTGTAATTAGTATTACATAATTATTATAGCACTTCGGAATATATTATCAAATTTATTTTGTACTTTCTATTATATGATAAATGCCTTTGTTTGGAGAGACTATATTAATAGATCCATCATTTTCATTATACATATAAATATAATTTTCTATTGAATTTAAATTTCCAAATCCTAAGAAATACACTTCTCCACTGCTATTAACCGAAATTCCACCTTCTCCATCAACTGAACTCGGAAAATCATAGGTAATTTTCTTAAATTGTGCTTTAACTAAGTCAAAATTATAAAGTGATGTCTCACTTCCATCTTCTTTTGCAATAATGTATACTAAATTGTGCTTTTCATCCATGGAGTAATCAAAAATTTCATCTACATTAAGATAAACAATTTTATTAGATTTATTTTGGGTATTATAGTAATACAAGTTGTTTGAACTACCATTATTTTGCAAATATAAAATATTGCCATCTTTCATTGGAATAAAATAAGTGCAGTATTCACTAAAATTATCCATAACAACTTTTTTACTTTTATTTTTAAAGTCATATTTGTATATTTTCCCATAGCCATTATCTCCATTTTCTACTCCATAATAGAAAAGCACATCATTATTCCATGAATACAAATTTCCTGAAACTGTTACCTTATTATCAAAACTAACTTTTTTCCCCGTTTGGGTATTGTACACACTTAGTCCTTGTGCAGAACTTACATCATCAGTTTTATAACTTCTAAATGCAATAAAATTTCCACTAGGCGAAAGCTTAACATCTGAATATGAAAAATCACCTTTTATATTAAAACTTTTATCTCCATTTTGTATTTCAATATAATTATTAGTTAAATTTAAACCTTCTGAAATTTTTTTGACATACACTTTTATTTTCTTTGATTGCATATATTTTATATTTTGAATATAATTCATTTTTCCTTTAAGTTTTAAAGTTTTATCATTTAAACTATATACATTTTCAGATTTATCTTCAGTTGAAATAACCATTGTCTCATCAAATTTTATTTCATTTGTATTTTTTTTGTTAGTTTTACTTGTATGTCCGCACCCTGACATATAAATCAAAATAAAAACTGCTAAAAAAATAAAAATAGCATTTCTTAACTGTTTCATATAAGATTCGTTTCTCCTCTAAAAGAAATTTCACTAGTCCCAGACATATATATGCCATTTTCTTTTACTTCTATTTCAAGTTCGCCACCAGAAATTGAAACTAAAACTTTTTTATCTATTAATCCAAGTCTTTCACAAATAATTACACTAGAACAACATCCTGTTCCACATGAAAGTGTAGCACCAGCTCCTCTTTCCCAAGTCTTTACTTTTATATTTTTTCTATCTTTAACTTCACAAAAGTTAACATTTGTTCCATTAGGGAAAAGACTACTTTTCTCAATAAATTTTCCCTCTTTTACATCTGTTTTGTCTAATTCACCTACTATAACTGTGTGTGGCACACCAACAAGTACAGAATTTAGTTTATATGTTTTTCCATTATCTGCTTTATAGTTATAATTCAAAACTTCCTTGTTTGAAGCAGCAGGTATTTTGTTTGGGTTAAACTCTGGTTTTCCCATATATATAGTAACTTTTTCTACAATATCATTTGAAACTTCTATCTGTGCAACTTTTATACCATCTCCAGTTTTTATTTTAATTTGAGACTTTTTTACTATTTCATCTTCATATACATATTTTGCAAAACATCTTATTCCATTACCGCACATTGCTGCATATGACCCATCAGCATTAATTATAATCATCTCAATGTCTGCATCACTGCAATTTCTAACAAGCAATATTCCATCAGCGCCAATTCCAAAATGTCTACTACAAAGTACCTTAGCTACTTCACTTTCTCTATTTCTATATTTCTCATCTCTATCATCTATAACTACAAAGTCATTTCCTGTCCCTTGCATTTTTGTAAAATTCATTACAAAACAACTCCTTGGTTTTATTTTAACTACTGATATTTTAAAAATAAAAAAACTTTACTACTCTAATTGTAATATTGTATTATATAAATAATAATAATAAATTTTACACTTTGTGTATATACTTTTATTAAATTTTATTATTTTTTTATTTGAAAGGAATGATTTTTACGGCTTTAGATGGAATATTTATATATAGCATATTGTGGGAACTAAAAAATAATATTTTAAATGGTAAGGTAAGTAAAGTAAATCAACCTGAAAAAGATGAAATTTCTCTTTTAATACGAAGTAAAGATAATAAAAATTGCAAGCTTTTAATAAGTGCAAGTTCAAGTTATCCTAAAATTCATCTAACTGAAAAAAACAAACAGAATCCACTTAAAGCCCCTATGTTCTGCATGGTACTTAGAAAATATCTTATAAATGCTAAAATAGTTGAAATAAAACAATTTCAGTCCGACAGAATTGTAATAATAAATTTTGAAAACTCCGATGAATTTGGATTTAACAGTGTTTATTCTCTAATTGTAGAAATAATGGGCAGGCATAGTAACATAACTCTTATAAGGGGCAAAGACAACATTATAATGGACAGCATTAAGCATATAACTCCAGAAATTAATAGATTTAGATCTCTATATCCTGGCATAGAATATGTTTATCCTCCTAAAAGTGAAAAACTTAACCCTTTTGATTTTGATGAAAAAAAGTTATCTGCTTTTATAACTGAAAATAATTTAATTTTGGATGAGAAACTCTTTTCAAAAATTTTTACTGGAATATCAAAACCTCTTTCAAAAGAATTATTCTTTAGATTTAAAGAGCACATTGAAAATAATGACATTAACGCTTTATCTGAAGATGTAAATAATTTTTTTAACGATCTTAAAAATTTTAGATTTTCCTTTAACTCATATTCTAAAAATGGTCTTGTAAAAGAATTTTCACCTGTTAAATTTACAAACCTTAACCAATGTGAAGAAACGCACTATGCTTCACCTTCAAAACTTTTAGAAAACTTTTATTTTGCAAAAGATAAATCTGACAGATTGAGCAATTATAGTTCAGATCTTCAAAAAATTGTTCATACAAACATTGAAAGATGTCTAAAAAAAGAAGCTATACTTAACAAAAATCTTGTGAATTGCAAAAGCAAAGGAAATTACAGATTAAAAGGTGAGCTTTTAACTGCAAATATTTATGCATTAAAAAAAGGTGACAGTAAAGTCAATCTTCAAAATTATTATAGTGACAACTTAGACGATATTGAAATTAAATTAAATCCAAATAAAACTCCATCACAAAATGTACAATATTATTATAAAAGATATGATAAATTAAAGACTACAGAAAAGATGTCAAAGGTACAGCTTGAATCCAATTCACAAGAAATGGACTATCTTCAATCTGTACTTACAAATATTATAAATTGTGACGATTACAATGAAATTGAAGAGATAAAAAAAGAATTAATTGAAACTGGATATATAAAATTCAATAAAAAGCACAAAAAAAAGTCTTCAAAATCATTAAAACCTATGCACTTTATATCCAGTGATAACATTGACATATATGTTGGAAAAAATAATTTTCAAAATGATTATCTAACTCTTAAATTTGCAGATAAAAGAGATATATGGATGCATACGAAAAAAATACCCGGCTCACACGTTATTATAAAAAATATGGGTAATGTGCCTGATAAAACCCTTGA
>JAQUXS010000077.1 GCA_028692255.1 Clostridium sp.
CTTGAGGCTTATTTACAACAATCAAATCATTGTCCTCATACATTATATCAAGTTTAATATTCTCTTTTTCAACTTTAAGTTGCCTATCATCTGGTATTTCTGCTACTACACTATCATCTTTTTTAAGTTTATAGTTACTCTTTTTTAAAATTCCATTAACCTTTACACTACCATCTTCAATTAAATTTTTAATATAACTTCTAGACTTATCCTCAATGTTTTTACTTAAAAACACATCAAGCCTTTCGTTTATATTTTCTTCTTCTATTTTAAAATCATATTGATTTTTCATTTGAATCTTCCTTTATAAGATGAAATATCAAAAGTGCAGTACCAACCACAACACACATATCTGCAAAATTAAATACAGGAAAGCTGTAAACATCTTTATAATGAAAATCTATAAAATCTACAACGTACCCATAAACTGCTCTATCATACATATTTCCAAGAGCGCCACCTATAATAAGTCCAAGACTTATTCTTTCTAATCTATTCTTAGGTTTATATTTAAGTAAAAAATATATTATGCCAGCTACAACTATTATAGTTACTATAAGGAGAATATTTATTTTATTCTGCATAACTCCCCAAGCAGCTCCTCTATTTTCAACATATGAGAAATCAAATATATTTCTTATTATAACTATATCATTTCCGCCTTTAAGGCTGCCTGAAGCAACTATCTTTGTTAGCCTATCTATAATATTCGTAATTATTACTATTAATATTTCTATCATTGCAACACCTCATAAAATTAGCGGGATCATCTCCCGCTTTCTTTAATCTGGAAGCTGGCTTTTGTACTGTGCATTGCTTATTTTTTCAATAGGTTCCACACAATAGCTTCCATCATAATCTTCCCTTGGCCTAACTTTATTAAAAGATTCCAATGCTTTATAATTATCCTCGTATGTTCCTAAACTTTGAAAAAGATATTGATCATTTTCGTAATCATAAATATTTGCCTCATGTTCTTCTTTAAGGAGATCTTCATCATTTTGAATTCCATGTTTTAAAACATTTATTTCATTTTGACATTTTACACAATACTCAGCATAGGGAACAACTTCAAGTCTAGATTCATTTATATCCTTATTACATCTCTTGCATATACCAAAAGTTCCATTTTTTATATTATCAAGTGCATTATCAATTTTCCTTATTATAGAAACTTCATTTTTATTAATTGCCACTGCTTTTTCCATGTCATCTAATTCTGTAGCAACATCTGATGGATGATTATCATAATATGAAAGTTCAGATGCCATTTCATATAAACCAAATGTATCATTTTCTTTCATGTGTTTACAAAGCTCTTCCAGGTGTCTCTTTTCTGTTATAAGTTTTCTCCTATAATAATCAAGCTTTTCCCTTTCCACAATAACCATTCCTCCTTTTTATTTATGTGGTTATTGTGCCAAGGGAAAATTTTTTTATCCATTTTAAGATTAGCTAATTATAATATTTTTAACATATTTTCAAGTATTGTAGTTGAATTTTTAACACCAATTGGTGTGAATTTTTCAAAATCCATATGTGCTCCATTATTTGCATTATCTGAAATTGATCTAATAACAACAAAAGGAATACTATTTAAATAACATACCTGTCCGATACTTGCTCCTTCCATTTCACAAGCCTCAGCATGGAATTCATTTTCGAACCATTTTATTTTTTCAGCATCTGCAATAAATTGATCTCCTGATATAATTCTCCCTTTAAAGCAATGTGCTTCACTAAAATTTTCACAAGATTTTAATGCTGCATCAACTAACTTTTCGTCACATTTAAACTCATAGGTATCTAATCTTGGAACCTGACCTATTTTGTCACCTAATGCAGAAGTATCCACATCGTGATGCACTAAATTATCAGCTACAACAACATCTCCAGGCATTATATCTTTACCTATACCACCTGCAACACCTACATTGATTATATGAGTAACATCAAAATCATCAGCCAAGATTTGTGCACAAACTGATGCATTTACCTTTCCAATTCCACATCTTACTAATACAACTTCTTTATCATATATATTTCCTGAATTGAATACCATACTTGCCTTATTTTCTTTTTTATTTATATTAGCCTTATTTAATAATAGCTCCAATTCTTCATCCATAGCTGCAATAATTCCAATTTTCATAATTTTCCTCCTATTATTAATACATAAAAAATCTCACTACCGGAGTGAGATTATGTCTTTATTCTTTTACAAAAAAACTTTTTATTTCATCTAAATCATTATTGAAGTTTTCTTCATTATCATCTAATGATTTTAAACTTTCAGCTTTACTTTCATCAGTGCCTTCGTCTTTTGCTTTTAAACTTTCAGCACCTTTTTCCTTAAGTTCTTCAGTTGTTGCAATGTTATAATTTTTTTCGAAATCATTTTCAAGATTATTGAACATATCAAGCTGAGAATTCATGAAATTTCTATATTTTGTTCTGAATTTTATAAATTCCTGTTTTATATTATCATAATCTTCGGTTATTTTAATAACTTCACCGTTTGCCTTATCAATAACTTGCTTTGAAGTGTCATTAGCATTTCTTAATACAAGTTCTGCTTCTTTATTAGCTGACTTTTTTGCCTGTTCAGCTGCATTTTGAGCAAGTACAAGAGTATTTTGTATAGTTTCCTCTAATTTTGCATAGTGCTGCAATTTTTCATTTAAAATTACAACTTTTTCTTTCATGGAAGAATTTTCTTTATAAACTTTCTCGTAATCCTCTGAAATTTTATCTAAAAATTCATCAACCTCATCTTGATCATATCCTCTTAATACCTTTTTAAAATCTTTATTATTTATATCCATTGAAGTCAATTTCACATTTAACACCCCTATTAAATAAATTTTTTTAAAAGAAGTTTAAGTCTTTTCTTATTTGTTACTCCATTATCGCCTGTAAGTTTATATTTTCCATATCCTCCTATAGTTATAGTACTATCATAATCTACAAGAAAATCTTTTTCCTTTGTATTAATATAATCTACCTTAACACTTCCATCATGTATTAAACTTAAAGATTTACTTCTTGATATATTGCAAATTCCACTCACTAAGCAATCTAACCTAAGTGAAGACACAATTAAATTTTTAACTTCAAATTTAATTTCAGGAATTTCCTTTTCTCCAATACCAACTTCAGTTATCCTTACATGACATTTACCTATTAAAGTTAGATTATCTGTAACAAATTGAAATATATCTTCAGATACAGCCACATAGCAGCAGTTATCTGCTAAGACTATATCTCCTAATTTATTTCTTGAAATTCCAAGAGACATTATGCCACCCATATAATCTCTATGTTCCAAATTTGTAAATTTTGATAAATTACTAATTTTAATAATTTTTATAGGAAAATAATATAACTCCTCATTTGAAAATGCAAGCATTTTTCTTTCACAATTTTTAAAGACTCCACTGCTATATACATTTATACCAAATGAATTCCCTACTCTAGCTACATTCTTCCAAATGTCTGGAGTATAAAATTCACTTGTATAAATAGTTTTACCCGTTTTTGCTGCAATATTTAATTTTTCATAAATATTAGATAAAAGAAGCTTATCTTCATTTTTAAACATATTTAAAAATTCTGATTTTTTCACTACAATACATCTTTCTACTGATATTATCTATTTCTGCCAAGTAAACAAACTTTTGCTGGATATATCAGTTTTTATGTCATTTGTCAAATCTACATTTGAAGGAAACAATATGTACACATTCTCTTCAACCTTTTGGAATTGTCCATCTAATACATAGCTTGCACCGCTCATAAAATCTAAAAGTCTCCTGGCAATTTTTTGTTCAAGATTACTTATATTTACAACAACAACTTTACCCTCTCTAAACTCACTGCATATTGAAGTTGCTTCGTCAAAATCTTTTGGCTGTAAAATAACTACTCTCATTTTAGAGTTAGCGTGAATATTTACCACCTTGCTGCTACTTTTTTTCTTTGCAATAGGTTCCTGAATTTCATCTTCAAATTCTTCATCTTTTTCTAAATTTTCTTCTTCATAATCCTCCATACTTCCATCATCTAATCCTAATATTCCCATTACTTTGTTTAAAACTTTTGCCATTTTGTTTACCTCCTATTTATTATAATTTCTTTTTCCAAATATACCTTCTCCTACTCTAATCATATTTGATCCACCTTCAATTGCGGTTTTATAGTCATGTGTCATACCCATGGATAAATATTTCATAGTTGTATTTGTATACTTGTTTGCTTTGATTCTTTCAAAAATACTTTTTACTTTTTTAAAATATTCTAAGTTTTCGTTATAAGATCCCTTAGGAATTACACACATTAATCCGTTAATTTTAACATTAGAACACTTTTCAGCTGCATCTAACAGCTCCTTAAGATTTTCTTCATATATACCTGTTTTTGATTCTTCTCTTCCAATGTTAATTTCAATAAGAGTTTGCGCCACTAAATTTTTAGAAGCATATCTTTTTTCAATTTCCTTAAGTAACTCTACACTGTCTAAAGATTGTATTAAACATACTTTTCCTACAATATATTTAACCTTATTTCTCTGCAAATGCCCAATAAGATGCCATCTTATTGAGGAATCAAAACTATCTATCTTTTTAAGCAGTTCTTGCACCTTGTTTTCGCCAAAATCTCTTATTCCAAAGTCCACTGCCTGTTTAATCTCAGCAATATCTCTCGTTTTCGATACGGCAACAAGTGTAACATCTTTAGGTTTTTCATTTTCGATTTCACTTATATTTTCTGCTATAGACAATATTACCGTCTCCTTACAAATAGTATTAACATAACTTAATAACTACATTATAGTATTCTTCATAGAATCTAAAAATCCTTCATAATATTAAAAAAAATTTAGTTAAGTTATTAGTTTCAATTATAAAATTTTATTTTAATTTTTAGATTTAATATATTCATGTGAAAGTTGTCCGTTATATGCATCTATATCTATATTATTGGACTTAGTTATATTAATTTTTATTCTTCTTAATTTCAATAGTGCAATATAATTCGTATCTGCAAGCATATAATCCTTAAGTTTATCTTCATTCCCTATAGCCTTTATAAAAAATGGTGACATCACTACTGCTCCATTTACTCTTATAAAAGGGCCAATACAGTATATTTCAGTAGAATTTACAATCCTCTGTCCATTGACTGAAATCGCCTCAGCTCCTGCTGATTTTAAATCATTTACAATATAATCCACATCATAATTATGTATTATGCTCATTATATCATTATCGGTATTAACTATGTGACCTTTATATTTATCTGTATTATCGTTAAGATTTATAATTATACCTTGCCCCGTTACATTAGTTTCACCTGCTGACATTTTTACATTATTCAATTCATTGTTAATTGTATTAAAAATATTTCCATTTTTTTCACTTTTTTTCAGCTCAAAATATTTTACATTTAAATCAAACAATTTATTTCTGAGATGATTATTTTCATTTTGAAGATTACTTTTTACAACATACTGCTGCTGATACGAACTTGAGTTAAGAAATATTCGTTTTGTAATTTTTGTTTTTAAATTTAAATTAGAAGTGATTAAAACACCTGTTATTATGCTAGCAATAAATATAAAAACACCTGCTTTACAATTTTTCATAAAATCACCTCATCATCGAGATCTTAATTTATCTAAAAGTGTTCTTCTTATTATAGCAAAATTGTTAAATATTCTACTTCCAAAAACTATTACTGCAGCTAAATACACAGGTATTCCTAGCTTATCACCTAAATATACTAATATAACTGAAATAAATGCATTTCCAAAAAATCCAGAAATAAATATATCAACCCTAAATTGTTTTTCAAGTGATGCTCTCATAGCTCCAAAAACTGAATCCAAGCATGCAAATATTGCAACAGACATATATGTAGAAAATTGGTCTGGGATTGGAATGTTCCAAACTAGCCCAATTATTATACCTATTAAAATTCCCAAAAAAGCTATCATAAAATCACCCCTATTTGTTACTTAGTATTTTTTGCATACTCAAAATTTTGAACTACATTAGCTTTTCCAATGCTTACACTATCACTTTTTTGTGGAGCTGCTACATCATAAATTACTGATGATATTCCATCCATAACCCCAGGAAAAACCATAGCAGAATTTAGCTTGTCCTTATCTCCTATGGCTTTAATTACTATCTTTGCATATGGAGATATCTTATCACTTGTTCCTATAAATATATTCGATATTCCTCCTGAAGTCTTAATTCCCGTATCACTAAGAACCCTTATATCATTTATAGATATTGCCTCTGCCCCTGCGAATCTAAGTTCATTTACAATATCAATAAGCTCTTTGTCAGTTATAATATTACTATTATCTGTTATGCCAGGAGCAAATGTATTATTTTTAGGGGTTATTGTTATTATAATACCCTGACCTTTCACATCTGTATTTCCTGTTATCATATTGAGATTATTAAGTTCACTTACCATCTGCTTATTTGCACCACTTTTAGTAGCTTCTGCATTTTGAAACTGACTTATCTTATTTTGAAGTTCATTAATCTGCTTATTCATTGAACTTTTTTCATCTTTCAACCTCTGCACTTCTGTTGTAATCTCCCCACTGTCACCTTGTGAACTCAAATTTGCTTCTTGAAGTCCAATTACTTTAAATTGATAAGTAACCATAAATCCCAATATTGCACATACCAACCCTACAATTATCTGCGAACTTATTTTTTTCATACTACTTCACCTCACTTATCAATAGAGTATACTGGATTCCCATTAAAGCTAACATCTACATAACCTTTAGCACCTGTTAGTTTTTCATCGTTTATAATATTAACAGCCTTGTTTAGTTTTTTCACCATATCGTCATTTGTTCCTATTTTGATTTGCATGCTGTTATAGTAAGCTACAATATCAACATTGTTTGTTATATCAATTTCTTTTATACTCTCGCATGCACTTTTGTTATTAACTAATATATCTGTGAAATCACTTATAGTTTTTATCTTGTCATTACTTATTCCTGGTAAAGTCTTTCCTATTTGTGCCTTTGAAATGTTCACTCCATCAAGTTTTATAAGATTTCTATTTGCAATGTCATTTCTTATTTCTAGAACAATACCATCTTTATCTATTATTGCATACTTATTATCTTTTTGTGCATAAAACACTGCATTTCGCTCATCTACTACAATATTTACAGTAGATGGCATTACTCTTTCAATTTTCACATTAACTATATAGGGGTCATCCATTATATTATCTTTTATTTTAGGTTCATTTAAATAAAAAATATTCTGACCCTTATACATTCCTGATTTTTTAAGAATCTCGTTTGCTGAAACAGTATTGTTATTAACTACATTTATTTTCGTTATTTTAAAATATGGTAATTTTAAACTTAATGTAATTAGTATTGCAAAAAGCAATACTAATATAATAACTGTCTTTTTTCTTCTTCTCTTTTTTCTTCTTTTTTCTATAAGTTCATTTTTATTATTATCCATACACTCACCTTTTAATGTAAAATAAATTAATCTCTCTGAATTTGAGAAGATATGTTAAGAAGTATACCCATAGCACCAAGGTTAACAACAAGTGACGATCCTCCATTACTTATAAATGGAAGTGGAACTCCCGTTACAGGTATAGCTCCTGTAACAACTGCAATATTTATTATTGCCTGAATTGCGATAACTGAAGTTATTCCTGCCGCAAGTAGTGTGCCATACATATCCTTTGAATGCATAGCTATTCTTATACCTCTTTGTATTAAGATTAAGAATAATATTATTATGAAGACACAACCAACAAATCCAAGCTCCTCACCAATAATAGAAAATATAAAATCATTATAAGGTTCTGGAATGTAATAGCATTTCTGCCTTGACTGGCCAAGCCCAACTCCAGTTATCCCACCAGAACCAAGTGCATACAATGACTGTATTGATTGATATCCTGTTTTTTGAGGATCAAGCCATGGGTTCATAAAGCTCTTAAGTCTATTTAATCTATATGGCTCTACTAATATAAATATTAGGCCTAGTGGAATAAGAGAAGAAATTACTGCTAAAAGCTGCCTTCCCCTAGCACCTCCTATGTAGATTATAATAAGGCTTACAAGCATTATAACAGTTGCAATACTTAAGTTCTTTTCTATATATACTAGTGCTGCAAAAAATCCTGCTGTTAATAAGTACACAAATACCGTTGGAAAGAATTTTTTTATTTTATCACTATTTTTTTCAATTCCCCTTGCAAGGAGCAAAACAACTGCATACTTTGCTATTTCAGATGGTTGAATCGATGGCATTAATCCAATTTGAATCCACCTTCTAGCACCATTGACAGAAGGGAAAAAGAGCACTACTACTAAAAGAATAATTGTTACAAGCATTATAACATTTGTATAATCTTTAAGTCTATGGTAATCAAGTCTTTCCATGAAAATCATTATGATTATACCAAAAATTGCAAACAATCCCTGCTTTTTAAAATAAAACATGTCATCATGTATGGCAGGATTATTTAAAGCAATATATGAACTAGCACTATATACCATTACGACACCAATAGCCAAAATTAATAACACCGTAGAAAGTAAAACAAAATCCACTTCTACTTTTTGGAAAAGTTTGGGCTTAGCCATGATACATCTCCTATAAAGCTAAAAAAGAAATAAGACATAGAATAACTGTTGCTATAGAGAAAATTGAAACCACTCTAGTTTCATGCCAACCAAGTTGCTCAAAATGATGATGTATAGGTGCCATTCTAAACACCCTTTTTCCTGTAAGTTTAAAAGAAGTAACTTGTATAATAACTGAAAGTACTTCTATTACATATATTCCTCCTACTATTATGACCAATAATGGTAATTTTAGTATAAGCGCTACACTTGCCACTGCACCACCAAGTGCAAGAGAACCTGTATCACCCATAAATATCTGTGCAGGGTAAGCATTATATTTTAAGAATCCTAAAAGTGCACCTGCAAGAATTGAGCAAAATATTGCAAGTTCATAATAATGCCATGAGAAACTTACCATTGCAAAGAATGTCATAACTAGAAGTGTTACAGAAGTAGCAAGTCCATCAAGTCCGTCTGTAAGGTTAACTCCATTTACAACTGCAACAAAGTAAAATACAACACCAAGAAAATATACTATAGGATTTAGTTTAAATGAAATCTTTAAAAATGGTATAAAAATATCAGAACCTATAGTTGTATATGCATAGTATGCTATAAAACAAGAAACTACAATTTGGAGAAATGACTTCTGCTTTACAGAAAGTCCCTCATTTTCCTTATGTATTATTTTAAGCATATCATCAATGAATCCAATTACTCCAAAAGCAAAAAAACATAAAAATGTAAATATAGCATTACTGCTTTGAGCCATATTACCATTCATTATAAATAAAGTTATTATTGTTGTAATTATAAATATTATTCCACCCATTGTAGGCGTTCCAGCTTTTTTCCTATGGCTCTTCGGTCCATCTTCTCTTATATTTTGACCAAATTTTAGTTTATGCAAAATTGGAATTAAAATAGGTCCCTGCAAAAGTGAAATAAAAAAAGCTACAAGGACAGAATATATCATTACACTCATTATTATCTCTCCCCTCTAATTGTTACCTTCTAAGATGTCTTTCACTATTTCTTCAAGTTTCATTGCTCTTGAAGCTTTAATAAGAACTATATCTTCATTTTTTATAAATTGTTTTAAATATTCTGCTGCTTTTATATTCGAATTAAATTCTTTAAAATTATCTTTATTTTTGTATCCATTTAAATAATCTTTACTGTATTCACCTAGTGCAAATAAGAAATCCACACCATTTTCGCTGGCATATTCTGCAACTTCCCTGTGTGCATTATTGGATTCACTTCCAAGTTCTCTCATAGTTCCAAATACAGCTATTCTTCTTTTTCCCTCAAGGTTTTTCATAACATCAATAGCTGCTCTCATAGAATCTGGGCTTGCGTTGTAGCAGTCATTTACAATTGTAAATCCATTGTTCTTTACAATATCAAGTCTCATAGATGTTTTTTCAAGATTAAGTATTCCACTTTTTATTTCATCATAGTTTAATCCAAATGTTCTTCCTGCTGCTACTGCTAAAAGAGCATTTAAAACACTGTGCGCTCCAGGAGACAGAACTTTAAAGTTGCTGCATACCTTTTTCCCATTTTCCACTATGTCAAATGTAACATAGCTATCAAAAAGTTTTATGTTTTCAGCTTTAATGTCATTTTTATCAGAAGTTCCACAACTTTCAATGTTGTATCCTCTGTTGTTTTTATCCATAGAACCTAGTAAATCATTATCTGTATTTATTATAAGTTTATTGTCTTCTTTAAAGTAATCAGTTATCTCAAGTTTTGCCTTTAAAATATTTTCTCTAGTCTTTAAATTTTCAATATGAGATATACCTATATTAGTCATTATAGCAATATCTGGTCTTGAAGCATCTGCCATGTTATGTATTTCAAAAAAATTACTCATTCCCATTTCAAGAACTGCCATGTCATAAGTTTTATCAAGGCTAAAAATTGTAAGAGGAAGACCTATTTCATTGTTAAAATTACCTTGGGTTTTATAAACCTTATATTTTTCGCTTAAAATCGCATAAGTCATGTCCTTTGTTGAAGTTTTCCCAGTAGATCCTGTTATACCTATAACTTTTATCCCTAGCATGCTCTTATAGTATTTTGCAAGCTTAAGAAGAGCTTTCCTAGTATTTTCAACTATTATAACTGATGTATTGTCTAAAAGATCACTTTCTCCATACTTTATTTTTTCTACAATACAAAGTGCAGCACCGCTTTTACTTGCATCAGGTATAAATTCATTTGCATCATAATTCTCACCTTTTATTGCTATAAATATACCATTTTCACTTATTTTTCTCGTATCAATGCTAACACTGTTAAATTTTTTTATTTTCCCCTCTTTAATTAGTTTACCGTCTACAGCCTTTAAAACATCATTTAGGAAAATATATTCCATTTAAAACAGCTCCTTTATTATTTCTGCAACAATTTCTCTTTCATCAAAGTGAATTTTACCACTTTTTAATATTTGATAATCCTCATGTCCTTTACCTGCAATAACTATTACATCGCCTTTTTTTGCTATTGATATAGCTTTTTTTATAGCTTCTTTTCTATTTTCAATCACAATATCATTTTTGCTCTTTATTCCTTCTAAAACATCTTTTATTATACTCATAGGTTCTTCTGTTCTTGGATTATCGGAAGTTACAACTGCAACGTCACTCATTTTAGCTGCTACCTCACCCATTATAGGTCTCTTTGTTTTATCTCTGTCACCACCACATCCAAAAACAGTTATAAGTCTTCCACTAGTAAATTCTTTAGCTGTTTTTAATATATTTACAAGACCATCTGGAGTATGTGCATAGTCTATTATTATATCAAATCCAAGATTTTTATCAGTCTCAACTGGTTCACATCTTCCTGGTACTGCCTTAAGTGCCTCTAGTCCATTCTTTATATCATTTAAAGATAATCCTTCTAAAAGACATGCTCCTGCACTTCCCAGTGCATTTGAAATGTTATATCTTCCTGGTATATTTATATTCACACGTGCAGTCTCATTTTTATATGAAAGATCAAAGCTAGCACCTCTTGAATGAAGCTTTATATTTAATGCTCTTAAATCTACTTTTTCATCAATACCATAAGTAATTTTATTCGATGAAACATCATCATATACCCTATTGCCATATTTATCATCCATATTTATTACTGAATTTTTACTGTTTTTAAAAAGTATAAGTTTAGCTTTATAGTAATTTTCAAAAGTTTTGTGAAAATCCAAATGATCTTGAGTTAGATTTGTAAATATACCTTCATTAAATGTTATTCCATAGACTCTACTTAAATAAAGAGAATGAGATGAAGTTTCCATAACGCAGTACTTCACATCTTCTTCTACCATTTCATTTAGAAGTTGAAAGAGTTCAAGTGATTCCGGTGTAGTTCTTTCAGAATGAAGCTTTTTAGTTCCTATATAATTTGCTATAGTTCCTATTAATCCAGCTTTTTTACCGCTGCTCTCTAGAATAGATTTAATCATAAATGCAGATGTTGTCTTTCCATTGGTACCTGTAATGCCTATCATATTTAATTTTTTTTCAGGATGATCATAAAAATTTGTCGAAGCTTTTGCAAGGGTTTTTCTACTATCTTTAACCTTTACAACTGTAACCTTTGGCATATCTTTTAAATCTCTTGAACAAACTATTACTTTTGCTCCACTTTTAACTGCATTTTGTACATAGTTATGTCCATCAGTTTTAAAACCTTCAATACAAACAAACACATCATTTTCTTTAACTTTTCTTGAATCATATTGTATTTCATTTATTTCAATACCATCATTTCCATTTAAAACATCATATGATATTCCATTTAGTAATTTTTTCAAGTTCACTGTTACCACTCCTCTTTAAATAAGGAGCTGTCTCAAAAAAATTGAGATAGCCCCTCTAATCTCCGTCATTGTCTAAGTCCATAATTACTGTTGTGCCCTTTTGTACTTTAGAACCAGCTTTAATATCTTGATCACAAACAAGACCTGAGCCGCTAAATTTTCCTTTGAGCCCAACACTATTAAGTAAATCCTGAGCTGCTTTTTCATTTAAACCTGAAAAATCAGGGACAACTACATCATTACTATTATAATTTGGTGTACCTCCAGTGTAAAGTAT
>JAQUXS010000078.1 GCA_028692255.1 Clostridium sp.
GGCAAAATCGCCCTCAGCGGTCCGATCTATCAGATCACGGTAAACCCTGACCACAGTGGCTACGTATTCCGGTCTTTTCATTCTTCCTTCTATTTTAAGTGAAGATGCTCCTGTTTTTATTATATTGTGTATTTCAGGTAGAGTACAAATATCCTTTGGGCTTAAAAGATAACCTTTAATCTCATCACTGCCCTTTTCAATAGTATATGGCATTCTGCAGCTTTGAGCACATCTGCCTCTATTTCCACTTCTTCCACCAATTAAGCTGCTCATAAGGCACTGCCCTGAATAAGATACGCAGAGAGCTCCATGAACAAAAATTTCGGTTTCTATTTTAAGATCTTTTGAAATATGCTCTATTTCATTTAAGCTAAGTTCTCTTGAAAGAACCACTCTCTTAAAACCCTTGTCTATAAAATATTTTGCACCCATATCATTATGTATTGTCATTTGAGTTGAAGCATGCAATTCAAAATCCGGGAAGTTATTCCTAATAAGATAAATAAGGCCAGTATCCTGTACTATAAGTGCATCTACTCCTATTTTTCTTAAGAAACCTGCATACATTAAGGCATCTTTTATTTCCTCTTCCTTTAAAAGTGTATTTACAGTTACATATATTTTAACGCCATATGAATGACAGTAGTTTACAGCTTTTATCATATTATCTTCATCAAAATTTGCAGCATATGCCCTAGCTGAAAATTTACTTCCACCAAGATATACTGCATCAGCACCATTTTGTACCGCTGCATATAAGCTTTCCATAGTTCCACATGGTGCAAGTAGTTCAATTTTTCTCATAAATTTATCTCCCTTGTAATTATCTATTGTAAATATACGTTATACATATTCAATTGTTATTATACAAAAAAATGTACATAGATTCATATATAATCTACATACATTTTAAAATTTTTAGATAACAACGCTATTTGTTTTTATTTATATCTTTTATGTAGTCCTTTTTTGTTTTTGCAAGAAGTATTTGATTTTCAATATATTGATTTTCAATATCCATAAGTTTATATTTAGCGGACCTTAAATCAAACTTTAGCGACTTATTATCTTTCTTAAGCTTATCCACTTCCTGCAGTTCACTTTTTAATTCTTCTATTTTGCTATTCAATTCATCTATTTTTTCATTCTTCAAAGAATTTTCATCATTCTTTTTAATTTCTTCTATTTTATTTTGAAGTTTATTCTTTTCCAAACTTTCCGTCTCTAGTTTTTCATTTAACTGCTGCATAGCTTTATTAAGATCTTTAACCTTGTTCTTTAGCTGTTCCATTTCATCAGAAAGTTTTTCATTATAATCACCGCTCTTATACATTTCATCTGCTAAATTCATTGCAGTTAAAATAGAAGCATCAGAAGTGCTTAGTTTGGGATTATTTTCCATTATATTCTTAATCTTTTTATCTACATAATTAGCAACTGTATGTAAATATTCTTCTCTTTCATCGCCAACTAGCTGATATTCTTTATTATTTACTTTTACAGTAACTGAATTCATGAAAACACCCTCTTAAGTATTATATGATTAATTTTAACATATTATTGTTAAGTATACAATTATTCATATTTAACTTTGTAGTAATTTTATATTAATGTCTATCTTAATTTTGCACCAAGGTTGTATTCAAGAGTTGTCAATATCTTATGCTGAACTTCCTCTACTTCACTATCAGTAAGGGTTTTATTATTATCTCTATAAGTTATTGAATATGCAACACTCTTCTTACCATCTGGTATTTGTTTACCTTTATATATATCAAAGAGCTTATAGCTTTCAACTATATTTGAACCTTTTTCTCTTATTATATTTTCTATTTGCTGCACTAATATATTTTCATCAATGATAAGTGCTAAATCACGTGTTACTGCTGGGAATTTTGGAAGTCCCTTTGATTTTCTCGCTATCTTTGCATTTTTAACAATGAAATCAAAATCAATTTGAGCTACATAACATTCTGTATCAATTCCATAATTTTTTGTAACATCTGGATGAATTTCGCCTAAAACAGCTATTTTTTCATTTTTGTATAATACATTTGCTGTTTTACCAGGATGATAGCTTACATTTGTACTTTCTCTTTCATATGTCACATCATTAATTCCAGTAACTTCAAGCACATTTTCAACTACTCCCTTTAAATTAAAGTAGTCTGCATCTCCATAAATTCCAATTGTTATGGAATTCTTTTCCTTTGGAATTTCTCCTTCTTTGCTGCTTTTTATATAAATTTTTCCTAATTCAAACAGAACTGCACTGTCATTACTTCTTGCATAGTTTCTGCTTAATGCTTCCATTATTGAAGGAAGAGTTGTAGTTCTCATTATGCTGTATTCCTCACCAAGAGGATTTCTTATTTTAACTGCATCTCTCAGTTTATCATCTTTTTCAAGAAGTATTTTATCAAATACCTTTGGGCTTACAAAACTGTAGCATATTGCTTCACTGAGTCCACTTGCAATAAGAGCTTCTACTACTTTGTCTCTTACAACCTGTTTTCTATATTTTCCTGTTCTAACGCTTGGAACTTTTAAATCTGTAGATGGAATCTTATTATATCCATACATCCTTGCTACTTCTTCTGCAACATCTTCTCTTATATTTATATCACTTCTAAAAGTTGGAGAGTTTACTATAAGATTTTCCCCATCAATATCAGTTTTAAGTTCAAGCCTGTCAAGACATTCTTTCATTTCTGTTTTTGAAATATTTAATCCTAAAAACTTGTTTATCCAGTTTGAGTCAACCTTTACGCTGTGTTCTTTAACAGGATTATCATATATATCTATAGTTCCACATAGTATCTTTCCTGCACCAAGTTTTTCAATTAAATAACATGCTCTATCAAGTGCAAGCTCACACATATTTGGATCAAGATCCTTTTCAAATCTTCCTGAGGCTTCAGTTCTTATATTAAGATTTTTAGAAGCTACTCTTATATTAGTTCCATCAAAATTTGCACTTTCAAGAACAATTTCTGATGTATCATTTTTAACTTCTGAATTAAGTCCTCCCATAATTCCTGCAAGTCCTATAGTTTTGTCCCCATCTTTTATTACAAGTACATTTGAATTTAATTTTCTCTCATTCTCATCAAGTGTTGTGAATTTCTCATTTTCCTCTGCTCTACTAACTACTATTGTATTCGAAGTTATGTTTCTCTTATCATAAGCATGCATTGGCTGACCAAGTTCAAGCATAACAAAATTTGTTATATCAACAATGTTATTTATAGGTCTAACTCCTGCTTCTAGTAATCTTTCTGCCATCCATGCAGGTGATGGTTCTATTTTAATATCCTTCACCATTCTTGACATGTATCTTCTACAAAGTTTATCTTTTATTTGAACTTTAATATTGTCCTCAATTTTTTCACTAGACTCTGCATTAAAACTGTATTCAGGCTTCTTATACTCTGTATTAAACGTTGCAGCAGTCTCCCTTGCAATTCCCAGAACACTTAAGCAGTCAGCTCTATTAGAAGTTATTTCAAAATCTATAACAGGTTTATCTAATTTTAAAACTTCTTTTATATCTTTTCCAACAGGAGTATCAGGAGCCATTATCATAAGTCCGCGAACTGTATCCCCGTCATTAATACCAATTTCATCCTTTGAGCACATCATTCCATTAGATACAACGCCTCTTAATTTCTCTAATCCTATTTTAGCACCATTTGGAAGTGATCCCCCTACTAATGCAACCGGAACAATATCTCCCTCCTTCATGTTACTAGCACCTGTAATTATTGTTATTGGTTCTTCACTATTAACCTCAACAGTACATATTACAAGCTTATCCGAATCAGGATGTTGTTCTATTTTTAATATTTTTCCTGTATATACATCTTTAATTTCATCTGCACTATTTATTATCTCTTCAACTTTTGAACCTGTAAGAGTAAGTGCATCACCTATCTCTTTAGCATCTAAATCTATATTAACATAATCTTTTAACCAACTTACTGGAACTTTCATTTAAAATTACCTCCACTATTTTTGTTAAAACTGTTTTAAAAATCTCATATCACTTTCATAAAGCTGTCTTATATCTTCAATTCCAAGAGTCTGCATAACAATTCTGTCAAGTCCAACTCCAAAAGCAAACCCACTGTAAACTTCAGGGTCTATACCACAGTTTCTAAGCACATTTGGATGAACCATTCCACAGCCGTACATTTCTATATATCCTTCACCTTTGCACACCTTACAACCTTTTCCACCGCAGGCAAAACATGAAATATCAAGTTCTGCTGAAGGCTCTGTAAATGGGAAGTGATGTGGTCTAAATTTTGTCTTAACATTTTCACCAAACATCTTCTTTATATACATTTCAAGAGTACCCTTCATGTCTGCAAAAGTTATTCCCTTATCAACTACAAGTCCCTCAACTTGATAGAAAATAGGTGAATGAGTAGCATCAGCTGAATCTGACCTATAAACTTTTCCTGGGGATATCATTTTTATAGGAGGTTTTTGATTCAACATTGTTCTTATTTGTACAGGTGAAGTTTGAGTTCTAAGTACAATATTGTCATCTATATAAAATGTATCCTGTTCACCTCTTGCAGGGTGATCTTTAGGTATATTTAACATTTCAAAATTATATTTATCATATTCAATTTCTGGACCATCTTCAACTGTAAAACCCATAGATAAAAATATATCTTCAGTTTTCTTTAGTGTAAGTTCCAGCGGATTTCTATGCCCAATTACTTGTTTTTTGCCTGGAAGAGATATATCTATTATTTCACTTTTTAATTTTTCTTCTTTTTCCTTGTTTTGAATATTTTCTACTTGAACATTTACTATACTTTCAATTTTACTTCTAACTTCATTTGCAATTTTACCAATTTTAGGTCTTTCTTCCTTGGAAAGCTCTCCAAGACTTTTAAGTATCTTTGTAACTTCTCCCTTTTTACCTAGAAATTTTACTTTAAGAGCTTCAAAATCTTTTACATTACTTGCACTTTTAATTTCTGTAATTGCATTGGTTTTGATTATACTTAACTCTTTTTCTTTAGTCTTTCCTAAATTTTCATTCATGACTATTTCTCCTTTAAAATTTTATATACAAAAAATAAAAAATCTCCATCCCACAAAGGGACGGAGTATCCGCGGTACCACCCTGATTAACAATAATTAATTGTTCTCTCAAAAATATAACGATTTTAACCGCTGAAAGCTACTTTATTTCACAATCAGAACTCCAGAGTGAACTTCAGTTTATTTTAATCTAAAAGAACTTTCAGCCAAGGGTTCTTTCTCTCTAAAGATATTTTTTAAACTTACTCTCTCTTTCAAAGTTTATCTATAATCTTATTTATAATTATAACCAATTTATATCAACTTTTCAACATATTTTGCCTTACAATTTCAAACATCATTATTCCTGCTGCTACAGATGCATTTAAGGACTCCGCATTTCCTGGCATTGGGACTTTAACTTTGTAGTCAGAAATATCATATATAGTACTACTTATTCCATTTCCTTCATTGCCTATTGATATTATAACCTTATTTTTAAGATTTAAACTATAAAAGTTCATATCAGTGTCAAGAGAACTCGTTATAAGTTTAAAACCATTGTCTTTAAGGTTCATTGTAAAACTTAAATCATCATCTAATATTATAGGTATTTTAAATATAGATCCCATGGTTGCCCTTAATGTTTTATCGTTATATACATCCACAGTTCCTTTTATTAGGATTATACCACTTGCCCCTGCTGCATTGGCAGTTCTTATAATTGTGCCAAGATTTCCAGGATCCTGTACCTTATCCAAAAGAACATAAAATCCATCATCTAAATTAGGATTTAATTTTTTATTTTTTACAACACAAGCAATCCCCTGTGGGTTTTCAGTGCTGCATATGCTCTCAAAAATACTTTCGGATACAATAAGAACTTTTGTATTATCCTTTGGAACAATTGAACTAACTTTTTCTTTTAGTTTTTCATTTATTATAACATATTCAATTTCAAAATCTGATTTCAGTGCTTCTTCTACAAATCTCGTTCCCTCAACAATAAATTTCTTATTAGCATTCCTATATTTCTTTTCATGAAGTTTTTTTATTTCTTTTATGGTTTTATTATCTTTACTTTCTATAATCAAATCCAAATTTATTCCTCACTTTAATAAAAAAACAGCCTTAGTTGGCTGAATTTTTATGTATTAAGCATTTAATTGTTTTTTTGCAGTTTCTACAAGTTCAGTAAAAGCTTTTGGATCATTTATAGCTATTTCTGAAAGCATTTTTCTATTTATATCAACGCCTGCAAGTTTCATTCCATTCATAAATCTTGAATATGAAAGTCCGTTAATTCTTGTAGCTGCGTTTATTCTAGCTATCCATAGTTTTCTATAATCTCTCTTTTTTAATCTTCTACCTACATAAGCATCTCTAAGTGCTCTTACAACACTTTCATTAGCAGTTTTAAATAGTCTATGTCTTCCACCAAAATAGCCTTTTGCAAGCTTTAATACTTTTTTATGATTTTTACGAGCATTGACTGCTCTTTTTACTCTTGCCATTTAATAAACCTCCTTGAAATCTACCAATTAAAGATATGGTAGAATTTTCTTCATTGTACCTTCTTGAGTTTTTGATACGTATCCTGTCTGTCTAAGATTTCTCTTTTCACTTGAACTCTTGTGTGTTAATTTGTGACTTTTGCAAGCTTTTGCTCTTTTAAGCTTTCCTGTTCCAGTTAATTTAAATCTCTTAGCAGCAGCTCTATTTGTTTTCATTTTTGGCATGTTAAATCCTCCCCTCGCCTTATGCTCTCTTAGGAGCTAAGACCATTGTCATATTTCTTCCTTCCAGCTTTGCATTCTTTTCAACAGTGCAGACATCTTCTATTTTAGTTGTAAAATTACTTAATATCTTTCTACCTCTAAATGAGTAGTCATTTTCTCTACCTCTAAATCTAACTGTTACCTTTACCTTGTCTCCATCTATTAAAAATTTTCTGGCTCTGTCTGCTTTAATTGCTACATCGTGTTCTTCAATAGTTGCACTAAGTCTTACTTCTTTTATTACAACTACTTTCTGATTTTTTTTGTTTTCCTTTTCCTTCTTGTTCTGCTCATATATGAATTTTCCAAAATCCATAATTCTGCAAACAGGCGGATGTGCATTTGGTGACATAAGAACCAAATCAAAATCTTTATCTTCAGCCATTTTAATAGCTTCTCTGGTACTCATAACACCTAGTTTAGAATTATCATTATCGACAACTCTTACTTCTTTCTCTCTAATCTCTTCATTAATGAGAAATTTCTTATTCTTGCTAATAATTTTCACCTCCGAATATACTGAAAAAGAAACATGCAATTAATGCAAAACAAAAGGGCGGCAAATTGCCGCCCCCAATAATAACCTAAGTTATAATCAAACCCCACTAGCAACGCTGTAAGGTGAGAAACGGCATGTTTCTTCTTAACAATAATATTATACTTTTTTCTATTTAACTTGTCAATAGATTATAGACCATTTATTTTTCTTGCAACTTCAGCTCTTACTCTATCAATAAATTCATCTACATTAAGCTGTCCAAGATCTCCATCTTTTCTGCCTCTTACTGAGACTTTCTCTGCACTTACTTCTTTATCTCCTAATATAAGCATGTAAGGGATCTTCTGCATTTGTGCTTCCCTTATCTTGTAACCTATTTTTTCATTTCTAGTATCACTTTCAACTCTTATGCCTGCTTCTTTTAACATCTTAACAATTCTATCAAGATATTCACTCTGTGCATCAGATATATTCATAACTCTTACCTGAACTGGTGCAAGCCAAGTTGGGAAAGCTCCTGCATAATGTTCTATTAATATTCCCATGAATCTTTCTATGCTTCCAAAAACAACTCTATGAACCATTACAGGTCTGTGTTTTTCTCCATCTTTTCCTACATAAGATAAATCAAATCTTTCAGGCATTTGTAAATCAAGCTGTATTGTTCCACATTGCCAAGTTCTGCCTATGCAATCCTTAAGATGGTAATCAATTTTTGGGCCATAGAATGCTCCATCGCCTTCATTTACCTTGTAAGGAAGTCCTGCAGCTTTAAGTGCACTTATAAGACCATTTGTTGCAATTTCCCAGTCTTCATCACTTCCCATGGAGTTTTCAGGTCTAGTTGAAAGCTCTAGATAATATTCAAAACCAAATACTTTATAGAAGGAATCTATTAATTTTATAACTCCAAGTATTTCGTCTGTTATTTGATCCTTTGTCATAAATATATGGGCATCATCTTGAGTAAAGCATCTTACTCTCATTAATCCTTGAAGTGCTCCTGACTTTTCATGTCTGTGAACAAGTCCAAGTTCTCCAAGTCTTATTGGTAGATCTCTATATGAGTGTATTGCATTTTTATAGATAAGAATTGCTCCTGGGCAGTTCATTGGTTTAATTGCATAATCTTCATCATCAATTTTTGTAAAGTACATGTTTTCTTTGTAATGATCCCAATGACCTGATTGATGCCATAATTTTTCATTTAATATTATTGGAGTTTTAATTTCATCATAACCTGCTTTTGTATGAACTTCTCTCCAGTAATTTTCTAGTATGTTTATTATTACCATACCCTTTGGGTGGAAGAATGGGAATCCTGGTCCTTCTTCATGAATACTGAAAAGATCAAGCTCTTTTCCTATTTTTCTATGGTCTCTCTTTTTAGCTTCCTCCATCATATGAAGATAAGCTTCAAGATCTGCTTTTTTAGTATATGCAGTACCATATATTCTTTGAAGCATTTTATTCTTTTCGTTTCCTCTCCAATAAGCACCTGCAACAGAAAGAAGTTTTATAACTTTAACTTTTCCAGTTGATGGTACATGAGGTCCAGCACAAAGGTCTGTGAAATCTCCCTGTTTGTAGAATGATATTGTTTCATCTTCAGGTAAATCTTCAATTAATTTAACCTTGTAATCTTCATTTCTTTCCTTCATAAATTTAATTGCTTCATCTCTTGGAAGTTCAAATCTTTCAAGCGGTAAATTTTCTTTAACAATTTTATTCATTTCTTTTTCTATCTTATCAAACATTTCAACTGTTATTGGAAAATCAGCATCAAAATCATAATAGAAACCATCATCTATTGCTGGTCCAATTGCAAGTTTAACGTTTGGGTAAAGTCTTTTCATTGCTTGAGCTAATATATGAGAAGCGGTATGTCTTAATATCCATTTTCCGTCTTCATCATCAAAAGTTAAGATTTCAAGCCTTGAGTCTTCATTTATTGGCTGCATAAGTTCTGCTCTTTTACCATTAAGCTTTGCACCGATACTTTTTTTGTAAAGTCCAATACTTATGGTTTTGGCAACTTCACCAATTTGTGTGCCTTTTTCTACTTCTAAAACTTTTCCATCATTAAGTGTAACTTTAACCATAATTTTACCTCCTAGTTAAATATAAAAAAAACGCCCCCTATAAATGGGACGATTTATTTCGCGATTCCACCCAAATTAATACTATCACTTTAAATAATAAAATGACAATATTCACTCAGTACATTTTAACGCTATATAGATAGCGGATTAGCCTACTAATTTCAGCTATCAACTCAAAGGTGGTTTTCAGAAAATCTTATCCAGAAAATCTTTCAGCTGTGATTTTCCTCTCTGTGAACAGTGTTTACTTACTCTTCCTTGTCATTGCTTTTGTTTTTTTTGTAACTTTTAAACATATTGTATACTCCATACTATACATGTCAATAGCTATTTTCAATTTTTAATTAAATGTTCTTTTGAAATTTTACATGAATTACACATTTCGCAGTATTCTATCCTTCCTTCAAAAACACTTTCTATTGTTTTTAAAAGTTCTGCATTCTTAAAATTCTTTCTACAATGTATAATAATCTTCTTTGGAACCAAAGTTATAAGACCGCTTATTATAGTGTCATCAACATTTACATCTGATTCATTTTTATATTTAATATCTTTAAGTTCACTATTTATCCTATCCATAAGATCATTTCCGCTGGAATCCTTTATTATAAACTCCCCTGTGCTAGTTGAATATATGTGAATTTCGTCTATTTTACATTCTTGAAATTCTACAAAATATTTTAGAAGTTTTATAAATTCGCCATATTCCCTTTGAACCATATAATTTTCAATTATCTTATCAACTATGCTTTTAAATTCATCTTCCATTTCATTTATTCTAAAAGTAACAGAACCCTGTACATTTATATTCTCATTTTCAATTATGAATTTATATATCCTTTTCATAATTGTATTCTTTCTATTTACATAAAACACTGTATTTTCGTCACTTATTTTTATTTCTGAGAGAAGCGTTTTCATACATATTTCTTTTATTTCATTTACTTCACTTCCCTTTAAGAAAAAGTATGTATCATCAATAAAGTTTTCTAACCTCTCAAAGAAAAATTTTTTAGCCATAAGTCTATATATAATCATACTGATATAAAGATTAATATCAGTATTTATTCTCTTTTTATATTCATCATCATCACAAAATATTTTTACTAAATGAGTACTGTTTTCTTCACTTTCAGCAATACCTATTTTAATCCCCTTTAATGCCATATTATTCACCATTTTATCTATGCCATTCATTACATCCTCGTTATCTCCATCGTAAATAATACTTTTTAAAAGCAAACTTCTCACTTCCTTCCTAAATATTAGTATGTGTTTAATATCTGAGTATATGCATCCAAATTTTTGGGATAAAAAGGAACAGTTATCCTTGTTTTTTACATTGATTTCTCAAAGATTAAATACTATTATTTTAAATAGGAAGGTGTTTTATTTGAAAAATATATTAATTGATTTTAGATCAACAGACTCTGAAAAAGAAACCTTACTCAAAAATTGTTTTAATCCAATATGTGTTCCTCCATGCAAAAATCTCACGGAAGCTGAATGTGGACATCCTGACATGCTTTTAAACATTTTAGATAATAAAAATATTTTAGTACACAAAGACATGGATATTTCCTTTATAAATAAGCTTCAAAGTTTTGGCTATAATATTTTAAAAAGCAAAAATCATTTAAGATGCAAATACCCTTACAATATAATCTTAAATGCTCTTAATATAGACACTATTTTTATGCACAATATAAAATATACTGACAGCGAACTTATTTGTAGAGTTCAAAATAAAAAGATATTGAATATTAAACAAGGCTACAGTAAATGTTCTACTGCAATTGTTACTAAAAATTCTGCTATAACAAGTGACACAAAAATATACAGTTCATTAACTTCTATTGGTTTTGATGTACTTTTACTAAACCCTGGTGGCATTGAACTTAAAGGTCTTGACTATGGCTTTATAGGTGGTACCTGCGGCCTTGTTAACGATGGTCTTCTTGCTTTCTTTGGAACCCTTAATAAATATATTTATGGGAAAGAAGTTCTTGCTTTTTTAATTAAACATGACGTTAAGCCTCTATATCTTTCAAATACCAATTTAATTGACAGGGGAAGCATATTTAAAATTTAAAACTAATTGCTATGAGTTATATTTTCACTCTCAGCTCCCTAGTGACTGTATCAAAAGATTGTTGTTATTAATTCTCCTATTGTTTTAACCCGCTAGGGTCTTTTCCCATGTTTTAATTTTCTTTGTATTTTTAAGTTATCCGAAGTATAACGCAGGGGAATCAACCTTTATTGACCATTCATACATTAATTAATATTCTTTTTATTGTGCTGCACTTATTTCACTTGTTCTAATAAATATACTCCTTCTCATTAAATACCGGAGCACACTCATATAATTCATTATTTTCTTTGAATCAAACAGTATAAAAAATTTAAAATATCTATTCAAATATTTAGTTGCAACACCTCTATAACTTCTAAGCCAAGGTCTTAAATTAAGAAAGAAATGATACCTTTCTTTTTCTTCCACATTTCTATAAAATTTTTTATTTTTCTTTACTACATATTGTTCATTATGATTTCTCCCAATTGCGCGAAGATACCTGTCATTGTAAGGAATCATATAGGCTTTTCTGCTAATTTTGTGATTAATCTTATCTCTAAAAGTCCTCATAAACCACGGTCCATTACATATTGGTTTAACTATCATAGAATCTTTGGCATCTTTTAACCCTACAATCCATACATCTTTTCTTTCATTTGTGGTTATTTTTCTGCTTCCTTTGAAATTTTCTTTTAATACAGTCCCTACGGTCTTAAAAGCTAATAATTCATTTAAGAATAATAAGAACAAAGAAGACTCTAAACCTCAAAATGAATAAATCATTTAGTATTTAGAATCTTCCTCTATTTTTCACAAAACTCTATTGAGTTTACCATTTACATTGATGCTATACTTGTTTTACAAATTTTAATTTTACAAGCGACACAATTCTATCACAGCATATATACACAAGAACTGTTTGAATTGGTATCATTATAATATTTTTTATTAATCTTGGAATTATTATTGCCATAAATCCTTTTCCAGTAAGCATTGTAAGCCAAATTGTATTAAGTCCCATGTTAACAAAAACATTTATTAATACTACAGCTAAAAAAATATTTAGCATATTTATTTTTTTGTTATAAAGGAATAATCCATAAATTATTCCGCCTACAAATGCACTTAATGTGAATCCTGGAAAATAAGTTCCACTTGATGAAAACAAAACGCTCCCCAATATATCAGCAGCTGCTGCCATAATTCC
>JAQUXS010000079.1 GCA_028692255.1 Clostridium sp.
ATTAAAAGGCATTGAATAAAGTTTATTATTAACAGTATAATATCCTAATATATTAGGTTCTAATTGTGATGTATCATATTTTTCCTGATCTATAAACTTTTGAATTGGTATAGCCCAATTACTATCAATCATAAACCTAGTACCTATGTCATATACCTGCATTACATCTGGCCCACCATTAGCTTTTTTAGCACTCTTTAGCTTATCTATTGCCTCATCATATTTTCCTTGATATTGAGCATTTACTTTAACGTCCTTATGTGTGCTGTTAAAATCATTAACTAATTTTGTTATAGCTTGTCCATTCTTTCCTCCCATGGAATGCCAAAAAGTTATTTGCACTGGAGCTTTGCTGCTAGAACTTGTTTGATTGTTACTTCCACATCCAGCAAGCAAACTTGCTGTTATAACTAATGATGCTGTTAATAAGCTTATAATCTTTTTTTTCATTTTTTTCTCCCCTTATAATAACTTAATTTTATTAATATATATAAATTTTTATATTAACCTTTTACTGCACCAGATGTCATACCTTCTATAAGTTGTTTTTGACCAAATATGAATATTATAATTGAAGGCAAAATCACCATTACAATGCCTGCCATTATAATGCCAAAGGACTGATTCTCTGAAAATTGCAACATGCTTATTCCTATTTGTACAGTCCTTGACTTATCATTGCTAGTTACAAGCAGCGGCCAAAGGTATTGATTCCAAGTAGCTAAAAAAGTATACACTCCTAAGGAACCTAACATAGGTTTTGACATAGGCATTACTACCTTTATTAAAAACTTAAAGCTATTACATCCATCAATTCTAGCTGCTTCATATAATTCTTTAGGTAATGTTAAATAATACTGTCTCATCATAAATATTCCCATAGCAGAACTTAAAAATGGTATTATAAGCGACTTATAGCTGTCTAACCACCCAAAATATCCTACTGTTAAATAATTGGATATCATAATGGATTCTGCAGGAATCATCATTGTAGCTAGCATTACTATAAACAATATATTTTTACCTTTGAATTTAAAAAATGAAAATGCAAAGGCTGCCATGCAAGAAGTTAAAATTTGTCCAATAGTAACTGCTATAGATACAACAAAACTGTTCACAATAAATCCCATTATTGGTGCTATATTTAAAGCATCAATATAATTTTGAATATAAAAGCTTTTGGGAATTAGCTTAGGTGGATATGAAAATATCTGATCAGGTGGCATTAGACTAACAAGTAATGCATATAAAAGTGGCAATATAACTATAAATGAAAAAGCAATATTTACTCCATAAAGAATTAACTTATTAATTTTTTTCTTCATATTATTAGTTTCCTCTCCTTACTAACTGTAAAATACTTTATTTTTTTCGTATCTAAATTGAAGCAGTGTTATAACAAGCATTATGATAAAAAGTATTATAGACTCCGCACTAGCTACTCCAAATCTGTTATTAAAGAATGCATCTCTGTAGATAGAATAAACCAATACATTAGTGGCCTCTCCTGGTCCTCCTAAAGTCATAATATTAATTTGTCCAAAAGTCTGAAAACCGTTAATTATATTTATTACTAAAACGAAAAATAATGTTGGAGACAAGCATGGCAATATTACATCTTTTAAGCACTGTAAATAATTTGCACCATCTATTGCTGCACTTTCACTTAACTCCTTTGGAATGTTTTTAAGTCCTGCTGTTATAAATATAAAATTTATGCAGGTATTCATCCATATTGCTACGATAGATACTGCAATAAATCCCCAAAATGGACTTACAAGCCAGCCTATATTCTTTTTCAATATATAATTTACCAAACCTATGCTTGGGTTAAAAAGTAGAAGCCATATAATAGAAGCTGATGCTGATGATACAGCCATTGGCATAGCGTACATAGTATTAAATATACCTTTGAATTTTAATTTATTATTACATAATAGAGCTGTTAAAAGTCCTAATATGATAGAGGGAACAGTTGTAAATATTACAAATTTAAAAGTTACTACTATGCTGTTTATAAAAGAAGCTGATTTAAAAAGATCCGTATAATTTGTTAATGCTGCAAAGGAACTTATTTGGCCTTGAGCATTGGTGTTAAATAAACTCAAATATATTGTTTTAAAAAATGGGAAATATGTAAATGCTAAAAAAATAATTAAACAAGGAATAAGATACAAATATGGCTCAATCCTCTTTATATTTACCTTTTTTACTGCAATTTTATTTCTACTTGGTTTTAATTTTTCTACTGTTTGCACCGTATATACCTCCATAAAACTTATATTCATTAAAAAATGGAAACTCAAAAAAACGCGCAAATCACCTTCTTCGTTTTTATCTATGTCCATAACAATTAAGCCCTATAAACATAGTTTCTCTAAAAAAGATGATTCTGATTTTCTCAAGTCTCCATCAGCAATCATTATCTTATTTTATTAAATTGTTAGTGTAATAGTATATATGCCTTGATATTTAGAGCATATTAAAATTCACTCTTAACATCCATGTTCCATAAATCACTTTTGCTAAAGGATACTCCATCTGCCCCTGCTTTTAATCCATCTAATATTTGCTCTTTATTATTAATTAATCCGCCTAATATTATGGGTTTATCTATATCCTTCTTTAAAGTTTTAACAATGGAATATGCTAAAGCTGGCATAACCTCCACTATATCAGGATCATTTTCCCTAATGCTTTCTATAGCATTAGTTAATGATCTAGAATTAATTAGAAAAATTCTCTGTATTGTCTTTAAGCCTTTCTTTTTAGCAGCTTTAAGCATGGCACTTTTAGTAGATACAATCCCAGCAGGATTTATATACTTTTTTATAAAGTTTATAGCTTCTTTATCATTAGAAAGTCCTTTTACTAAATCAATATGTACGAATATTGGCTTTTTACCACTGCATACTTGAAACTTATTTTCCATTAAATTGCTTAATTTACCGTCAATCAATAATACAGCTGCTACTTTTGAATTCACAGCAACTTCTAAATTTTCATGTTTAGCTGCTGCAATTAACGGGTTCTCTTCCAAAATTTTTCTTACATTCAATTAGCTTCCCCCATTTGATTCATATTTTATATTTTAAGTTTACTTTCTCAATGTTAATCTTATGTTATGTACAATATAAGTTTAAGTTAAACAAAAATAAAATAAGCTTAATGTAATATATATTTGACTTTTTGTATTTAATATAATACAATAATTTTACAATATATGGAGGAAGGGTTTTATTTGATTGAAAAACACAAAATATTCAAAACTAGAATAAAAGTGTTACGAGCTGAGAAAGAGATTACTCAGGAGGAATTAGCTAATGCTTTAGATGTATCAAGAGGAACAATATTAGAAGTTGAAAGAGGGACTTTTAACCCTTCTTTAAAACTCAGCTTCAAAATTGCAAATTATTTTGGTAAAACCGTAGACGAAGTATTTCAATTGATAGAGGAGGACGAAGAATATGAATAAACTTCAACTTATTGAATTTATAGGTATGGCCCTTTTTTATATGCTAGGTTCCTATTTTATAATTAACATTTTTAACACAAAGAAAGACGAGAGAGAAAATATAGCACTTCTAAAAGCAGTTAAATCCTCTATAATAGTTATATTTTTCTTACTATTTATTACAATAATATTTTATGTTGGTTATAATATTTGGTCAGTTCCATCTGGATACATTCTATTAATACTTGCAATAGGTATGCTTGTAATGATTCTATCCTACAAAATAACTTTAAGTGACAAAGCATTTAAAATTAGCTTTTTAGATGTAAAAAATAAAGAAACTAAAAGGAAACTATTACTTCATTTAAGCGAAGCATGTGCACTTATTTCAGTAATATTTTCAGTACTTATGATTATAGATGAAATTCAACATCCACAGGCTAAAACCGGCAATCCTTATGTCATAGGTCTTTTAATATGTATTTTTTTACAAGTTTACATATCTACCAAAATAGCAAAGAAAAAACAAAGTACTGAAGATAAACTTAAAACCGCCAAGAAAAATAGATTTATTGTTATTGTTACTTTAGCGATTTTTTTATTAGCCTTAGGTGCAAGTTTAGTTACATATTTTATACTCCATAAATAAAAATTTTGCTTAAAAAGGGACCACTGCACTATTTTTAGTGTAGCAATCCCTTTACTTTAAATAAATAGCTCTTTAACTTTCTCTAGTTCTTCACGAATTTTAATTCCTTGTGGACATGCTTTTTCACATTTACCACATTTAAGACACTTATCAGCCCTTTCAGCTTCATCAAGCCTGCTATATATATTCTTAAGTTCCTCTTTTGTTTCTTCAGTAACAAATGTACTGTATTCATTATAGCAAGAAAAATTTTTAGGTATATTTACTCCTGCTGGACAAGGCATACAATATTCGCAGCCAGTACAGTTAACTTTTATCCTATCTTTAAATATATTTTTAACATTATCAACTATTTTAATTTCTTCTTCTGTAAGGGAATTAGCCTTAGCTTCATCAGCTATTTTGAGATTCTCTTCAACATTTTCTTTTATACTCATACCGCTTAAAACAACGCTTACCTCTGGATGATTCCATACCCATCTTAACCCCCATTCAGCTGGAGATCTTTTTATTTTAGCTTTATCAAAAACAGCTTTAGCTTTTTCAGGAAGGTTTCTAACTATTCTACCTCCTCTAAGTGGCTCCATTATAACAACTCCTAAGCCTCTATCTGCTGCATATTTAAGTCCTTCTGTTCCAGCTTGATTATACTCGTCCAAATAGTTATATTGAATTTGACAAAAAGACCAGTGGTAGGAATCTACTATTCTCTTAAATACATCTATTTTATCATGGAAAGAAAACCCTGCATATCTTATCCTTCCATCCTTTATTGCTGAATCCAAAAATTCCTTTACACCTAGTTTTTCTAACTTGTCCCATCGTTCTGCACTTAAGGCATGTAACAAGTAGAAATCTATTCTATCAGTTTGCAGACGTTCTAGCTGCTTGTTTAAATACTTGTCCATATCTTCTCTAGTTTTAATTAGCCAGCTAGGAAGTTTTGTAGCTAGATTAACTTTTTTTCTATATCCATCTTTTAAAGCTCTTCCTATAAAAGGTTCACTTTCTCCTCCTTCTGCCCCTCCTTTACCATGATAAGGATATGCCGTATCCACATAGTTAAGTCCCCTATCAATAGCACTATGAATCATTTGCGTAGCTTCTTTTTCATCAATTCTAGTTCCGTCACCATCAATAACTGGAAGTCTCATACACCCAAATCCCAACGCAGAAACTTTTTCATTGGTTTTGCCAAGCTTTCTATACAACATAGCAATTTCCTCCTTAATAACTAAACATTAATTTTATACTTTATTTAATTATATTATAATATATAACCTTTATAAAAGAATATACTAATTTTAAACCGTAAAATATTAATATACAGCCAAAAAAAGCAGCTGTTTAGTGTTTATACAGCTGCTCTGAATTTTATTACTCTTGTACTGCTTCTTCCTTCTCAGCATTATTAGTTTTCCCTTTATATATACCAAAAGCAAAATACCCAATGGTAACAATAACACAGAACACAGCTCCAATCAATAAAGACATCTGTGTTTCAGAATTAACACACATACCAACTAAAACTAAACAAAGATATGCCACTACAATATAGTTTGCATATGGGAAAAGTTTTGATTTAAAAGGATGATCTGCCATTTCCTCTGAATGTTCTTTCCTGAATTTTATTTGACTTATGCATAAAACAATCCAAGGAACCATACCTGGAAGAACACTAGCACTGTAGATATAAACAAATAACTTAGAATTTGGAAAAATATAATTTAAAACTACGCCTATAAATAAACAAGCTAATGTTGTTTTAATAGAGTTAGATGGAACACCATCTTTATTTAATTTACCTAGGAATTTAGGTGCTTGCCCATTTTTTGACAATGTATAAAGCATACGGCCACAACTATAAATTCCACTATTACAGCCAGACATTGCAGCTGTAAGCACTACGAAATTTATTATACCTGCAGCAGACGCAATCCCTATTTTAGAAAAAGTCAAAACAAATGGACTTCCAAGCGTACTAATTTGATTCCATGGATAAATAGTTACAATTACAAATATAGCGCCTATGTAGAATATTAATATACGCCAAATTATATTTTTAGTTGCTTTTCTCAATGTATTCTTTGGATCTTCTGCTTCTCCAGCTGTAATACCAATAAGTTCTACACCTTGATATGATGCTGTTACCATACATAAAGCAAATAACCAGCCTTTCCAACCGCCGGCAAAAAAGCCACCATGTGCCGTAAGATTTCTTAGACCAATAGCTGTGCCATGGTTACCAATACCAAAGAAAATAAGACCAAATCCAATTATTAACATAGCTACAATTGTTACAACCTTAATAATTGAAAACCAAAATTCAAATTCACCATAAAACTTAACTGAAGCCATATTTGCAGCAGCTAAGATACTAACACCAATTAGTGCAGGAATCCAAGCTGGCAAGGCCGGAAACCAATAATGCATATAAATTCCTATAGCTGTAATTTCTGACATGCCAACAGCTATCCACATAAACCAATAGCACCATGCTGTCATATAACCAGCCCAAGGCGATATATATTTTTGTGCATAATTTGCGAAAGAACCCGTAATCGGTTCAAGGTAAAGCATTTCCCCCATTATTCTCATAATTATATACATAGCAATGCCGGCTACTCCATAAGCCAACAATACTGATGGTCCAGCCCATTTAATTGTGCTAGCTGACCCCATAAACAAACCTACTCCAATTGTACCCCCTAAAGCTATCAATTCAATATGACGCGCTTTTAGCCCTCGTGATAACTCTTTTTTTTCCACTTAAAAATGTCCCCTTTCAAAATGTCCATTAATAAATTGTTTATCATATGCAGACACTTGTTGTTGTTTTAATAACATTTTACCACATCTTTAGGAATTTTTCATTTTTTACTCTATTTCTTTTAATTTATCATAATTCTGTAACGCTTATCATTATGACCTTTTTTTATTCACTATTATTCACTACAAATAAACCGCTGCACTATCTTTAGTACGGCGGTTTGTTTTATTTTATGCTATGTTTAAGAATATTTTGTTCTAAATTAATATTCAATTCTTTAAAGTTTACTTTTCTGAATCTAATATAAATATATACTATTTTCTAGTACTCCCAATTAATTCACATATAGCTTCATTTGCATTATCATTGTATAACCCACCGTGATAGCATACTATGTTCTTTATATCATACTTGGTGAATTTTTCAAGGGATTTAACCGCCTCTTCCATGTCATAAGTGTTGCTCTGACTAGGTCCTATTAAATGTCCATCCTTAATATTCATTTCATCTCCTGCTATAAGAGTTTTACTTTCCATATGATAAAAACAAATATGACCCGGAGTGTGACCAGGGGTATAAATTACTTTTATTCCTCCGCAGTATGGAAGCACATCGCCATCAATCACTTTTACATCAACCTTAGCTTTTGAATTGGCAAAACCAGTCTTAAGAAGTTCATAAAATCCTCTTCTTTCTTCAGGAAGCGAATCCTTATTTTGCTCAAGTTGGGCTAACTTGATTGGAGTTTTTTCCCCTGTTATATACTGTTTCTCTATTTCATGAGCAATTACTTGAACTTTACCGTCAAACTTTTTTACAATACTTGCAAGAGAACCTACATGGTCTATATCCTGGTGTGTTAAAAGTATCTTATTGATTCTTTCAAAATACATCCCCACTTTTTTTATTGCTTGCTGAAAACTTTCCAATTGTCCAGGAAAGCCCGTATCTACAAGAACACTATCTTTATCATCCCATATTAGTACAGGGTATATTTGCGTCATTCTCCCCATGAAGTTGCAAGGTATTTCAAGCATTTCAATTCCATGTGCTATTCTCAATTTAATCCCTACTTTCATCTAAAATTAATTCGTATTTAGTCACAATTGTTCATTTGTTTGATTATACAATATGCAAGCATATATTTTCAAATACTTTGTATATGCTATAAATTGCTTGCATGGATGAACTTAAAGAACTTCCTGATGCCATAAAAACGGTGTTCCCAAATGTAAATATACAAAGTTGCATAATTCATCAAATTAGAAATTCTATAAAATATATAGCATCAAAAATCAAGAAAATATAAATATCCTATAGTAATAAAATCGTGGAATAAAACTTTAGAAAACTTATCAGCTTACTTTATTATTCAAAAAACTCAAAAATTACTACAGCAACAAATTCCCATAGTAATTTCCAGTTGAAATCGATCTATTCTATTTTAATTTACACATACCTAGAGACGTTCTCACAATATTATAAATTTTAACTATTTCTTTTTATATTTTTTCCAATTTCGATACCCAAAAACATTCCTATAGGTGCACATATAATTGCATTCAGTATATAATAACCAGAAATTGAACCGATTACAAATCCAATCATCATACCGTCAGATTTATAATTTTTCTTGTCATTTTTCTTAATCACTTTTATCATTGTAACAATAATTGTACATACAACTATAATTGTAAATATTATTTGTATTATATGCTTCATATCCTTAACTCTACCTCTTAAGTTGAATTTTACAAACTAAATTGAAATAAATAAAAAAATATTAATATGAGTTATTTAATATGATTATTCAATACCCTATCTTATTATACATAACTTATGGATTATAATTTCAGTAATTATGTAAATAAATTTAAATTTTTATAAATATCGGTTGTCTTCTCTTAAAATCCTTTACCATAGTATAACTATGAGGGATATTACTGTGAACTGTCAAGATCAGTTGCAACACAAACTTGTTCTTTACTAATACCACGCTTTTTAACCTCTTTACCTCTATCACAAGAAGGTCTTGGCATATTTGCTGGTTTATGGGTAAGCAAAGAAAACTTCAGTATATACCTCCGAAAATAGATTATACTTATATTATAATCTATTTTCGGAAAAGTATCACCAATCAAAACATAGCCTTATATTAAATTTGTCACTTTATTGTTGATCATTTGTCTTTGTCTTTGTCTTTTGTCTTTTATTGATCATTGATCATTCGTTCATTGATCATTGTTCTAACTCAGCATCCTTATCAAAAAGCTTCCTACAATTAACACAATAGCACCGCCCAATCTGTTACCCATTTGAGCAAACGCAATTAATTCCATACGATTAGAAGCTGAAAGAACAGCTACATTTCCTGTACCACCCATGCTGTTATTACATAATCCTGCAGTAATCATAGATTCAACAGGGTATAGTCCAAATAATTTTCCTACAAGACCTGAAACAACAGATATTGTTATAATACTTGTAAAGCAAAGAACTACAAATTGCCAAGTTAATGATTGAGCTAACACATTCAAATTAAGTAGAGCAATTCCGATTGCAGATAATACTGCTGGGGTTAAATTTTTCATAATTAATTTATTAAACATAATTGCACTATCTTCATAATATTTAGGAATAATATTAGTTACTTTACAAATTACTACTATAATAATCATGAATGCATATGCATGAACTCTTGGGATAAAATAATTTACAATGTTTCCTAGAAGAAAGAAAGAAATTGAAACAAGCAAACCAACACCCATCTGAACAACATCTAATTTAAGTTCTCTCTTTTCCTCTTTTACTTCTCCTTTTCCTGTATCTACTTTCATAATAGCTCCGTTACCATTAGCTTTTGGGAAAGCTGTCCCTATTTTTGCAATTAAAGCAGCAGTAATAATTGCAAGTACATTTCCAAAAGCAGATGCTGGAATTAATTGTGATATAATGTCTGATGAATGCTTTCCTAATGCAGAAGCATAAATTCCAGACAAAGGAACACAACCAGCGCCTATACCACCAACCATCATAGGTAATGAAACATATAATACAGATTTTCCAAAGCCATGACCAATTAGCATGCCAACAAGCCCAACCGCAAAAAATGATGCAGCCATTGAAATAAATGCTACAGGGATAAAACGAACAGATGCTTTCATTAGCAATTCACGTTTCATACCCAAAATGCTTCCTGTAATTAGAGCAGCAATATAGAAATCAAGAAATCCCATATCATTTACAAAACTTGAAACTATTTTAACTGTCCCACTAGGTAAAATACCAAAAGTAGCTATAATAGCAGAAGCGAAAATACAGAAAACAGATCCCCCACCTAAGTAAGATTTAAAAATAGGTAAGTGATTCCCAATGTAATGAAATAAGTTTCCTAGCAATACTAATACAGCAACAGCTCCAATTATTCCCATCTGCAATTTGCCTAATTTAATCGCAACAATTAAAATAACTAGCATAATTAAATAGACTGGAAGGCTAACTCCGCTGATTTTTATGGACCAAAATCCGGTTTTTTCTTTATCATCTTGAACATTTTTTGAATTATTTGATTCTTGTGCCATCAATACTACCCCCTCTTTTTCATCTTTTTCATATAAAAATAAAAATTTTCTGAAATATTGCAATAAACATATAATCGTGGTCTTTATCATAATAGGCCACGATTATATTCAATACTGTTTACTTGAATAAAATATCATTATATTCTTTGATATTTTTATTTAATATCTAATGGAGCATATTCAGGTGCCCATTTAGCATCTGATACTGCCTTTTTAATATCTGAAATTGGTTCACGGTTTAATTTTTGATTTAAAACACTTTGACCAACAATTTCAGCTATTGTATGTGAGAACTCAGCTAATTTTGATACTGGAGGTAATACTGCTGCACCTGGCTTACTAGGATCAACAATTCCGCCTAAAGCATGACTTGCCTGTGATAACATCTCTCTATTTACACGAGTAGCAGTTGAAGCAATAATTCCAAGACCTAATCCTGGATACATTAATGCATTATTTGCTTGACCTATGTGATAAGTAACCCCTTTGTATTCAACATTTCCAGCAGGTATTCCTGTACCAACTAATGCTTTACCATCTGTCCATTTAATTAAATCTTCTGCTTTTGCTTCAGCAAGTTTAGTAGGATTTGATAATGGGAAGATGATTGGACGAGCAGTATGAGCTGCTATCTCTTTAACTATTTTTTCTGTAAATGTACCTGGCTGAGTTGAAGTACCTATAATGATTGTAGGATGAATTGCTTTAACTGCTTCTTTTAAGTTAGTTAATTCATCTGCATTAGTGAATTCTGAGCGGCTTCTTACAAATGATTTTTGACCAGAAGTTAATCCTTCTGTATCTTCGAATAATACCCCTTGTTTGTCTACCATGTAGAAATGTTTACGTGCTTCTTTTTCTGGTACTCCTTGACGGATCATTTCATCTAATAATTGGTTTGCAATTCCAACACCTGCAGTACCTGCACCAAATGTCATTACAACTTGGTCAGCTAATTTTTCTTTAGAAACATTTAATGCACCTAATACACCTGCTAATACAACAATTCCTGTTCCCTGTATATCATCATTGAATGTTGTGATCTTATCTTGATATTTTTCTAAGATAGTAGCAGCATTTGAACGACCGAAGTCTTCCCAGTGAAGCAATAATTCAGGAAATAATTCTGTTGCTGATTTAACAAATTTATCAATAAAGTCATAGTATTTATCACCATAAACTCTTTCATGACGGTTTCCTAAATAAAGTGGATTATTAAGTAATTCTTTATTATTTGTTCCGTTATCAATAGAAACAGGTAATACTTGACTAGGGTTTATACCAGCTGCAGCAGTATATACCATTAATTTACCAATGGCGATATCCACACCATTTACACCACAGTCACCCATACCTAATATACCTTCAGAATCTGTAACTACGATTAAACGTATATCACGACCAGCTGCAGCATTTTTTAAACTTTCTTTAATATTTTCTGGTTCATTAATTGATAAGAAAGCTGCATCTTGAGGTTTTACAAATAGTTCATTGTATTGTTCAATAGAATCTGCAACAGTTGGATCATAAACGATTGGCATAAATTCAACCACATGTTGACCCATCAATTTAAAAAATAGAATACGATTTGTATTAAAAATATTCATTAAGAAAATTCTTTTTTCTAAATCAGTTGTTTTACTTAAAAATTGATCATATGCTTGCTTTGTCTGTTGTTCTAATGTCTGTACTTCTGATGGTAATGTTCCAGTTAAACCAAATTTTTTTCTTTCTTCCTTAGTAAATGCAGTTCCTTTGTTAAGAAAAGGATTATTTAAAATTTCTGTAGATAGCATAGATTACTCCCCCTTGTTGTTTATAATCATATATTACCTTTGTAAAATAATTATAGTCAAACTTGTTAGTTGTAATAATTTTTATTTATATGAGAAAATTTTTAGCTTTACAAATAATCTAGAATTTAAACAATAAAAAAATAAACCACCGCACTATTTTGATATGCTCCCTTCTAGGTAGACAAGTGAAATAATAAAACTTGTTTATTTAGGAGGGGGCATTTTCTATGTCATTTAAACATAAGTTTTCTTATAAAGAAAAAGTAATGATTGTAACTGAATATCT
>JAQUXS010000128.1 GCA_028692255.1 Clostridium sp.
CTCATCAATGATTAATTTAGATTCAAAAACACATGTTATTTTTATTGGAGGAGATTATAATGCTCTTGTTGGTGGAAATATAGGTTCTCATTCTAATGAACAAATAAATCTTTATCGCTGTAATAAAGCTTTTATAGGCTGCAGTGGAATAGATCTTCGCGATGGAAGTATTAGTACTGGTGAATCTGAAGATGCTGGAACTAAAAAATCAATTATGAAAATATCTAGAGAATTATTTCTAATGGCACCAAATGAGAGATTTAACTTAGATGGAATTTTTAATTTTTCTAATATAACTGATTTCAATGGTCTTATCACAGAAGCTGCTCCTAGCAATACTATAATGACTTTACTTGAACAATATGATGTTAACTTAATTTAATGTAATACAAACACCTATAATTATATAAGAAAGTGTTTAAATGATATAAAGAATGCTTTTAGAATTTCACCTGATCCGAATATCATTGAGGCTAGTAAAGTATATCATATGAAAAAATGTTTCCCCTATATGTAAAACAACTGGCGAAAATTCTTATAAGTCAATTGGTTTTAATATTTGTTTAGATAGTTCCGAATGCAATAATCGAATAGCATCTACTGAAAAACTTGAAAAGATTTTAAAGGAAGTAAATAATATAAGATGAGTGGCAAAGCACTCATCTTTTTTCCTATTGTAACTATACACTCTTTTTCATATAATATCTTTTATGATTTTCTGGACAATTATCCAGGACTCCAAAAACTTCATATCCTTGTTTTATGTAAAAATCCTTTGCTTGAAAATCAAATGTGTCTAAATGAATCAGCTTACACCCTTTCTTTATAGCTATTTTCTCAACTTCATTTAAAAGTTTTGTACCAAGTTCCTCTCTTCTAAACTCAGAATCAACCCAAAAAGAATCTATATACAAGCAATTCCAGCAATACATTTTACTGTTTAGGCCTGCAATAATTTTATCCTCATTGTTTTTAACAACTCTATTTATCCATATGAAAGGCTGTTCTTGAATTTGTGGAACCATAGACAAATTATACTCTACTAGCTTGTCTATAACTAATTTTGTTTCATCGTCATTACTTTCTTTAATAATATAATTATTCATAATTATATCTCCTTAAACCATATTAGATTTTGTTAAGTTAATATTGTTTATACAACCGCTCCTATTCTGAGTTATATTATAAGTAAGAAAGAAAATATATCTCCCTGAAAGGAGCGATTGATATGAATAATTATAAATACTTTTGAAAAAATTATTTGTCCTCGCTGTTTTTCAAATGATATTTATAAATTTGGTAAGGACAAACAAGGATTTCAAAAATATCAATGTAAGCATTGTAAGCGACAATTTATCTTAGAGAAATCCTCTAAAATTTCTAAAGGATATCCTAGATGCCCTATTTGCCATAAATCAACCTTTGTTTGGCATCGTTATGACACTTATATTCATCTCAAGTGTGGTGATAAAAAGTGTAACTTTTCTTTTAAACTTCCTATTTTACCACCAGATGATCTTTTAACTTCTCCTGAACTTGAAGGAAAATTTTCCTTTAAGGGATTCAGACATCCCCCAAATATCATATTAATTTCTTTGACTCTATACTATGATGGCTATTCATCAACAAGAGTTATTAAAAGAATACTGAAGCATGTTTATGATGTTTCTGTTTCTCATGTCACTGTTCATAACTGGACAAAAATTTTTGCTCCTTGGTTTCAATTTATTTCCGAGAATTTTATGCCTTATCTTAATCTCTCTTCTGATGAATGGCACGCCGACGAAACGTATGTCAAAATAAAAGGTGTTGATTATTATCTTTGGCTGCTACTTGATTCTGAAACTCGAGTAATTATTTCTTTTGTTTTATCGCCTTTTAGAAATTCTAATCAAGCATACAAGTTATTTTTTAATAGTTCACTCCTTACAAGAGCTTCGCCTAAAAAGATTGTAACTGATAGATGGGATGCTTATAATGAGTCAATAAAAAATCTATATCCTTATACTATCCATCATAAATATTCAGCCTTTTCAGATGACTTAAATAACAATTTTATTGAATCATTCAATAAAACTTTTAAAGCCTGGTATAAAACTAAAAAAGGTTTTAAAGAATTTAATTCTGCATTAGCTTTAATTACATCTTTTATTTATCACTATAACTTTTTACGTCAGCACTCATCTTTAAATAATCTTACTCCTGCTCTAGTTGCAGGGGCGGAATATTCAACCTTAGACATTGAACATTGGTTACTTTTTTAAAAAATCATCATATTTCTGCAAGGATTTTTTGCGCTTTTTTGATTTTATTTTTATAAATTTTTTTGAATATTTATTTTCATATCAACTTAACAGATTCAATATCTAGTTAACATAATTATTCTACACAATGCCCTTAATATCCTTTATTTTTATATAATCAATGTATTTTTTCCTAATATAAATTGATACAAAAAAAAGTGGCTAAGCCACTTTACTAATAATATTATCTATTTTATTAAATACCGTATAGTACTTTAAACTTTTTTATTCAATAATTTCTCCATTAGTTGAAATTGTAACTACTTGCCAAGGAATTAATTTATCACTTGCCTTAAGTGCATTTTTGACCGCATTTACTATTCCACCACAGCAAGGAACTTCCATTCTTACTACAGTAAGACTTTTTATATCATTCATTTTTAAAATAGCTGTAAGCTTTTCTGAATAATCACCTTCATCAAG
>JAQUXS010000007.1 GCA_028692255.1 Clostridium sp.
GGTACAATTACAAGAGCAAGCCCCAGAAAATGCGGCAGGCGGCAAAATAGTTGAAACTAAAAAGCCAGAAACCAGTAAGAAAAAGCAAATTGAACCAGCTATACAAAAGATGTTCGATAAAATGATTACTTACATGGTGGACAAAGGTTGCACTACAAAAGAAACCCCAGCTTATACAGGACTTAAGTGCGGCAAACACAATATCGCCGAAGTGTATTTACAGAAAAAAGGTATAAGGCTTCATGTAAACAGCCAGAGCCTATCCGCTGAAAATATAGATTTGTGCAAGGCTGTACCTGATACTTATGGCTGGACACTTGATTGTATTTACAAAGTAACCGACCAACAAACCTATGACAAAGCGGTTGAAATGTTGGAACAAGGCTTTAATTTTAGAAATACGGTAGTTGATATAAATGGATAAAGCAAAAAAAAGATTTATGCAAAACAAAGATGAAATAAAAATAACCTTTGTTCCCCAGTGCACAAAGTGCAAACATAATATAAATTATAATTCATGCCACAGGTTTAAAGAAAAGCCGCTGGCATACATGAAAAATGAAAAAGAATGCCCTAAAAAGGAAGGTAGATAATGCCTTCCTCTTTGCTTTATTTAGGATAAAAAAGCTCAACTTTAATATTCGATAATTTTTATTATATATTAGGTAGAAAAAACTTTAAGGAGGAAAAGTTATGGCAATTTTAAAAGTGGCTTGTTATTGCAGGGTTTCAACAGATAGCAAAGACCAAGCTAATTCATTTGAAAACCAGCAAACATATTTTCAGAATGTGCTGACACATAGTAAAGAATGCAGGCTAATTAATATATATGCTGACCAAGGCTTAACAGGTACAAAGTTAAATAACAGACCAGAATTTAATAAAATGCTCAATGATGCTGGGATTGATATTATAGAAAAATTTATAGGCAAAGACAAGAGGCTTAAGAAAAAGCATGTACTTTATGAAATTACAGAGCGACCCCCACTGTTTGATGAAATATGGATTAAAAATACAAGTAGGTTCGCAAGAAATACTCTATCCTTTGAAATAATAAGCCTTTTAAGGAATAAGGGTGTTCACATTAAATTTATTGAGCAAAATATTAATACAAAGGATATATCAAGCGACTTCCTATTAAAATTATTTCAGTTATTTGATGAACAGGAAAGCAGAGATAAAAGCAGTAAGGTAAGTTTCGGCATTAAGGAAGGTGCTCGCAAAGGCGTAATTAATGCAAATAGCCGCTTATATGGTTATAACTATATACAAGCAGAAAACAGGCTTGAAATAATCCCAGTTGAAGCGGATATAATAAAAAAAATATATGAACTGTATGCCAGCGGCGAAGGCATTAGGCGAATTATTAATTATTTGAATGACAAAAATATTAAAACAAGGCAAGGAAAACCCTTCTGTAAAAGCAGTATAAAGCGAATACTTACAAATGAAAAATATATGGGTGTAAATGCTCGGTTAAAATATGATACTGGACGAGTTTTTAATAAAAAAAGTTATGCCACAGTAAAACCAAAAAATGAATGGATAATACAGGACAGTGATAAGATACCCCCTATTATTAGCAAGGAATTATTTGAAGAATGCCATGTTTTATTAGTTAGCAAGATTAATTATTCAAACCAAGTAGGCATATATAAAGGGATTACTGATTATGCTGGGCTTATAATATGCGGCAAGTGCGGGAATCCATATACAAGCAATATGGACAGGGGCAGGCGATTTTATAATTGCAAAACTAAAAAAATGAAAGGAACTGGGTCTTGTAATAATAAGAATATCAGTGAAAGCAAGCTGGACACCTATATAAATAATACAGCATATAGACGAGCACTTTATAAATTTAAGATAATGTATAAATCAGTTCTCGAGGGAATGGTTGAAAGATTGCAAAATCAAATAAATGAAGATAGCAATTTACAGGCGGCACAATTAAAGCAGAATTTAAACAAGTACAAGACGCAACAGAGCAAACTCTTAAATGGTTATTTAGAAAACATTATAGATGAAGATATATTTAAGCAGGCGGCGGCAGACCTTAAGAACAGGATTACAGAAACCGAACAAAAAATTAAAGAACTAACAAAGCCAAACAATGAAATACTTCAAGACATCAAGTATATAGAAAAGACCTTAAGTGATATTGACAACCTTGAAATAAAAGACCAATATTCAAGGGAGGAAATAATTGCTGGCATAAGTAAAATTATTATTACAGATGATAAGGTTAAAATATATTATAAGGTAGCGGCTAATATTCGGCAGTTGATAAAAAAGCATAACCTTGAAAGTTATTATGAACAAATATTAGCTGAATAAGACAACCCCCAGCAGGCAATAATTTCACTGGGGGTTTAATAATAACCTTGTTTATGTACTATAATATACTCCTTTTATATGCACTAGGCATAGTTGTTGCAATATTAGCAGCAAAATTTTTAAATAAATTTGTTTTTGAAGATGAAGAATCCTATTTTGTTATGGAGCTTCCACCTTACAGAATCCCTACAGCTAAAAGCATTTTAATCCATATGTGGGAAAAGGGAGGCTCGTATGTAAAAAAAGCAGGTACTGTTATTTTTGGTACTGTTGTAGTAGTTTGGATACTTTCAAATTTACCAGCAGGAGTAAATCCAGGTACAAAGGATAGTCTCATTGGAATAATTGGATCAGCTATAGCCCCTATATTTAAACCAGCGGGTTTTGGAAATTGGCAGGCAAGTGCAGCACTTATATCTGGTTTTGCGGCTAAAGAATCAGTAGTTGGAACTATGGCAACAATATATGGAGTATCTGAAGATGGAACAGGTATAGTACATGCACTTGCAAACTCATTTACTTCACTTTCGGCTATATCCTTTATGGTTATGTCACTTCTATATGTTCCATGTGTTGCTACTATAGGAGCAATAAAGAGAGAAACAAATTCAAATAAATGGGCAATAACAGCAGTTATATATACTTGTGTAATTGGATGGATAATGGCAATAGTAGTTTATCAAATAGGAAGACTTTTAGGATATGTATAAAAATTTTTACAATGTCACTGATAATGAAATTCATTTTCAATATAGAAATACTATGGTATTTAAATAAAAGTAAAGGGGATGGTTTTAAATGTTAATTAAAATATTAAAGAGATTATTAGAGGGAAAATCTTATTCACCTAGAATAATTGCAGCAGAACTTGGAGTAAGTGAGGGAATGGCTCAGCAGATGCTTCTCCAGTTAGAAAATATGGGATATATAGAAAAGTCAAGTACAAATGATTTTGATGAAGGATGCTGCAGTGGATGCAGTTCAAAGAAAAAAAGCTGCTGCACTAGTAGAAAACTTGACATAGATATGATTAGAGTTACTTCAAAAGGCAGGGAAGCTGCTGCAAGGGTTAATAGCTAAAAAACTATAATTATATAAACAATAAAGGGTGGAGCTACTACATTAGCATAATAAAATTAAATGCTAGTGTGGCAGTCCCATTTTTTTAGTTTATACATATTGGAAGAAACAAAGGTGATTATGGGAGATATATAGCATAATATTGCATAGGGTGCGTATTGAGTTGCAGCAATTCCCGTTGTTGTAAAAATAAATAGAGAATTTACATTCCATGGAATAAGTGGAGCAATAATTGTGCCAGTATCTGATATAGTTCTAGATAAAGTGGAATTTTTAAGCCCTAACTGTTTATACTTTGTACCCAAAACTTTCCCAGGCAGTATTATACCTACACTTTGATCACTTATAGCAGTTAGTAAACTGCTTATTAGTCCTGTTTTTAAAATAAGTTCTTCATTTGATTTAATTTTTTCAGTTGTTTTTATTATTATAGGTGTTATAAGACCTGTCTTCTGTAATATACTACTTAATGCGATTGCACCTGCTATTATAAGTAGTATTGATATCATAGATATAATGCCTCCACTGACTAATATTTTATTTAATTCAATGGAATTAGTATTTATTTTATATCCGCTAAATATAGCAGCAATAATACTGTAAAAGCTTGCTTTCTCAAAACAAATAGAAACAATTATTCCACAAGCTAAAGCCAAAGTTGTTGATTTTATCATTTTCATGCCTAAAAGAGACATAATTATAATGCTTAAAGGTAAAAGTAATAGTAAAGGTGAGATTAAAAAATTATTATTAATTGTTGACATAAAATTGGTTATATTAGAATTAGAAAGAACTAAACTATAATTTTTACCTATAAAATAGTATATTGTACATGATACGAAATAAGTTGGAATCAATGTTTTTAGTATTGAAACTAAAGCATCTTTGTAGTTTATTTGCACAGTTTCAAGTGTAAGGTTAAAAAGGCTTGAAAGGGGAGAAATTTTATCTCCAATAGAAGCACCAGAAACTATAGCACCTAAAAGAATATAATTAGGTATTCCAAATATCTTTGACAAGCCTAGTAGTGCAATGCCAATGCAGCTTATAGTACCAAATGCTGTACCCATAAGTATTGCTACTATTGTTGTAAGAATAAAAGTAGCAAGTAAAAAGTTCGTATTTTGCATGTATTTTAGTCCATAATATAATATACTTGGCACAACTCCTGAGGCCATCCATACAGAAATCATAGCACCTATTAATGTCATCAAAATAAATAGGGACTTACACTCATAAAGACCTTGTTTTATTATATTTAAAAGTTCTGTTATAGAAAATCCATTTTTTATAAGAAGGAATAAAGTAATAAGTATACTGATTAAAAAGCCATAAAATAGAAAAATTTTAAATATAACACATACAATAATTGAAACGAGTATAGATATTAAAATAATATTAGTATCTTTCTTAGAAACTTTATTTTCTTTCACATGTAATACCTCCAATGATAATTATTAAAGTAAAATTTAGCAATTTAGTCAGACAATAGACCATTCCAATATATTTGCCAACAAATTTCAAATTTTTCATTGAACCTTTCAATGCCTCCGTATATTAATGCTACAAATAAGCCATCTAGTAATGTCATAAAAGAAAGAGTGGCTTTTTTTGGATTCGACGAAAACTCTTTTGTACTTAAAAATAATTCATTTAGTAAGTTTTCAAGTTCATTGAAATATAGCTTGAAAGTTTTTATTACCTCTTTTCTTAAGTGAACAGGAGGCATATATGCCATACGCAGCACAAATTTCATATTTGAGTCATTATCTTTTACATACCGGTCTTTTGATTTTAAAATAAAAATTTTTAAATAGTACTTTAAATTGGTATCATAATGAGAAAAAAATTCATGTATAAAATTTGTTTCTTCATTAATAACTTCATGCATAACTGTAAGAAATAATTCGTCTTTACTTTTAAAATGAGAATAAATCGATTGCTTTTTTATGCCAACTTCTTCAGCAATGTTAGAAAGCGAAGTACCATCGTATCCTTTTTCAGTAAAGTTTAATAAAGCTGCTTTTTTTATTTGTTCTATAGTCATAATAACCATCCCCTTACTACCGTTCGTAAGTATATGCTATAATAAATATTATTAAAAGTCAATTAAGTTGACAACAATGAATTAATATTTGATAATTTAGATAAGATTATAAAGATTGGAGATAAAAATTTTGGATTTATTTACAATGGCTATGGATAAAAATCCCCATAATAAGCCTCTCGCACAGAGGATGAGACCGAGAAATCTTGATGAGTTTTATGGGCAAGAAAAAATCATAGGAAAAGGTAAACTTTTAAGAAGATTAATAGAAAGTGATAATTTAACATCAATTATACTATATGGACCTCCAGGAGTTGGAAAAACCACTCTTGCAAATATAATATCAAAAGAAACAAAATGTGAATTTGTAAAATTAAATGCAACTACGGCTTCAGTTAAGGATATAAAAGCTGAAATAAATAAAGCAGAGGAAATTATTAAACTGTATAGTAAAAGAACTATATTTTTTATAGATGAAATACATGCACTAAAAAGAGGTGCTCAGCAGGATGTGCTTTTAGATGCAGTGGAAAAGGGAACAGTTATACTTATAGGTGCGACTACTGAGAATCCTTATTTTGAAATAAATGGAGCACTTTTGAGTAGATCTAAAATATTTCAACTTGAAGCTCTTTCAAAGGAAGATATAAAAGGAATACTTAAAAATATATTGAGGGATTCTAATAGAGGATACGGCTTCATGAAAGTTGATATGAATAATGAAGCTTTAGAATTTATTGCAGATATGTGTAATGGAGATGCAAGAAGTGCTATAAATGCTCTTGAAATGGCAGTACTATCCACTCCTAAAAATTCAGAAGGTGTAATTGTAATTGATGAAAATACTGCACAGGAATGCATGCAAAAGAGAATGGTAAACTATGATAAAAAAGGTGACAATCATTATGATATGGTTTCGGCGTTTATAAAGAGTATGAGGGGATCAGACCCAGATGCAGCTCTTTATTGGTTTGCACGTATGATAATTGGAGGAGAAGACCCTAAATTTATTGTAAGAAGAATAATTGTTCATGCTTCAGAGGATGTTGGAATGGCAGATCCTAATGCTATGCTTATAGCACATGCGGCATTTAATGCACTTCAAACTATAGGAATGCCAGAAGCTAGAATTCCTATAGCAGAGGCTATTATATATATAAGTGAGGCTAAAAAGAGCAATTCGGTTTTAAATGCAGTTGATGCAGCTTTTTCTGATGCTAAAATGGCGCAGTACAGAGTTCCAATTCATTTAAGGGATAGCCACTATAGTGGAGCTAAGAATTTGAAAAATGGAATAGGGTATAAATATCCTCATAATTATAAGGGACATTATGTTGAGCAGCAGTATTTTCCTTCAGAAATGGGAAACCCAATTTATTATAAAGAAGATGAAGATAAATAAAAATTAAATATATGAATTATGAACATAAGCAAATATTCATATATTTAACTCTTTAAATACATTAAAAAATCTGTGTATAGCTTGATTTACACGCTTTTGCTCCATTTACAATTGTAATGCTAATTATAATAAGTGCAAATTAAATGTATTTATATAATAAAAAATGAATAATTTTGCAAAATATAAACTACAGCTTCTTAATAAAATTAAGTTAGTACTATCTATTAGGTGATAAATTGATAATAAATTCTGAAAAATATTAACATTTTGATATAAATACAGAAAAATGCAAGTTAGAAGTTGAAAAGCGTCAAAAATACAATTATAATATATAACAAAACTAGCTGATTAATTATATTAACAAAAGTCCAATGTAAAATTTATTTATTTAACTTTTTGGACATTATAACATTATAAATTTAAGCAAATTTTATATTAGGGGGGCAAAATATGAATTCAAATAATGGATGTGTAAAACAAGGACTATATGATCCTCAATTTGAAAAGGATAATTGTGGTATAGGCTTTGTAGCAAATATTAAAGGTGAAAAAACTCATGATATTATAAAAAAAGGTATTGAAATACTTGTTAATTTAACTCACAGAGGTGGAGTTGGTTCTGACACAAAAACAGGGGATGGTGCTGGAATGATGCTTCAAATCCCACATGAATTCTTTAGAATTTCATGTGATAATCTTGGGATTGATTTGCCAGACGAAGGAAAATATGGAGTTGGAATGGCATTTTTACCTAAAGAAAAAGCACTTGCTTACCAATGTGAAGGCATAATTGAAAGAGCCGTAGAAGAAGAAGGACAAAAAGTACTTGGATGGAGAGATGTACCAAGAGATAACAGACTTATAGGTGAAACTGCTAAAGGTACTGAACCAAGTATAAAACAAATCTTTATAGGAAGTACATGCAAATCTCAGAAAGAATTTGAAAGAAAATTATATATAATTAGAAAAAGATCTGAAAGTGAAGTTTCAAGAATCTTAGGAAATGAAGCTTCATCATTTTATATATGTAGTCTTTCAAGTAAAAAGATAATATATAAAGGCCTTCTTTTGCCAGATCAAATCAAGTCGTATTACATGGATTTAAATGATATAAATTTTAAAAGCGCTATAGCTCTTGTCCATCAGAGATTTAGTACTAATACTTTCCCAACATGGGATCTTGCACAGCCTTTCAGATATCTTGCACATAATGGAGAAATAAATACCATTAGAGGAAATAGAAACTGGATGAATGCAAGAGAAGGAAATCTTGAATCAAAGGTATTTGGAAAAGAGATAAGTAAGTTATTCCCAATAGTAAGTCCAAATGGAAGTGATTCAGCTTCTCTTGATAACATATTTGAACTTCTTATTATGGATGGAAGAACTCCTGCTCATGCAATGATGATGCTTGTACCAGAAGCTTGGGAAGGCAATGAGAAAATGGAGGAAAACAAAAGAGCTTTTTATGAATATCACGGTTCACTTATAGAACCTTGGGACGGTCCAGCTGCAGTAAGTTTCTCAGATGGAGTTCAAGTTGGTGCAGTACTTGATAGAAATGGACTTAGACCAGCAAGATATATGATAACTAAAGGTGGAACTGTAGTGCTCTCTTCAGAAGCAGGAGTACTTGACTATGCACCAGAGGAAATTGAATTAAAAGGTAAACTTGAACCAGGGAAAATTTTCTTAATTGATACAAAGCAGGGCAGAATTATAAGTGACAGCGAAATTAAAAATGAAATTTGTACAGAACAAGATTATAAGGATGCTATTAAAAAGAATAAACACGTATTAAGAGATTTTAATGGTACAAAAGAGTATGAACCTCTAATCCCTGAAGTTTTAAAAGAAAGACAACAGGCTTTTGGTTACACTCTAGAAGATTTAAAATTGATAATTAAAAAGATGGTAGAGACAGGTAAAGAGCCTCTTGGTTCTATGGGAAATGATACTCCACTTGCAGTGCTTTCAAATAAGTCTAAGAATTTATTTTCATATTTTAAGCAGATGTTTGCTCAGGTAACAAATCCTCCAATAGATCCAATAAGAGAAAAACTTGTTACATCTCTTATAAATTATATTGGTTCACAGGGAAATATTTTAAACAAAGAAATAAAGAATAACGCTTTTATTGAAATTCAAGACCCAATACTTACAGACCTTGATATGTCAAGAATTAAAAGACTTAGCAATAAGGATTTTAAAACTACTACAATACCTATTACTTTTAAATATGATTCAGGAGTACAAGGTTTTAAAGAGGCTGTTAATAAGATATGTGAAAGAGCTTCAAAGAGAGTCAATGAAGGATACAATATAATTGTTTTAAGCGATAAATGTGAGGATTCTTATGAAGCTGCTATCCCAAGTTTACTTGCAGTAGGGGCAGTTCATCATCACCTTATAAGAGAAAAAACACGTACAAAAGTATCAATTATTGTTGAAACAGGTGAAGCAAGAGAGACAATGCATATGGCACTCCTTTTAGGATATGGTGCTACAGCAGTTAATCCATATATTGCATATCAATCTATAAAACAGCTTTTAAATGAAGGGGAAATAACTGGATTAACTTATGAAGAGGCTTTGAAAAACTACATAAAAGCAATGTGTGGTGGGCTTCTTAAAGTTCTTTCAAAGATGGGAATTTCAACACTTAGAAGTTATCATGGAGCTCAAATATTTGAGGCAATAGGACTTAAAAGTGATTTTGTAGATAAATATTTCACAGGAACACCTTCAAGAATAGAAGGAATTGGAATTGAAACAGTTGCAAAAGAAGTTCTTATGAGACATAAAGTAGCATTTAATAAAATAAGAAAACCAATTTCAGAACTTGATGTAGGTGGAAACTACAAATGGAGAAAAACAGGAGAATTCCATTTATTTAACCCTGAATCCATATATAAGCTTCAGCTTTCAGCAAGAAGAAATGATTACTCTCTTTACAAGGATTATTCAAGTCTTATAAACAATCAAGATGAACATCTTTGCACTATAAGAAGTATGTTTGAATTTAAGAATAATCCTATTCCAATAGAGGAAGTTGAACCTGTAAGTGAAATATTAAAGAGATTTTGTGCTGGTGCAATGTCCTTTGGATCAATAAGTAAAGAAGCACATGAAACTATTGCTATTGCCATGAATAGAATTGGTGGAAAGAGCAACAGTGGTGAAGGTGGCGAAGATCCAGAAAGATATAAAAAGTGTGCAAATGGAGATTGGAAAAGAAGTGCAATAAAACAGGTTGCTTCAGCTAGATTTGGAGTTAATGCAGAATATCTAATGAATGCAGACGAAATACAGATAAAAATGGCACAAGGAGCAAAACCAGGAGAAGGTGGACAGCTTCCAGGTAAAAAGGTAAATGAAATAATTGGTAAGGTTAGGCATGCAACACCTGGAATTGATTTGATATCACCTCCACCACATCATGATATATATTCAATTGAGGATTTAGCACAGCTTATATATGATTTGAAATGTACAAATCCAGATGCTAGAATAAGTGTTAAACTTGTATCAGAAGTTGGAGTTGGAACTATAGCAGCTGGTGTTTCAAAGGCTCATGCAGATTCTATATTAATAAGTGGTTATGATGGTGGAACAGGTGCAGCACCACTTTCTTCAATGAAACATGCTGGAATACCTTGGGAGCTTGGACTTTCAGAAGCACAACAGGTACTTTTACTAAATGATTTAAGAAGCAGAGTAGTACTACAGACAGATGGACAGCTAAAGACAGGAAGAGATATTGTTGTTGCAGCTCTATTAGGAGCAGAAGAATATGTATTCGCATCAACTCTTTTAGTTGTAATGGGATGTACAATGCTTAGAAAATGTCATTCAAATACATGTGAAATGGGTATTGCAACTCAAGATCCAGAGCTTAGAAAACACTTTAAAGGAAAACCAGAGCACATAATAAACTTCCTTACATTCCTTGCAAAGGAAGTTAGAGAATACATGGCACAGCTTGGTTTTAGAACAATAAATGAAATGATTGGAAGAACAGATAAAATTGAAGTGAAAGATGAATCAAATCACTGGAAAGCAAGAGGAATAGATCTTTCAAATATACTCTATAAGCCAGATATGCCAACGAGAATTAAACCATATTGCGTAAAGAAACAGGATCATGGTATACAAAATTGTATGGATTACAGACTTATAAGAATTGCACAAGGTGCTCTAAATGAAGGTAGAAAAGTTACAGCAGATTTTGAAATAAAAAATGTTGACAGAGCAGTAGGTGCAATGTTAAGTGGTAAAATTGCAAAACAATATGGAGATAAAGGCCTTAGTGAGGATACAATAGTATTTAACTTCAAGGGATCAGCAGGACAGAGTTTTGGAGCTTTTGGAGCAAGAGGATTAACTCTTTGTCTTGAGGGCGAAGCAAATGATTATGTTGGAAAGGGTCTTTCTGGAGCTAAAATAATAATAAAAACACCTAAAGAGGCAACTTTCAAGCAAGATGAAAATGTAATAGCAGGTAACACAATTCTATATGGTGCAACAGAAGGAAGCCTTTATATAAATGGTGTTGTTGGAGAGAGATTTGCAGTTAGAAACAGTGGAGCATTAGCTGTGGTTGAAGGTGTTGGAGATCACTGCTGCGAATACATGACAGGTGGAAGAGTAGCTGTTCTTGGAAAGTATGGAAGAAATTTTGCAGCTGGAATGAGCGGTGGAATTGTCTACGTATTAGATGAAAAAGATAATCTTTCAAAATCAATTACAAATAATTTACTTGTTATTGAAGAACTTGACGACCATGACACTGAAACTTTATATAAAATGATAAGTGATCATTTCAAATATACAGGAAGTAAGAAGGCAAAGGCTATTCTTAAAAATTGGGATGAATCAGTTAGCAAATTTAGCAGAGTAATATCTACTGCTTATAAAGAAATTCTTGAAAAAAAATATGAAGAAGAAGCTAAGATTAGAGCATAGGAGGGGTTGTCATGGGAAAATTAACAGGCTTTAAAGAATACAAAAGAGAAGTTTCTGAAGTAAGACCTATAAAAGATAGAATTAAAGATTTTAAAGAATTACATCTTTCAATGAGTGAGGAAAAGCTTAAGATTCAAGGTGCAAGATGCATGGACTGTGGAACTCCCTTCTGCTCATGGGGATGTCCTCTTGGAAATTTAATGCCAGACTTTAATGACTTGGTTTATAAAAATGAGTTTAAAAAGGCATATGAAAGGCTTAGACTTACAAGCTCTTTCCCTGAGTTTACAGGGAGGCTATGCCCAGCACTTTGCGAGGCTTCATGTACTCTTGGAGATAATTCAGAGTCAGTGTCTGTAAAAGAGATAGAACTTGGAATAATTGAAAGAGCTTTTAATGAAAAGTGGGTAAAACCAAATATACCAAAAGTTAGAACTGGAAAGAAGATTGCAGTTGTAGGTTCAGGACCATCTGGACTTGCAGCAGCAGAAGAACTTAACAGTGCAGGCCATACAGTTACAGTATTTGAAAGACATGATAAAATTGGTGGGCTTTTAAGATATGGTATACCAGATTTTAAACTTTCAAAGTCTGTAATTGATAGACGAATTGATATTATGAAAGAAGAAGGAATTGAATTTAAGGTAAGTACAAATGTAGGATTAGACTATGATTCTAAAAAACTGTTAGCTGATTTTGATGCAGTAGTTCTCTGTGGTGGTTCTACTATCCCAAGAGATCTTAAAATAGAAGGAAGAGATCTTAAAGGAATTCATTTTGCAGTAGATTATCTATCATATATAAATAAGCAGGTTTCTGAAAATGGTGTTTCCAAAGAAGAATTTGATTTAAAGGGCAAAAATGTACTTGTAATAGGTGGAGGAGATACAGGTTCTGACTGCATAGGTACTTCTATAAGAGAAGGTGCAGCAAATGTATTCCAATTTGAAATAATGCCAAAGCCACCTAAAGAAAGAGACGATTCTATGCCTTGGCCACTATATCCTAAAGTTCTTAAAACTACTACTTCTCATGAAGAAGGTTGTGAAAGAGAATGGAGCATAAATACTAAAAAATTCATAGGTAGAAGTGGAAGAGTAGAGTCTATTGAAGCAGTTAAAGTTAAATGGGAAAAAGATGAAAATGGCAGATTTACACCTGTAGAAGTACCAAATTCAAAAACAACTAAAAAAATAGATTTCGTTCTTATTGCCATGGGATTTTTACATCCACAGCATGAAGGTATTGTAAGTGACCTTAACTTAAAGCTTGATGGTAGAGGAAATGTATTAACAGATGAAAATAAAATGACAAGTGTTAATGGAGTTTTCTCTGCTGGAGACATGAGACGTGGACAGTCTCTTGTTGTATGGGCAATGCACGAAGGAAGAAGTGCAGCTAAGTCTGTAGATGAATATCTTATGGGTGAAAGTTACCTAAGAGGTTAATATAAAAAAGTTGGAATTCACAATGTTGAGTTCCAACTTTTTTTTAAAATCTTCCAAGGCACAAAGGTTGACAACTGTTAATATTTGGTGATATATATTAACTATATGAAAATTCATGTGAAAGGAATAGATATACAATGCTTAAGAATAATACAATAACATATAAAGCACAAGTATGGGATATAATGCAGCATTTGTTTGGAAAATTCAATGATCATCAGCTTCATTGTGTAATATATTTTGATTCACATATTGATGAAAAATGTTTAAAAAAAGCAGTGGATATATCAGCTAATACATTTCCTATAATAAGATCAAAATTTGTTGAAAAGTCATATTTTAAATTTCCATATTGGGAAGATTGTAAATTCACCTCTGAAGATATAGTTAAAATAATTGAAACTGAAAATCCAGAAAAGGTTATTGAAAAAAGTATTGCTGTTAAGATAAAAGAAAATTCTGGACCTCAAATTATAATTAATGTAATAAGAGATAGAAAATGTGACAGCTTGTGCATAGTAATGAATCATATGATTTCTGATGCAGCTGGTTTTAAAGAATATTTGTATAGGTTAAGTTCAATATATTCTCACTTGAAAGATAATTACAATTATGCATTAGACACTAAAATGGGCTTAAGAAGCACAAAACAGATATTTAAAAATTTTAGTGCTTTAGATAAGATGAAAATATTAGGTGCTTCATCAAAGTTATCAAAATATGATAGTGGAACTGTTTTTCCTCTAGTTGGTGATAATAGCAATCCATTTATAGAAACACGAAAAATATCTCGTGAAAGATTTCTTCTTATTAAAACTTATGCAAAGAGAAATAAGGTGACAATAAATGATGTTCTTTTAGCAACGTATATAAGATCCCTTTATAAAGTACTTAAAATTAATCATTTAACAGTACCTTGTGCTGTTGATCTTAGAAAGTACATTCCTAATAGACAAGCAGAAGGTATATGCAATCTTGTATCTAATATAGTGTGCGATATAGGGAATGATATAGGAGAAACTTACGGTGAAACACTTTTAAAAGTTAAAAAATCAATGGACTTTGAAAAAAATAATCTTTCATCTCTTAAAGGTCCATTTATGCTTGAGATTGTATTTAACATGCTTCCTTATAAGAAAGCAAGACAGATTGTAAGCAAAATGTTTAAAAACCCACCTATACACATGACTAATATAGGGATTATAGACAAGAATAAACTTGTATTTAAAGGCTTAAATATAAAGGATACATTTATAAGCGGTTCTATAAAGTATAAGCCATATTTTCAGATTGCTATAACAACTTTTGATAATCAAATGACTTTAAGTATTAATTTTTGTGGAACTGAAGAGGATAGAATAAAAATTCAAAAATTTTTACAGGTATTTGATACAGAATTACCACAATGTAGTGAAAAATAGCCTCTTTTATGATATATATTTTATAAATTAGATAGTATTTTTTTTGATATTAAATCAGCATCTAAAGTATCATCTACCTTAAGATGGATGTTTTGACTAAATCCTTTAGCTTGTCCACTTGAATAAACTATTTCAGCGGTTTCTTGGTCAACTTTTTTTAATACTGTGGCAGTATCACCTGCTTTTATCAAAGCAGTGCCACCTTTAGCTAAATAAATAGTATGGTCTTTTTTAAATCTTATTTGTTGTCCTATTTTTACCGTAAGCTATTTCAACTCCTTTTAGATAATATATTACAATTATATCATAAAGACAGTTTAATGTAATTTTTGCTTGAATTTTATACAGTTTTAAAAGGATGTTTAAAATTTAGACAATTTACCAAATCTGTTTATATTAAACTTACTCTATTTGATTTATATTAATATTAAATCCAGTTAACATTGCTGCTGACAGTTGTACAGGATGTCGTATTGGACTACTAATAAATTAGATATGGGGGAATTAACATGAGATTTAATTTTGACCAAACTATTGATGTTGAAAACACACATGCTTATTTAGTAGGTGCTGGACTTGCTTCTCTTTCTGCAGCAGTATTTTTAATAAGAGATGGACATGTTCCGGGAAAAAATATTCATATATATGAACAATTAAACATCACAGGTGGTAGTATGGATGGATGCGGTGATGCTGAGCATGGTTATATGATACGTGGTGGAAGAATGTTTGATGAGGAAGGCTATAAATGTACTTTTGGTGTGATGGAAAGTATTCCTTCATTGACTGATCCTAAAGTGTCCATACTTGATGAATTTCATGCTTTTAATAAAAAAATACACACACATGCTCAAGCTAGGTTAATAGATAATAATGCCAAAATACTTCCTGCATCACCTTTGGGACTTAATAGTGAAGATAGAATGGCATTGTTAAACATATTTATTTGTACTGAAGATTCTTTAGGTACAAAAACTATTAAAGAATGTTTTCAAGATCATTTTTTTACAACTAATTTTTGGTATGAATGGCAAACACTCTTTGCATTTGAGCCTTGGCATAGTGCCGTAGAGTTAAAGAGATATATCCATAGATTTATTCAAGAACTTCCAAAACTATATGATTTGTCTGGAATACGTCGTACACCATACAATCAATATGATTCAATGTTATTGCCTATGACAAAATGGTTAAAGTCACAAGGTGTTCACTTTGAACTAGGCTGCAGAGTAACTGATGTAGAATTCAAACCATCAAAGACTGAGATTACAGTTGAAGCATTCAAATGTGTTAAAGACGGAAAAGAAACTAAAGTAGAAATTGGTGAGAGAGATTTTGCATTTGTTACCATAGGTTCTTTAACAGCTGGTTCAAGTGTTGGTGATATGCATACACCAGCGAAGGTTAATGACAAAACTGTAGGTGGAGATTGGGATCTTTGGGAGAAGATGGCCAAAGGGCGTCCACAGCTTGGTAATCCTCATGTTTTTGATGATCGTGTAAAGGAATCTATGTGGCAGTCTATTACAGTTACTCTTAAAGACCCAACAATGTTTAAAAAAATAATAGAATTTACAGAAAATCAGCCTGGAACTGGTGCCCATATGACATTTAAAGATTCTTCATGGTTATTTACACTAGTTCTTCATAACCAACCACATTTTTTAAATCAGCCTGATAATATACAAGTTTTCTGGGGATATGCTCTGTACCCATACGAAAAAGGTGATTTTGTAAAGAAGCCAATGGTAGATTGTACTGGTGAAGAAATATTAACTGAAATATTGTATCACTTAAACTTCAAAGATGATATGAAGAAGATTCTTGAGACATCCATTTGCAAACCATGTATAATGCCTTTTACAACAGCACAATTTTTAACTAGAGCAAGGGGCGATAGACCACAAGTTATTCCAGAAGGTTCAACTAATTTAGCTTTAATGGGACAGTTCGTGGAAATTCCAGGAGATACAGTGTTTACAATGGATTATTCTGTAAGAGCTGCGCAAATGGCTGTTTACAAATTCTTAAAATTAAACAAGACGGTTACACCAATTTATAGAGGACAATATGATATTCGTGTATTAATTAATGCAGGACTTGAAATGATGAAAGATGATAATTTACGTGAATCAATAGCTGAAATAAAAAATTTAATAAAATAATAAAAAGGGGTTCGATTTTTTCGAATCCCTTTTACTTATAAATTTTAGTAGTTGCATATCGTGTTAAAGCTCCAATCATGCTCCCATCAATAATTTCTCTTAATTTGTATACCATTATTTCAGGCGACAGTTTCATGCCATTTTTTATCCACTGCACAGTGATGCCTACAAAAGCATGGGTATAAAAATCAGCAATAAATTTAATATCAAATTCTGAAATGTTCATATCTTTTGATAAGTCTTTTACTACACCCATAATAAGATCAAAGGTAATGTTAAAAAAGCAAACGTCAAATGCATTTTGACCAGGAGTATTTAGGGCATTTATATAAAATACTTTATTGTTAGATAGATATAACAAAGTATTGTGCATGCCTGTGCTCCAATTTTTATAATTTTTGCAATCACCTATACTTTCCATAACTTCAGTGGAATAAATCCAGTCTACTAAATCAAATTTATCTTTAAAATGATAATAAAAAGTTTGCCTATTAAGACCACAGTTGTCCACAATTTCGTGTATAGATATTTTAGATAAAGGAATCGTTTGCATTAGTTCCTTTAATGATAAGGCAAGTGCTTTATTAGTTATTTGAGAATAGGACATGACAATCACCTACAATCATAAAAAATTTAAAGGCTATATTGATTATTATAACAAAGGGTGGAATATATTACAATAAACTCGATGAGCTTTATATAAACTTAATGTTCTCATGAAGAGGTATTATTTCTAGTATACAGCAGAAAAATTTTCACTGTTTTTAAAGGTTACTTTGGAAATGAAAAAAATGAATAAAAATTTTACCAAATTTTATTGAAATTTTTATGTAACAATATTAAAATAGTATTAGTGAATGAAACATCGTTTCACAATGCAAAACAAACTTGGGCGGTTAAAGAGTTTATTAAAATTTTTAGGGGGGATATTTAATGGATACAGATAACAGTTTCTCATTAAAAGGTAAAGTTGCATTAATAACAGGTGCTTCATATGGCATTGGATTTGCCATTGCAAAAGCATTTGCAAAAGCCGGAGCTACAATAGTTTTTAATGATATAAATCAAGAATTAGTTGATAAAGGAATAAAATCTTATGAAGCAGAGGGAATAACTCCACATGGCTATGTATGTGATGTTACAGATGAACAAAAAGTAATAGAGTTTATTAAAAAAGTAGAAAATGAAGTTGGAGTAATTGACATTCTAGTAAATAATGCAGGGATAATTAAACGTATTCCAATGCTTGATATGAAAGCAGAGGATTTTAGAAAAGTTGTTGATGTAGATTTAAATGCACCATTTATAGTATCTAAAGCTGTAATACCTAGCATGATAAAAAAAGGACATGGTAAAATAATAAATATATGCTCTATGATGAGTGAACTTGGAAGAGAAACAGTTTCTGCCTATGCAGCTGCTAAAGGCGGACTTAAGATGTTAACAAGAAATATTGCATCTGAATATGGTGAATATAATATCCAGTGTAATGGTATTGGACCAGGCTATATAGCGACACCACAAACTGCACCACTTAGGACAGAAGGGCACCCATTTAACAGCTTTATAATAGCTAAAACTCCAGCAGCTCGTTGGGGAACACCAGAAGACTTAGGAGGCCCAGCAGTGTTTTTAGCATCCAGTGCATCAGATTTTGTAAATGGACATATTTTATACGTAGATGGCGGTATACTAGCTTATATTGGAAAACAACCAAAATAATTAATTTAATCAGGGGGAAACAAAAATGAAGATAGCTTTAATAAATGAAAATAGTCAGGCAGCAAAAAATAAACTTATATATGAAACATTAAAAAAAGTAGCAGAACCAAAGGGACATAAAGTATTTAATTATGGAATGTATACTGCAGATGATAAAGCACAATTAACATATGTTCAAAATGGTATTTTAGCTGCTATTTTATTAAATTCAGGAGCAGCTGATTATGTAATAACAGGATGTGGTACAGGAGAAGGAGCGATGCTTGCTTTGAATTCATTTCCAGGAGTAATATGTGGACACGTAGAAGATCCTTCAGATGCATTTATGTTTGCACAAATTAATGATGGAAATGCTGTGGCAATGCCTTTTGCAAAGGGCTTTGGCTGGGGAGCAGAATTAAACTTAGAAGATATATTTGAAAAATTGTTCAAAGGTGAAAGTGGAAAAGGATATCCCAAAGAAAGAGTTGTTCCAGAACAGAGAAATAAAAAAATATTAGATGAAGTTAGAAAAACAGCTTTTAAGGATATCATAACAGTTTTAAAAGAACTAGACCAAGAACTAGTGAAAGGCGCTGTAAGCGGAGAAAAGTTTAAGGAATATTTCTTTGAAAATTGTAAATGTGACAAGATTAAGAAATTTGTTACAAGTATTTTAGAAAAATAGTTGAAATGATTTAAATAGCAAAAGGACTGGATTGATATAAAGATCCAGTCCTTTTGTTATTGCTCTGTTTATGATATATAATTTTAAGAAGTAAATTTTGAACCTTTTTTATAAATAGTGTCTCTTATATAATAGGTGCACCTAAAAGAGGAGGTAATTAAGTGGAGAACATGGACATAATACAAAGTTGTAAAGAAGGTGATTTAGATGCCTTTAATACATTATTTAAGCAATACAGTGTAAAAGCTGTACGTACTGTATATCTTATAACCGGTAAAAAAGATATTTCAGAAGATTTAGTTCAAGAGGCATTTATAACATGTTTCAAACAAATAAAAAAATTAAAGAAACCAGAGGCTTTTGAAGCATGGTTTTACAGGCTTCTTACACGAATATGTTGGAGATATTGTTCAAAACAAAAAAATAATTTATGTATTGATGACATTAATGAAAAAAATACAACTTCAAACAACTCACTATCTGATGTGACAGAAAAAAATGAAATAAAAGTTCTTGTAGATAAGGCTCTTAATAAATTGAGCATGCCTTTAAAAACAATCATTGTACTATATTATTATAATGAGTTGTCCATAAAGGAAATATCAGATATATTGGGATGTTTTGAAGGTACAGTAAAATCTAGATTGTATAATGCTAGAAAGTTACTAAAGAAGGAATTTTTAACTGAAGATTTTGAGGGCTATTATTTCAATAATAAAGATGTGAGGTGTAATGAAAATGTGTAATGAGAGGCAATTTGATGAAAACATAAAAAAAGCTTTATTAAACAAATCTCAGGATATAGTACCAAGGGATAACATGTTTGAAAATATAAAATCTGAAATTCAATCAAATAGGAGAGATAAATATATGTATAAAGAAAAATTTTTACCTTTTAATTTAAATATGAAAAAAACCATTATTGCTGCTTCTTGTGGGTTTCTTATACTAGTAGGTTCAGTTGCTGCATCACCTAATTTAAGAACTTCAGCTCTTCAAAGTATAAGGAAATACGTTAATGGTTATACACAAGTGGAAGACTATTCTAAAGCTCCAACTAAAACGGAGTTAAAAAATGATTTAGGATATAGTGTAAAAATTCCAACATCTCTTCCTGGAGGATATAAAATGGTTTATTCTGGTATAGATGGACATATAGATGGTGCCACCCCAGATAAAGAATATGACAATAGAGGAGCAAATGCAATTTATTCAATAAATAATACTAGAGAGACAAGTGTAACATTAGAAGCTGCAAAAAGGTCTACGGATGCAAATGCACCAGTATTTAAAAATGCTAAGCCTATAAAAATTGGAAATAAAACAGGATATTTTACACAATATAAAGTACATGAAGCCCCTGAGGGAACTAAAATTTCAGATAAAGAACAGCAAGATATAAAAGAGGGTAAAGAAATTTTAATTAGTATGTCAAGTAAAAATAAAAATGATAAAATTAAAGAAAGGTTTGATACAGAACTTCAGTTAAAGTGGAAAGACAATGGTATAAATTATATAATTACATGTCAAAGTAATATAAGTGTAAATCAAGCTTGTCAAATGGCTCAATATATAATGAATTCAAAATAATTAAAATAAATTAAATAGCACAATAAATTAATCTAAAGGTAAAAAGAACTAATTACAAAAACTTGAATTTGCATTATTATGCTGGCACTTCCCACATTGATATGAAGAGGGAAGTGTCAGCATATATTGTTTAAAGAATGTGAAATTAGATATTGTGGCATTTTTGAACTCATAGATAAATGATAAATCATCAATCTTATTGAATATGAATACGATACCATGTTATAATTAACATTGTTCGTATAATAAGGATAAAAATAAAAAAAGGAATACAATTAGCACATTAAAAAGTGATAAAATGACTTCAAGTATATTTGAAGTCATACGATATGAAAAGTAAAATAACAATTTAGGAGGAAAGCCAATGTATAAAGCATCATCAGTACGTTATCAATCTATGAAATATTATCATTGCGGCAACAGTGGTCTTAAATTGTCAGCGATCTCATTAGGGCTTTGGCACAATTTTGGTGATACTTCATCTTATGAAAATATGAAACAGCTTTGTTTTACTGCTTTTGATTATGGAATCACCCATTTTGATTTAGCAAACAACTATGGCCCTAAACCTGGAAGCGCCGAAAAAAATTTTGGACTTATTATGAAAGAAAACTTTAAGGCTTATCGTGATGAACTGATTATCAGTACCAAGGCTGGCTATGAAATGTGGGACGGCCCTTATGGAAACTGGGGAAGTCGAAAATACATTCTTGCTAGTCTTGACCAAAGTTTAAAGCGTATGGGACTGGATTATGTAGATATTTTCTACCATCATCGTATGGATCCAGAAACACCATTAGAGGAAACTATGGGTGCTTTAGCGCAGGCTGTAACAAGCGGCAAGGCATTATATGTTGGCCTCTCTAATTATGATGGAGAAACTTTGAAAAGGTCTTCAGCGATTTTGAGAGAGTTACACTGTCCTTTTATAATAAACCAAAACCGTTATTCAATTTATGATCGAAACATTGAGCAAAACGGATTAAAAGAAACTTCTGCAGAACTCAAAAAAGGTATCATTGCTTTTAGTCCTTTGGCACAGGGAATGTTAACAAATCGGTATTTGCATGGGATTCCACAAGATAGCCGTATAAAAACAGATGGGCGTTTTTTAAAAGAGTCTTCTCTAACGGATAAGCGCTTGACTCAAATACAAAAGCTCAATAAATTGGCTGCTGATCGAGGGCAGACTTTAGCAGAAATGGCTTTGAGTTGGATTCTTCGTGATGGTATTGTAACTAGTGTTTTAATAGGTGCTTCCAAGCCTTCACAAATTATTGATAACGTTGGAGCATTGAAAAATATAACATTTAATGAGGAGGAACTTAAGTTAATTGATGATATTTCGTTAGAGTGAATATTAGTGAAAGATGAATAAAGTATACAAGGCATGAAAATCATCTAGGATTTCATGCCTATTTTCATTAGTATAATGTATAGCAGAACTGCTTTATTTTAATTGCTACATACCAGACATTTTTTTGCATTCGTCAGCACAAGTATTACATTCATCTGCACATTTTTGGCAATGTTCATCTTTAAACATAGCACACTCCTTTGCACATGCGTCACAAACTTTAGCACACATATTACAATGTTCCTTTACAAATTGACCATTCATTGACATAAGTGATGATGACATTTCACACATTTTTGTACACTCAACAAGCATTTTTATACAGCTTTTTCTTGCATTTAAATCAGGTTCATTAATACATGCCTCAAAACATTCATTACATGCCTGTGCACATTTGTTACATTCATCAATACATTTTTGATATTTGTTTGTTACCATTGTTGCAACCCCCATTTTAAACACTCCTTTTAATTTGATTTTTTATACAAAGGTATTATGTCTAAAAATATATTTTTATATTCAAAAGTTAATTTTAAATATTTTATGAAGATGTTGAATATAGTATACTCAATGATGGACTAATTTTGTCATATTAACTTATATTAAAATTGAAAAATTGCAATTTATAAAGATTATAATACAGGCTCTTTTTTATAAGGAATATGGTATTATTATACTTAAGTTAGAGGCAACATAAGCATATATCGACAATTCAAACTGTTTATTGTATAACTTAACAGTTATATGTAGATATAACTTATTGTAAAGTGATATATTATTAGTAAGAAATATTGCAAAAAAATTATTAAGGTGGGGGAATACTTATGAAAAAAGTATGGGCATTTATTAAAAAAATATTAATGTTTGTATATAGGACGTTTCCAATAATAGGAGGATATTCAATTAAAGACGCTGATGAAATGATGAAAGATCCTGATAAGTATAATTACAGAAACAATTCATGGTTCAAAAAATTAGATGATAAATTTTTTAAAAAATAGAATAATAAATTAAAATTATGAGGATTAAATTAAATTTCAATATAATGTTGCTTATGAAAAATAGTAATTTAATGAGGTGAAATATGATTTATTTGAAAGAAGCAAATGTAGGAGATGCTGAAAAAGAATATGAATTTCTTAAAGATATACCTACAAATGAAAATGGTTTTGAAAATAAATATTATGACTTTTCCTATGAAGATTTTGTGGATGCAGCATTGCCACAAATAATAAACTTTTCAAAAGGCATAGATTTACCTAATGGTTATGTACCAGAAACATTTTATTTTTTGTGGGATGATAATATTATTGTGGGATTATTTAAGATAAGACATTGTCTAACAGATTCTTTAAGAAATGGTGCTGGACATATTGGTTATGGTATTCATAAAAAATATCGTGGTAAAGGGTATGCTACCAAAGGCTTGGCATTAGCAATAGAAAAGGCAAAAGGTGTTATCAAAGAAAATGAAATATATTTGAGCGTTCATATTGATAATCCTGCGTCATTAAAAGTGCAACTGAATAATAAGGCTTATATTCACCATTCTGACGAAAAAGAACATTACACAAGAATAAAAGTATGATAAAGCTAAAGTACATATTAACAAAATTGAAAGAAGTTTTACATATGAAACGTATAAATAAATTTATGAATCATGTATCAAAGTATGGTATTATAATAGAATTTTTAGGAATTTTAATGTCTAAATTATTTGGAAAATATAAATTAATGCCGTTAAAAATAACAATAGATTCATTATATGTAATAGGCACTTTACTTACGGGTTATTATATAGGTTTAACAGTAGGAAAAAGTAAAAATTCAGCAATCTAATATTGGTAGAGTGTGGGTACATGGAGAACGTATTGAAGAATAGAATCCAATTTACAGAGCTTATAATTTAAGCTCTTTTTTTATAAAGGATATGGTATAATTATCCTTAGATTAAGCTAGAATAGTAGGAAATGGTGAAGTGAAAATTATTAATATAATACATAGACAAATAGTAATTTGGGAAGATTTTTCATAGGGGGATAAGACGTGAAGATTTTGATTTTTTGAATTGTAGCAAGCAGAAAGACTATATTAGCCAGTAAACTATCAGAAGAATTAAATATTCCATATTTTGAAGGTGATTGCATTGCTTGGGGGTTCCAAATGAAAAGAGATACAAACGCTCGGATGAGGAACAAAAAAGTATTATTGAAAAAATAGATGAAAATCAATCATGGATAATAGAAGGAACATATTGTGAAAGTCAACAATATGCTTATGATTTATTAGATAAAATAATTTTCTTAGATACGTCTTTATATAAAAGAAAATTCAGAATAATAACTCGGTTTATAAAGCAAAAAATTGGAGTGGAGAAAAGCAATTATATACAAACTTTTGAAATGTTAAAATGTATGTTCAAATGGACAAATGATTTTGATAAGAATAGACAAACATATGAAAGTAGACTTTTGAATTATAAAGATAAATTGATTTGGATTAAATCAAAAAAAGAATTGGATGGTAGATTATAATTATACTTATGATGTTACAACTACAAATTCCAATTTGTTATGTGCTTTATTATAGTTAGTAATAAAAAAACATGAAGAGTGGAGGAAAAGAAACATGGGAATAAGAATAGCAAATATTAATGATTTTGAAACAGTATGCAAATTATTCGACCAAATTTTTAGGCTGCATCTATATAGAAGGCCAGATATATACAAGGATGGAGTAGTGATTACAGAGAATAAATATGAGGAAATGATAGAAAATCCAAATGATGTAATATTGTTATGGATAGAGGATGATAAAGTGCTTGGATTATGCCATATGATTAAAAATGAATTTATAGGAATACCTATTTTGAAAGATGGCGTACAAGCATTTATTGAAGATTTTGTTGTAGATTCTGAGTATAGGTCTAGGGGGATTGGAAGAAAACTTTTTGGAGCCGCTAAGCAACAAGCGAAAGAGTGGAACTCAACTTCTTTAGAACTAAAAGTATGGGAAGTAAATAAAGAAGCAGAATATTTTTATAAAAAAATGGGGCTAAAGGTAAAAAGTAGACGGATGGAATATAAACTAGATTAACATACAAATTCCAATTTATCGTTAAGGTAATGCGTAATGTTCTTAAAAAACGAAGTAAAGATTAATTTTGCACGAATAAGAGTAATTTATGGAGGAAATGTGAGTATGAATTTAAGAACTATAATGATTTTTCCTGAATTTGAAAATATGAATGTCATAAATGAAATTCGCAATAAATATGACCCATTGACAGATTTAGTATTGCCACATATTACTTTAGTGTTTCCTTTCGACAGTGAATTAACTAATAAAGAACTTAATTTATATTTAAAAGAAAGTTTAATTGACATACACCAATTTAAAGTTGAATTAAAAGGCTTTGGTGAGCACGAAGAATCAATTATTGTGATAGAGCATGAACTTAATTGATAAATTTCGATATATAGATTATTTTACAATTAATTTTAGCCGCAGAAAAGTGGGATGTTGTTGTATAAAAATTATTTAGATAATATCTAATAAATAGTAATTTTGAGGGAGTTTATGATATGGAAATAGAAATTAAATTTGCTTATGATGATAATGAAGAAATTAAAAAATTATTTTTGGAATATACAGAAATGCTTGTTAAAAATGACCCGAATTTTGCAAAATATTTGAAGGTACAAAATTATGATTCTGAACTTGAACATTTAGAATATAAATATGGATTACCAGATGGCAGATTGTATATAGTAAAAGTTGAAAATGAAACTGCTGGATGTATTGGTTTAAGAAAAATAGATAGTGAAAACTGTGAAATGAAGAGATTGTACGTTAGACCTGAGTTCCGTGGACATAACATTGCAAATAAGCTGGTGAAAATGATTATTGATGACGCTAAAAAAATTGGTTATAAAAGTATGCTCCTAGATACACTACCTTTTTTAGAAGGTGCCATACATTTATATAAAAAGTTTGGATTTTATAAAATTGAATCATATAATAATAGCCCAATGGATACTTCAATTTACATGAAATTAGATTTATATAAACAAATTTGAAGTCGTAAAGTCAATTTAATTCATAATTTTTTTAAAAACGAAGTAAAGATTAGTATATTATACTTCAGTATCTTTTATATTCATGGAATATTCTAAGGAGCATGAAAATAAAATATTTTTAAGGGATAAAAAAATATGTTAGCAGGTATAATAATATGTATAATTTTAGGATTCACTTTAAGAAGTGGAAAAGGTGATTGGTTAATTGCTGGGTATAATATGATGGCAGAAGAAGAAAAAAGTAAATATGATAAATTAAAATTATGCAAATGTATTGGAAATTTAATGATTTTTATTGCTGTTATATTAATTACAAATTTTATTTGTGACAAATACATAAAAATTCCTCATGAAAATAGTATTTTTATGATATTAATCCTTATTTCTATATTTGGAACTGCAATTTATGCCAATACTGGTAACAGGTTTATAAAAAGATGAAAAATTAATTTACTGTCTTATTAAAAAATAAAATAAATATGATATAATTATCATTAGATTAAGTGGGAATAGTAAATAATGTAAATTAAAAGGGGAATAAGTTAATGGTTGATGTAATTGCTCTTGATTTAGATGGAACGCTATTAAAAAATGATAAAACAGTTTCAGAAGAAACAATAAGAACTTTGAAAAAGCATGAAGAATTAGGTAGACAAATAGTTATTGTTACAGCAAGGCCACCCAGATTAGAACCAATAAAACTTCCAAAGGAATTACAACGAGAATTTATGATATTTTATAATGGAGCAGAAATTTATCACAATAATAAAAGGATATATAGTCAAAGAATATCTTTAGATTCGGCTAAAAATATCAAAAATTTGATACTAAATGACTATAATCAATGTAGGATAGGTTTTGAAATTAACAATAAATTATATGCTAATTTTAGAGATAGTAGTATTTTTGGAACTGCTGAGTTTGAAACAATTAATTTAAATATTTTCCAGGTGAAATCTTCTACGAAGATTCTAATTGATATGAGCAATATACATAGTGTAGACGATTTTAGATTGAAATTGCCTTTAGATTGCAATCTAATTATAACCGATAATGGGAAATTGGGTCAAATTATGGCTCGGGGAGTAAATAAATTGAGTGCATTAACATATATCCTTGCTAAACTTGGTACAAGCATTGATAAAGTAATGTTTTTTGGTGATGATATTAATGATATTGAACTACTAAAAGAATGTGGTATAGGAGTAGCAATGGGAAATGCAGTTGCAAAAGTGAAAAGTATTGCAAATTATATAACGTCAAGCAATGAAGAAGATGGAGTCGCAGTTTTTCTTAATGAATTCTAAGCAAAAGAATAATTTATACGCTTCTTAAAAAATGAAGTAAAAATTAGTATATTATACTTCAGTATCTTTATATTCTCATGAAAATAGTATCTTTATGATAAATCTTTATGTTTATACATATATATATAAATACAAATTGGAATTATAACTCAAAGCAACATAATAAATAAACTTTGTAATGAATAAAACATTGTCTTACCATTAAGAATATTTTCAATTAGTAAATCCATGTTTGATATTCCTAATAATAATGATATTTTTGATGTTATAGTATTTATGTTTCCTATAATAGGTATTACATATAAAACGGCTATTGTAATAATAGAACAAATCATAGCTTCAGATTGATTTCTACATATAAAACCAATTAATGCCCCAATTAGAATCAACCCAAGTAAAGAAATAAATATTAAAAATGCAATTTGTATAAAACTTATAGCATTCAATTTTAATATAAATAATGAACGAAGCGTACATAAAATATGTAAGACAAGAAAATACAAGTGTAAGTAAAACGGTAGTATTTAATTTCACTGTCGATAATCTAAATGATGAAATTGAAAGGGTTAAAGGACTAAATATAGGTGAAGTATCAGAAGTCATGTATGTAAATATTACTATGCCTTATTATTTCTTTATAATTAATGACCCTGATGGAAACGAAATAGAAGTTACAGGTAAATACTGCTGCCACAAGGAATGAGTATTATTTACGCATTAGGTTTATATGAGCAAGCAGTGGACCCCAAAATAGAGTCCCCTTAAAGGTGTTACAATAAAAATTATAGTTTAGTATATTTATGTTTAAGGTTTACAAAAGGATATCATCCTTATTTTAAATAAGGTATAGTAAATAGATAAATGGTAACTTATAGGTGCTTAAGAAAGAAGGCTATGCAGTAATATGGGTAGAAAAAGTACAAATAAAAAGTTTTGGGAAAAGGTTGCCAAATTGTATACACCAATGCAAGAAAGAAAAAATATAAAACTTTACCGAGAATTATGTGAAATTATATCAAAAGCACTGGATAATAATATGCAGGTATTAGAATTGGCTTGCGGAACTGGACAACTTACATTTCCACTATGTAAAAAGGTAGCTAGTTGGGAAGCAACTGATTTTTCAGAGAACATGATTGAAGAAGCAAAGTTGAGAGTATCTGATTTACCTGTTACTTTTAATGTACAGGATGCAACGAATCTATCATACGAAGATGAACGGTTTGATACAGTGGTTATTGCAAATGCTCTTCATATTATGCCCAATCCTGATAAAGCGCTAATAGAAATTAGGCGTGTATTAAAAAAAGGAGGATTGCTCATTGCACCCACATTTGTATATAATGGAAAAACTAATAAGATACTAATTGGATTGATGGAAATGCTTGGTTTTCATACTTTTCACAAATGGACATCTGATGAATATGCAGAGTTTATACGTAAAAGAGGATTTAATATAATCAATAGTTTTATAATTGCGGGGAAAATGCTGCCAGAATGTATATTAATTTGTAAAACATAAATTTATTAAGTGGTTATAATTTATTTAGAATAGTACAAGTTTTTTATAATATTTATAACATAGGAGTTGGTATAATGAAACGATTTTTATGGTTTAACATTGAAAAATTAAAAAATGATCCGGATTATTTTCTAATGAGCTATATATTAATTATATTTGTTCAATTAGGATTTTGGACTAAGATTCATGATTTGAGTAGTATAGTATTTGGTAGTATTTTCAGTATATTATTTCTATACTTAACTTTTATAAAAAAAGACTTTACGCTAAAAGATATATGGAAATTATTTTGGAAAATTAATAGTTGAAACAGTCAGTAGAAATTCTATAGGAAGATCCTAAGGAGTAGGAAAATTATATATAATATATTGCAGAAATGTTTTTGGCTTCAGAGAAAAGCTTAAAAATTTTAATTTGAAAGGAGCATACAAGTGGAAAAAATTAAATTTTTCGGGGAAAATGATGCTATAAAAGTGCATAAAGACAATGGAACTGATGTTAGTTATTATATATTCAATGAGTTTGAAATTCATAGAAATAAAATAGAACCTAAAAGTATTCAAGAATGGCATTATCATTCAAAGATTGAAGAGACATTGATGGTTATTAAGGGCAAATTAACCTGCAGATGGCTGGAAGATAGTGAAGAAAGATCAAAAAAGATTATTGAAAATGAAATTGTAAGAGTAGGTAATTCTACACATACATTTGAAAATGAAACGGATGAAGAAGTTCAATTTATAGTATTTAGATTTGTTCCTGAAGGATTGGACAAGCGGGAAATAATAAAAAGTGATAAGGTTATAGTAAACAGATAAATTTTCTATAATTATAGAAATTAATTTATGAGATTGGAGTGAAATTTTTGGATATTACAGATGTTACAAAATTTACAAATATACTTGAATATAATATATATCTTTATTCAATTGTATTTATGTTTTTATCTGAATTTATAATATGTACATTTACTTCAATAGGGAATAAAAAAGATAGAAAAAGCTCCAATATATGGTGATACTATAGATTTATAGCACAAAATACAGAATCGTAAATAATTACGAACTAATGATTAGTTATATAATTCTGCCAATAAACAGGAATTTGTCCAGTAGTTTAAAAGAATGAAAAAATTAAATTTGTAGTTAACATAACTTTATATAGAGGGTGTCACCTATATAATTATGGAGGAAATATGATTAAGGATAGATTTAATATTAGTAATATTCCTACAGTTTTGTGGGGAGAAAAGAGTAAAAAACTTTTTATTGCAGTACATGGAAATATGTCGAATAAGGAAGATGTTGTGATTCAAATTTTAGCGGAAGAAGCAATTCGAAAGGGTTATCAAGTATTAAGTTTTGATTTGCCAGAGCATGGTGAAAGAAAAAATGATAGTACACCTTGCAAAGTACAATTTTGCGTTAGTGATTTATCTATAATTATGAACTATGCAAAAGAACATTGGAAAGAAGTGAGTTTGTTTGCATGTAGTATGGGGGCTTATTTTAGCCTTTTAGCGTATAAAAATGATATGCTGAGAAAGGCATTATTTTTATCACCAGTAGTTAATATGGAAAGAATTATAGAAAATATGATGATATGGTTTAATGTAACACCAGAGCGTTTGAAAAAGGAAATGACCATAGAAACACCAATTGGTCAAAAGTTATATTGGGATTACTTCTGTTATGTAAAACAACATCCTATTAGTACATGGAATACAGATACAGATATTATGTATGGAGCAAAGGATGAATTTTGTGAATTTGAAGATATTAATTATTTCGTTAAAAAGTACTGCTGTAGATTAGAGGTTATGGATGAAGGAGAACATTATTTTCATACAGAAGAACAGTTGAATGTATTCAAGCATTGGTTACAAAAACATATTGACTAATGAATTTCAATTTGTTTTATTCAATAAAATAATGTGCGGAAAATTGAGAATAGGTAGGTGTTGTTAAATGTTTTTAGATACTATAGAAACTGATAGACTTATTATAAGAGAAGTTAATGAAGGTGATTTTAAGTCTATTCATACATATGCTTCAAAACCTGAAGTAACAATGTATGTACCATTTGGACCAAACAGTGAAATGGATACTGAACTTTTTTTGAAAAAGGTTATCAATTATAAATTTCAAAACCCAAGATGTGATTATGAATTTGCTGTAGTATTAAAGAAAAATAATACATTAATTGGTGGGTGTGGGATTCACATCACAAATATTGGCAACAAGGAAGGTTCAATTGGATATTGTTTTGATAATAAATTTTGGAGAAATGGGTATGCTTCTGAATCAGCCGATGCTATCATTAAATTTGGATTTAATAAGTTAAATTTACATAGAATTTTTGGTACATGCCACCCTGATAATATTGGCTCTGCAAAGGTTATGGAAAAAGTAGGAATGACAAAAGAAGGCTATTTAAGGGAGAATAAATTACAAAAAGGAAAATGGAGAGATTCATTCATATACTCAATTCTTGATTATGAATACAATGTTAATTCGTAATCTTCTTAAAAAATGAAGTAAAGATTAGTATATTTTATATACGTGTAGGATCCAAAGGAGCGTGTAAATAACATATTTTAGGAGTCACTTTAAGAAGTGGAAAAGGTGATTGGTTAATTGCTGTTATATTAATTATAAATTTTATTTGTGACAAATATATAAAAATTCCTCATGAAAATAGTATTTTGAGGAAATAAATAAGATAGAAAATCATTATTGATTTTAAAAAAATATTATGATAGAATCAAAATAATTAAATAACATGATGTTTATTTTTACCCCCGGGTAAGAATTATAAAAGCACTGGATTTCATTCCGTTAGGGCCTATTTTTAGGAGGGATGAAATCTAGTGCTTTATTGTTTTTAAGTATAATTGAATTGATATTGGTGAAAGGGATGATATTTCATAAGATTTTAAGTTATAAACTAACAAAATAGACTAAACTGGAATCTTTCCAAAGAGCAAAAAGCTTTAAAATCCGTGGTGCTCTAAATAAAATGATGACTTTATCCAAAGAAGAAAAAAACTGTGGAATTGCAACAATTTCTTCTGGAAATCATGGTAGCTCTGTTAGTTACGCTGCTTCGATTCTTGGCATAAAGGATACAAAAATCATTGTACCTAAAAGTACGCCTCAAAGTAAAATAGATAAGATTAAATACTTTGGTGCAGATGTGATGCTTATGGGAGAAAATTATGACGAAGCTTGCTCACTGGGAATGGCATATATAAAGGAAAAAGGTTTAACTTTTATTGATGCTTATTATAGTGACCCTCAAATATATTGTGGTCAAGGAACAATTGCCATTGAAATCCTTGAGCAAAATGAAGATATTGATACAATAATAGTTCCAATTGGTGGTGGTGGTCTTATTACAGGTATTGCAGTTGCTGCAAAGTCAATAAAGCCATCTATTCGTATAATTGGTATACAAACAGAAGCATGCCCTGCTATGATAAACTCTTATAAAGACAATACTTTTTATGAAGAATATCCTAGCAAAGAGTCAATATGTGATGCTTTGGTTGGTGGTGTTGGAAAGTTAAGCTATGAAATGGCAAAGGATTATGTTGATGATTTCCTTATTGTAACAGAAAAATCTATAGCTAAGGCAGTTAGTTTTATGGCAAAAAAAGAAAAATATATTGTAGAAGCAGGAAGTTGTACAACTGTAGCTGCGGTTATGGAGCATAAGGAAAGAATTGGTGGTAAAAATATAGCTCTTGTTTTATCTGGTGGAAACATCGATGGAAAACTTTTAACTTCTATTCTAGAAAAATATTGATTAAAATTAGTTACTCTAATATATTTATCTCATGTGATTTGTACTATGGTATAATTTTTACATGAATTAAATGTAAATTGCTATAATATGGTAAAACAAAGGAGGTTGTTAATGCCGAATGAAATATGATTTATTAAGTGGTTATAATTTAGATATTTATGTACAAATTGAAGTGCTTCAGAAAATTATCATGTCAAGTGAAGTTATTTCCGTAGCCATTGAACGAGCAAAAATGTTAGATATAGATAATTACTATATAGGTGCTGGTTGCATTGCACAAACAGTTTGGAATTATCTTTTCCACAATCCTTTAGAATATGGGATAAAAGATATTGATTTTGTTTATTTTGATAATAAGAATTTAGACTTTCAGACTGAAAGTAGAGTTATTTCAAAAGTAAAAGATCTATATTCAGATTTGGACATTGAAGTAGATGTAAAAAATCAAGCGAGAGTTCATCTATGGTATAAAAGCCATTTTGGATATACTATAGAACCATATACGTCTCTCGAAGCTGCTTTAAATTCATGGCCAACAACGGCTACATCAATTGGAGTTAGAAAAGGAAAAAATGATAAATTAAAAGTATATGCTCCATTTGGATTAAACGATTTATTTGGGAAAATTGTACGTGCAAATAAAACACAGATAACTCAGCAGGTTTATGAAAACAAGGTGTCAAGTTGGTTGAATAAATGGCCAGGCTTAAAAATTATCCCATGGTAAAATTAATAGTCGAAACAGTTGGTAGAAATTCCATAGGAAGATTCTAAGGAGCAGGAAAATTATATTGCTGATCCAGAGGGGAATATTATTGAGATCGGGTCATTTAATAAATAGCAATTTGAGAAGGAGATAAGATACTTATTTATGTGGGGGAAAATCATGATATTAAAAAATGGAAAAGATTTAATTATAAGAAGGGCTGTTTCAGAGGATGCAGATAAATGGCACAGTATAAGAATTTTATAGGGGGATTAAAATGGTTTTATTAGTAGTTGATACACAAAAGTTAATAACCAATGATAAATTATATAAATTTAATACGTTTGTAGCTAATGTTAAAAAGATAATATGTGAGGCTAGGAAAAATGCTGTTGAAGTAATATATGTACGTCATGATGATGGAGAGGGAAATGAATTAACAAAAGGGAATGATGGCTTTGAAGTATATGAAGAATTTAAACCGATGAAGGATGAAAAAATATTTGATAAAAAGGTTAATAGTGCTTTTAAAGGTACAGGATTATTAGAATATTTAATAGACAAGGGAGAAAAAGATGTTATCATTGTAGGGCTTCAAACAGATTATTGCATCGATGCTACTATAAAATGTGGATTTGAACATGGATTTAACATTACAGTCCCAGCATATGTAAATACAACAGTTAATAATAAATTTATGTCAGCAGAGCAAAGTTATCAATATTATAATGAATTTATGTGGAATGGCAGGTATGCAAAATGCATTTCGATGGATGAAACAATTAAAAGAATGAAAAGAGGTTAAAATAGTGAAACTAAAAGTTTTAGTAGACAACAATACATATATTGACCAGTATTATTATGATGAACCGGCTGTTTCATATTATATTAAAGATGAAAATGTTGAGTTACTGTTGGATGTAGGGTATTCTAATCTATTTATTAAAAACTCAAGTAAATTAGGAGTGGATTTAAAAAATATAAATACTATTGTTATTTCACATGGACATGATGACCACACAGGAGGATTAAAATATTATTTTAGACAAAATTGTAAAAATAATGTTTCTATTATTGCTCATCCTGATGCCTTTAAAGAAAAAGCAATAGGAGATTTGAAAATTTGCTCTCCCATATTACAAGAAGATTTAAAAGGAAAATGCAATCTAATTCTTTCAAGAGAACCTATTAATATTAGTAAAAATATAATTTTTTTAGGTGAGATACCACAAATGAATAATTTTGAGAGCAGAAAAGCTATTGGAAAACAAGTTATTGGTAAAACTTCAGTTGATGATTACGTAATAGATGATTCTGCACTTGTATATAAGAGTGAAAAAGGTATTTATGTCATTACAGGATGCTCTCATAGTGGGATATGTAACATAATAGAATATGCAAAAGAAGTATGTAAAGATAATAGAGTATTAGGAGTTATAGGTGGATTTCATTTATTTGAAGTAAATGAACAAGTTAATAAAACTATTGATTATCTAAAACAGAATAACATAAAGGAGTTATATCCATGTCATTGTACTTCATTTGCTGTTAAAGCAGAAATACATAAAGTTTTACCTGTTAAAGAAGTTGGAGTAGGGTTGGAAATAAATTGGTAAAGTGATGGAAATAAACGTATATAAATAATTAAAGATTATTTATATGAGTTTGAGTCTAGTTGAATTTTGCAAGGAGGGTTTTAAATGGATTTATACAAGATTGCAGAAAACATAAATGTATTAAGTGATTTTTTGGGAAAAAGAGATATAGACACTTTGTCAAGTAATGCTTTAGAAGAAAAATATCAAGTTTTACAAGCGGATGTGTTGATTTTATTTGGTGGTAGTATACCATATGGCTGTGATATAGTTGGAGAAGCTATTAAAAAAAATATTGCTAAAAACTTTATGATTGTTGGTGGAGAAGGACATACTACAGAGAGCTTACGCCAAGCTGTACATAATGCTTATCCAGAAATAATAACTACAGGCAAAATGGAAGCAGATGTTATGAGTGAGTATATAAGACAGAAATATCATATCGATAAAATTTTAATAGAACGTAATTCAACTAATTGTGGAAACAATGTTACTTATGCGTTAGATGTTATGAGGCAAAATAAGCTTTGTCCAAACAATATTATTATTGTACAAGATTCAACAATGCAACGCAGAATGGATGCAGGTTTTCGTAAATATCTTCAAGATTCAAAAGTTGAAATAGTAAATTTTGCTTCGTATAAAGTAAGAGTTGCAGTGAAATGTGAAAAATTAGTTATTGAACCATCAGATATTTGGGGTATGTGGGATATAAATAGATATATTTCTTTATTGATGGGAGAAGTTCCAAGATTATTAGATGATTCTAATGGATATGGTCCTAATGGGAAAAATTATATTGCTCATGTTGATGTTCCTGCAAATGTATTAAAAGCATTTGAAGAGTTAAAAGTGCAATATGCAGGTTTGATTAGAGCTGCAAATTCTTTGTATGCTTCAAAATAATAAAGAAGATTGAAGGGACAAAATGAATTAAGGAAAGGTCAAGTTCCTCAAGTTGTTTTGAAACATGTAGTTGATGCAATTTATCGGGTAGTTTTTATTGAAAAAGTTACTGTTGAAGATAAAATTGGCGAAATATTCAAAAAGATGGATAAACTTTCGAGGCCAAAGGGCTATTTAATTTTTGTGAACCCATCTTGTTTTAAAAAAATAACAGTATAATTTATTATGGTAAATTAACGTTTGAAAGATAAATAGACGAATATAAAACTTAAATATAATAAAAATTCGTCATTTTCTTATTTTCTTATCTTTATTTAGAAGATATGTTAGTATATAAGAAAGAAATAAAGCTGCTAAAATTAAGGTTACTGATATAATTTTACCACTCTTAGTTAATGTCCATGCCTTTGTAAATGGAATATTTGAACATATAGCAAATATTCCTAAAGTCCATATTGATGGAATAAAAGGTATAAGCATGTTTTTATTCTCATGTTTTTTGATACATAATTCAAAAACAGATAAAAATAATATTACAGCAATTATTAAAATTTTTATACTGCTTGCAATATGCAAATTCCAAATGTTTGGTGTAAAAATGTTAATCAATATAAATGCTCCTATAATTAAAGCAAAAAATATCCATAAAAATATAAAGGAAATTACCTTGTTTTTTATAAATTTTCTGTAAATGCCTTTATGTAATATAATAAATATAATTTCCACTGTAATAAAACTTAAAATTCCATCCAATACTAGTGCAATAGGATTAATTCCCTTATCTGTACTAAGCATATTAAGAATTGGGAAAAATGCACTAATACAAAAAATAATGCCTGCAAATTTTAATATTTCGATTTTATTTTCATGTCCAAGATTGTTGACCAATTCATCTGCTGCTTTTTGAGGTGATTTTCCGAAAAAGTCCATGGCAGAATCCCCATTTTCTTGGGCAGAAATTATATCCTGAAGAATTTCAATAAGCAATGTCTCAACTTCATATTCATCGTAAAATAGTCCTGAAGTACGAATATATAACAAAAGATTCTCATAATATTCTTTGTTTTCAGGAAGTAGACTTTCTCGAAGTTCATTATTTCTATTAATAAGCTCTTTAGTTTTACTGCTTCTTTTATTCATAAAATTTTCCTCCCATTAAAATTATAAGATTATTAACATTATTTGTTATATCATTCCACTGATCAATAAATTCACAGCAGTGTTCTTTTCCTTCTAAGGTTCTTTTGTAATATTTTCTGTCGGGTCCATCAGGTGAGGGCTTCATAGTACTGGAGAGATAACCTTGTTTTTCAAGCTTTTGCAAAAGGGGATATACTGTACCTGCGACTATTTGTTTAAATCCGTATTTCTTTAAGAGTTGTACCAGTTCATATCCATACACTTCATTTTCAGCTATAATCAAAAGTACACATCCTTCAAGTATTCCTTTTAAAAGTTGTGTCTGTTTCAAAATATCACTTCCTATAACACTATAATGTATTACATACTAGCTTTAATATAATTATAATTCTTTTTAACTAATATGTAAAGCATAATAGTTAATGCGATTTTATGGATACATTTACATAATAATCTTTATAAATTGTTAAATGTGGGATATACTGAAGATATTATTAGGTAAGAGGAGATTTAGTTTATGAAAATAATATAGAGGGGAAAGTTAAATAAAATTATGAACACTTATTCGGAAATTCAACTTTTATATTTATAATGTTATTTTTTAGAGATGCAGATACACGACCATTTAGTTGTTCTGCTAGAAGTTTTACTATAGATAAACCTAAGCCAGTGGTCTTATTTCTTGATTTATCTGCTGTGTAAAATCGATCAAATATTCTCTTTATATCAATATCACAGCTGTTTTTTACAGAGTTTTTAAAGGATAAAACAGCATTTTTAGAAGAAGATACTTGTACGTCTATGCTGCCTTCAGCATGTTCAATGCAATTTCTTATTAAATTTTGGATTATTCTTATTACAACTTCTTTATCAGCCATTACAAAAACAGGAGGCGCTTCACAAAAATTCACTTTTAAATTGTTTTCTTCGAAAATTGTAACAGCTTCTGCTATACATTCTGCAGAAAGGTTTGTAAGATTAATTCTTTCTATATTAAGTTTTGGTTCTGAATTTAATAGATATGTATATTCAAAAAAGTGTTCAATGAGAGAACCTAACTCATCAGTATGTTTTTGTGCAATTTTTAATTTTTCTTCTTGCTTGCTTGAAAGTCTGTCTTTTTCAATAAGTTGTTGATAACCTTTTATGGCAGTAAGAGGGGTCCTTAAATCATGAGAAACATTTGAAATCATTTCTTTAAAATTTTTTTCTTCGCGAATAGCTTTAATACGAAGAACTTCTTCAGCTTTAAGACATTTATTTATATTAGCTGCTAAAGTGTTAAGTTTGCTATTAATTAAAGATAAATTAATAGGCTGATTCGTATGTTCTCTTAGTCGTTTAACTAATTGATGGTTGATATTTTGAATCTGCAGCTGTAAAAAGATTATATATGCAATTAATGATACAACTAATATACTTAAAACCATAATTACAACTGCAAATTCCAATATATTCACCATCCTTAGGCATAATTTTTATTTGATTTCTGATTTTCTAAATGCTAAACATGTAATTGTTAGCATTACAATTATAAATATTAAACTAACAATAATAACTTTTAATATATCATTCGTACTTGTACTAAGTGTTATAATAGAATATTTCGCTTCATAGGGGGTAAGTTCATAAATTCTTTTAAAGCCTTTAGAAGTTTTTTCAAAACCACTTAAGTTTGTAATGAGAATCGTAATAGCATAGTACACTACAATTACAATAACTGGTTTTTTAAAGCTAATTGCAAAAGGTATGCAAATACTAAGCTGTGCGGCATAAGAAAGTATTAACACTATCATAACTAGTAATAGTTTCAATATTTGTGATGAGGAAAGGGAACGTCCAGCTTCTGTTGTAATTATATTTAAAAATCCAATGGATAGTTTACCCATACTGAATTTATAACCAGTAATAAGGGAAGCAATTGTTACTATAACATATGGCATCAAAATAATTAAAATACCACACCAGAATGTAAAAGCTTTACTAAGGACAACTTGTACTCTACTGTTTCCATTTGCAATAGCTTCATGTATTGTCCTATTGTCAAAATCGCCGCAAATAATAATGCCCGCAACAGCAGCTCCAAGAATACTTATAACATTTATATCGGAGAACATGAAGCCAATTCCAGTGCTTCCACTTATTTTACCATGCTGTATTAAATATGCCATTGTAATCATAATTATTGAAGTTATAGTTGTAATTAGTAGTAAAATCTTAATTGCCACGGATTTTCGTAATTTAAATAAATCGGACTTAATTAAATTATACATTTTGGTCACCTCCAACAATTGAGACAAAGTAATCTTCAAGAGTATCTCCTTCAATTGAAAAGTTTGTAACTATAATTCCATTTTGGAAGAGTACTCTTGCTACTTTTTCCCTATCATCTAGGTAATCATAAAGTTTAACCATTTTATTTGGCATAACCTTATAATTTCTAGTGTTTAATTTCATTTCCAAAATGCTAACTAATTTTTCTGGCTCTGTGCTGCCTATGACAATATGATGTTTACAAAGTTCTTCAAGTTCGTCTAATGTAAGCTGCTGCTTTACTTCGCCTTTATTTATGATAATGTAGTTAGTTGCTGTTTGATACATCTCTGGTAAATTGTGACTTGAAATTAAAATTGTCATTTGTCTTTCTTCGCATAATTTTTTTAACAAGTTACGAATTTCAACTACACCTAATGGATCAAGGCCATTTATTGGTTCATCTAAAATAAGAAATTCTGGATTGTTTAAAATTGCAATAGCAATTCCTAAACGCTGCTTCATACCAAGTGAAAAGTTTTTAGCCTTCTTTTTCCCGGTGTTAGTGAGATTGACAAGTTGTAATACTTCATTTTCAATTTCTTTATTAGGAATGCCTTTCATAATTCTATGAAACCTTATATTTTCTTTTGCTGTCATGTTTAGATTAAGGCTTGGATATTCAATCATAGAGCCAATCCTTTTTCTTTCTATTCTTAGAGCTTTTTCACCGCTGTGACCAAAGAGATTAATACTGCCGCTAGTTGGGAAAGTAAGCCCTGTAATAAGTCTCATGAAGGTAGATTTTCCAGCACCGTTTCGACCAATTAATCCATATATTTTACCAGATTCTAAGGCTACAGATACATTATTTAAAACATTAACGTTGTTATAACTTTTGGTTAATCCTTGAGTTTTTAAAACGTATTTAGTCATTTTTGTTCACCTCTATCCTTTCTACAGATACAATATACTGTTTAAAGGTTTAGGAAAGGTTAAGTTTTAGATGTAAGGTGTAAAGGAAAAGATAATTTAGTTTTTACATATACGGTAACCAAGTCCCCATACTGTTTCAATATATTTTTCTTCTGGATTTACCTTTTTTAGCTTGTTTCTTAAATTGCTTATATGTGTCTTAACGGCATTATCATCACCAAGATATTCTTCACCCCATATTGACTCATAGAGATTTGCCTTTGTAAAAACTTTACCTTTGTTTTTTATTAACATTTTTAGTATCATATATTCTTTTGCAGTAAGTTCTATTTCAACATCATTTAAAGTGACGCGTTTTGTATCCTCATCAATAAGTAAATCTTTATATTTTAAATTCTTATTTAATGCTATATCATTATGTGAACGTCTTAAGTTTGATTCTATTCTAGCTGCAACTTCACCTAAATCAAAGGGCTTTGTTATGTAATCATCTGCACCAAGTTTTAATAGATTTATTTTTGTATTAACCATATCCTTTGCGGAAATAATAATAATAGGAACAGAAGAAGATTTCCTAATTTCTCTTAGTATTTCGTCTCCACTTTTAAAGGGCAGCATAATGTCTAACAAAACTAAATCATATTTAAACTTTTTAAATTCTGCTATTCCTTCTATACCAGTATAAGCTGATTTTATTTTGTAACCTGCATCTGTCAAAGCTTCTTTTAACATCATATTAACGTCTTTATTGTCTTCAATAATAAGTATGGTACTCATAGAAATACCTCCAGTGATTATGTGTCTAAGTTACATTATACACAAGTTATTTTTGCAGTGTACAGCTTTAAAATAGTTTATTTATTAAGTTCAGTCTGATGATGAATATAACTGTGGTATAATATGCATAATATGGATAAGTATTAGCGAAATATTATATATGAAAATCATTTGCATTCATATTTGGGGGGGGAAAATTATGAATGAAGATTTATTGAAAAAAACATTGTTATACATAAAAAACAGATTCCAAAATGATTATAGCGGCCACGATTATTATCACAGTGTAAGAGTATATAAATTGGCTACTTCTATTTGTAAAAAAGAATGTGGCAATTTAGAAATAGTTCAATTAGCATCTTTATTGCATGATGTTGATGACTATAAATTATTTGATGAAAAAGTAGGGGCTTATATAAATGCAAAAGCTTTTTTAAAGGATAATAATATATCAGATACAAAAATAAATATAATATGCCATATAATTTCTTCAATATCTTTTAAAGGTACAGATACTCAGATTCCTGAAAGTAAAGAGGGAAAAATAGTACAGGATGCAGATAGATTAGATGCTATTGGGGCAATTGGCATTGCAAGAGCCTTTGCATATGGTGGAAGCAGAAATAGAGCAATGCATATACCTAATGAAAAGCCACAGGATAATATGAATTTTGAACAATACTCTTCAGCTAAAGGGACTACTATTAATCACTTCTATGAAAAACTTTTGAAATTAAAAGATTTGATGAATACTAAGTCTGCTAAAAAAATAGCTGAATCTAGACAAAAGTATATGGAAAATTTTTTGTCTGAATTTTTTAACGAGTGGGATGGGATAAAGAACTAATCAATTAAAATAAGGTGGTGTCCTTTTGATGAAATTAAAATATTCAAGATTTCAAATAATTATAGAATTGTTTACAGTGATTTTGTTACTTTCAATATGGTTTTACTTAATTGTCTTTTGGCCTAATATTCCTAATAGAATTCCAACACATTATAATTCAGCAGGCATTATTGACAATTTTGGGAGTAAAAATGAAATATTTATAGGACCAATTATTAGTACTGCATTGTATATCATATTAACGTTGCAGTTTTTTTATCCATCAAATGGGAAGCTTTCTATCATGGCTACTGAGGAAGATAGAAAAGTTGCACATGCTAATATAAAGAGTATGATGATTTTAACTAAAATGGAAGTAATCATTGTTTTGACTTACATTTTTTATTGTACAATTAAAATACGTTCTTTAGGTATTTGGTTTATGCCATTAACACTTATTGTATTTTTAGGAACAATATTTTACTTTAGATTTAAAATTAATAATAAGCAGGTAAAGTAAATGTTTAAAGAACATAATTATGTTATATGGGGTACTTACTGTGATAAATGCAAAAGTGAATGCAGCATCCTTCAAAATAAATATCATCCATGGATTGATACTGAATTTGCCATTAAGTTAAAATGTCATTCATGTGGTAATGAAGTTATTATAGATAGAAAAAAAGCTGAAATATTTTACAATAATAAAATTTATTCTTATTATAATGATTTGTATGGAAAAGTTATTGATTTGGGATGTGGTGATGGATTTTTAAGCAGGCATTTATTAAAACAAGATAAAATAGATAAAGTATACGCTTTGGATATGGATATAAATTGTATAAATGAATTAAAGAATTTAATTAATAGTGAAAATAAATTTAAATATTTCCATTCTGATATTAGAGATATTGGCAATATATTTAAAGCTTGTAGTGTAGATTTTTTAATTAGTAGAGATGTATTTATGTTTGTTCCAGATCCAAATAAGTATTTTGATGATGTAACTAGAATTGTTAGTAAAGGTATAAGACAAATGGGATGGTATATTAAAGACAATGTTAGAATGAAAAATAAATTTACACCAAAGCAAATTTGTGAAGAATATACAAAAAGAGGATGGAAGGTAGAATTAGAGTATTTAGAGTGGTATAAAAGTGGATACTTTATTAATGCAAATAAAAAGGGAGAATTTATAGGAAAATAAAAAAGTAGAATAGAGGAATTAAAGTAATGCTAAAAAAAGCTATTGAAATACTAAACAAACCAGAAATGAAAGGTGTAAAGGAAGCTGTAATCTTCAATTATGTACAGGATCAAAAGAAAAATAAATTAAAAAGTTATAAGATACTTAATCAATCTGCAAAAAAAGGACAAATTTTATTTGTTGGTTCTTCATTAATGGAATTTTTCCCAATTAATGAAATCCAGCAAACTTTAGAGAAAGATCTTATTATATATAATCGAGGAATTGCAGGCTTTGTAACAACAGAATTATTAGCGTCTATGAATGAATGTATTTTTCAGTTGGAACCATCAAAGATATTTATTGATATAGGAACAAATGATATGAACACTCCAGATTATAATAAGGAAAATTTAATTAAAAACTATGATAAGATTTTAACTGAAATAAGTGGAAGGCTTCCCAATTGTGAAGTGTATTTAATGGATTATTATCCATTAAACTCAAAAGCCGATTTCCCTGGAGTAGATGCAGAATTTAAAAAAAATAGATTTAAGACACGTACAAATGCTGTTATTCTAGAAGCAAATGAAGATGTCAAAGAACTAGCTAAAAAACATAATTATAAATTTATTAATGTAAATTATGGACTGATGGATGAAGATGGAAACTTGAAAGAAGAATTTTCAATAGAAGGTATACATATGTGGCCAAACGCATATTCAATTATTCTTGAAAATATGAAGAAATATTTATAGCATATAGGGAGGAGTGTTCTTATGCATAAGGTTTTGATATTAGGTGGAAGTGGACTTGTAGGAAGTGCAATATTAAATGAAATGAGTAGTTATAAAGACTTTGAAATTTATACAACATACTGTAAAAATCCACTAAAGGTGAATAACTGTACAAGTATCAATTTTGATATTAATGATTTAGAAGGTATAAGTAATATACTAAGTAGTTTAAAGCCAAATATTATAATTTCATGCTTAAGAGGAGACTTCAATAAACAACTTGCTGTACATATAAAAGCTGCTGAATATTTAAATAAAAGTGGAGGAAGGTTATACTTTTTCTCAACTACAAATGTATTTGATAATGATTTTAAGAGACCTCATAAAGAAGAAGATTTGTCAAATTCTCAAACGGACTATGGGCAATATAAGATGGAATGTGAAAAGAAAATCATTGACATATTACATCATAAGGCGTGCATATTAAGAATTCCTCAAGTTTGGGATTCAACAAAGCAAATATTAAAGAAAATTTTGAAGAAGAAGGATATTTTGCACTCTTATCAAAAAGAAACAATGAATTTCCTAAGCAATTAAGATTTACTAATAAATCGGTAATTAATTATTTGCATGGTACGCAGATTTAAAAAGAACTAGGAGAACAAATATGGAATTTAGGATGAATTCATTATACATATGTGTTAAAGATATGAAACGAGCACTTAATTTTTATGAAAGCTTACTAAAAAAGGCAGTCACAGAGTATGATGATATATATAGCGTGTTTGATATTAAGGGCTTTAGATTTGGTTTATTTGCTAATGATAAGGTAAACGAAAGGCATATTTATGGGGATAACTGTTTACCAAGTTTTGAAGTAGATAATATAAAATTGGCAGAGGAAAGATTGTCAGCATTAAGGTGCCCAATTGTATTCCCATTAACAAAAATAAAAAACAATTGGGTGTTAGAATTTGTCGATAGTGAGGGAAATCATATTGAACTGACATCACCTATTAAATAATAAGTTAGAGCTTACAATGTAGGCTCTTTTTTTATAAGAAATATGGTATAATTATCCTTAGATTAAATGGAAATAATAAAAAATTGTTGCATAATACTTATTCTAGATGTAAAGAAATTATTATGGAAAATGAATGGAAAGTTGACTTTGTTGCAAAGGAAAAAGGAAATGATACTTATCCTACAATTGGATATAGTACTGTTACTGTAGAAAACAAAAATCGGGAGGTTATAAAGGCTTTATAATAAATCCTGGAGGCCCTTGCATTAGAATAGTAAGGTGAAGTATATTAAATTTAAATATTGTATTGCATAGTAATTGAAATTTGAGGGGATCTAGATGAATATAGAAAAGCTTAATAGATTAAAAGAAAACTTTAAATTAAGAAATATAGAGGTAGAGTATTTTGAGACTTTGGAAGATGCTAAGTCATGTATATTAAATATTGTACCTATTACATGTACCATTGGAATTGGACATTCACTTACACTACAAAAGATGGATATTACGAATTCTTTATTACAAAGAGGAAATATTGTATATGATAAAGAACTTGCAAAAAATACAGATGAATGCAAAGTTTTAAAAAAGAAGGCACTCACTACAGATTGGTATATTACTGGTTCAAATGCAATATCGATTGATGGGCGAATTGTTAATATAGACCATAGTGGTAATAGAGTAGCTGCAATTACTTTTGGACCAGATAAAGTAATAGTTGTAGTTGGAAAAAATAAAATTGTAGATACAGTAGATGAAGCAATAAAAAGAGTAAAAAATGTGGCATGTCCTTTAAATGCAAAACGTGCAGGGCTTAATCCACCATGTGTAACATTAAATAAGTGTATAGATTGTATATCGAAGGAAAGAGTCTGTAATAGCCTTTCGATAGTTGAAGGGCAATTAGATAGTAACAGAATTAAGTTGTTTATAGTTAATGGAAAATTTGGATTCTAATATATCATATTCTTAAAATGCGGAATAGTAATATATTACGTGGCAATTATTAAATATAAAAAAGTTAAATTAATATGAGGCATTATCCGGATGACCACATGGAATGGTAGGAAGTAGTTATAAATTAAAGATATAGAAGGTGGGATAAAATGAATGCAGTTTTGACAGTAATACCAATTATACTTATTAGGTATGGGCTTTTAAGTATAGTAAACAAACAAGCACTTAAACGTGCGGGTTTATTTGCTCCAGTAATCGGAAGAGAAAAAGTAGCATATTGGGTTTATCAAATTTCAACTGCCCTTATTTTACTATATTTGTTATTACTTAAAATCAGGGTAGACTCTGAGTGGTTTTACATAGGTCTAATAATCTATAGTTTAGGAATTATTTTATATGGGGTATCTATAATAAATTATGCTAAGCCTAAAATGAGCGGAATAAATTTAAATGGGTTATATCGAGTATCCCGAAATCCTATGTACATTGCATATTTTATTTATTTCTTAGGGTGTGTAATTCTAACTCAATCATGGATATTGCTTGTGCTATTAATATGTTTTCAAATATCAGCGCATTGGATTATTCTTTCAGAAGAAAGATGGTGTATTAAGGAATTTGGAGAAGTGTATATAAAATATATGAATAAGGTGAAACGTTACATTTAGATAGATTCCTACTATCCTTGGGGGTATTAAAATGGCAAAAGTAATATATTATTTTTCTGGAACTGGAAACAGTATGCGTTCTGCAGAAAAAATCGCAATGAAACTACATGATACAAATATCATTTCAATGCGTTGTAATGCATCTGAAGTATCAGCATTAGATGCCAAAATAGTTGGATTGATTTTCCCAGTTTATCATTGGACACTTCCTAAAGCTGTTATACATTTCATAGAAGAACTTGATATTAATCCGAATGCTTATGTTTTTGCAGTTTCAATGCCAAGCTTTATTAATGGAAAATGTATGAATGACCTTTCAGATATACTTCATAAAAAGGGCATTTCACTGTCTTATGGAAAGGCTGTTTACAGTGTCGCAAATTATGTGGCAAAGTATCCTCCAATACCAAATCCCCAAAAGCGTGTTCCAAAAACTGAGAAACTGTTAGATAAAATTGCAGAAGATGTTTCTTGTAAAACAGTTAATAAATATCCTAATGCAAATTTTCTTGAAAAACTTTTGTTTCATATATTAATGCCCAAACATATTGAGCAATTACATGAATTGGATAAATATTTTCATGCAACAGAAGATTGTATATCTTGTGGAATTTGTTCAAAGGTATGTCCATGCAACAATATCGAAATGAAGGAGGGTACACCTATATTCAAACACAAATGCAATCAATGTATGGCATGTATCTCATATTGTCCAAAAGGAGCATTGAATTATAAACATTCCACGTATAAGCGGAAAAAGTATCACAATCCGTATATTTTATCAAAAGATATTTCGTTAAACAAGAAATATATTGAATAAAAATTAAATGATATTTTTATGGATAATTGGAGGTGATGATATATGAAAGTAAAATTTTACGAAGATGTTGAAGATAGTTTGCTAAAATTTGCTGTTATTGTTGCAAAGTATAATGGTAAGTGGGTTTTTTGTAAACATAAGGAGCGGAGTACATATGAAGTCCCAGGAGGTCATAGAGAAGAAAATGAAACAATTATTGATACTGCTAAAAGAGAATTATTTGAAGAAACAGGGGCATATAAATATGACATAAGACCTGTTTGTATATATTCAGTTATTGGAAAAACCAGAGTTAATAATAGTGGCCTAGAAAGTTATGGAATGTTATATTATGCAGAGGTAAAAATATTTAAAAAATTGCCAGAATCAGAAATAGAAAAAGTATGCTTATTTGATAGTCTCCCTATAGAGTGGACATACCCACTTATACAACCAAAATTAATTGATAAGGTTCAGAATTATATAAGACAAGCGGTAGAACAATAAGACTGTGTAAAAGCTTGGATTTAAAAGAATTGAAAAATATCATGAAACTGTTCAATCAGATGTATTCATGAAGTTAGGCTTGAAATAGGTGCTTTTTATAATAGGTATAATTTTTATTTTTTTGAATAACTCAAAGAAATATAAAATTACGATTTAAGGTGATAATCTATGATAAAGCAGGCAGAGGAACATGATACTTTAGTTATTGAAGAAATATTATTAGATGCAGTGATATGGATGAAAAAAAGTGGATTACAAAATCAATGAAATGAAAACAGTATAAAATAGAATTCCCTATCAAAAGATTATAAGATTAATGACTTTTATATTTATTATCAGAATGGGGTGCCTGTAGGATGTATGGCTATAACTGATTTAGATACAAAGTATTGGCCTGAAATTCCAAAGGAAAAGTCACTTTATATACATAAGTTGGCTGTTAAGAGAGTGATTGTAGGTGAAAAACATTATAAGGGAGGCAAAAATGAACATGAATTATTTTGTGAAAACTCATGGATTAGGAAATGAGTATATTGTTTTAGATAAGGAAAAGATGAATTTTAACTTAACACAAAAGGCAATTCAAAGAATATGTAATGTAAACTTTGGCATAGGTTCAGATGGCATTTTATTAAAAGTGCAATCAAACAAAGCAAATTTTGGATTAAGGATTTTTAATCCAGATGGTTCTGAAGCAGAAAAAAGTGGAAATGGGTTAAGAATATTTTGTAAGTACATCTATGATTATGGTTTAACTAGAAGTGAAGAGTTTTCTGTTGAAACTAAAGGTGGAATAGTCAAAGCAAAAATTATTGAAACTTCAAACAAAAAAGCAAAACTAATTTCAGTAGATATGGGAAAAGCAATTTTCAATTCAAGAGAAATCCCTACAAATTTTATGACAAAAGAAGTAATAGGACAAAAACTGGAAGTTAATGATAGAGAATATGAAATAAATTGTGTTTCAATGGGAAATCCTCATTGTGTTATTTTAAAAGAAGAATTAAATATTGATGAAATAAAAAGATATGGAAAAATTATAGAAAACCACTGCCGATTTCCAAATAAAACTAACGTTCAATTTGCAAAAGTTATATCAAGAAGCCAGGCAGAGATATTAATATGGGAAAGAGGCGCTGGGTTTACATTAGCATCAGGAAGTTCATCATGTGCAGTAGCAAGTGTTTTAAGAAAAAAGAATTTAGTAGATAATAGGGTTAAAATTAAAATGCTTGGTGGAGAATTATTAATAGAAATAGATGACAATTGGAATATAAAAATGACTGGAGAAGTCAGACAAATAGCAGAAGGAACTTTAAGTGATGAACTTATAGAAGATTTAAATAAGTAGAATGAAACAATTATTACATCAGCAAATACCAATTACAAAAGCAATGGAATTTGGCGTTATAGAGTTTACAAAATCAAAAGTAAGAGTTTCAGCAAAATTAGAGCCAAATATAAATCATAAATCAATAGCATTTGGTGGTAGTATAAATTGTCTTATGACTGTTTGTGGTTGGGCGATGATGTTTGCAAATATTAAAGTAATAGATCCAGATGTTCATATTGTAATTCAGAAGAGTAATATTAATTATTTACTTCCTATTAAAGGGGACTTTATAGCAGAATGTGAGTTGACAGATGAAGAAAGTAAAAGGAAGTTCCTTGAAATGTATTCTAAACATAAAAAGGGAAGATTAAATCTTAAAGTGTATTGTTATGATAAAGATACTCTACTAGCAAAATATGAGGGTCAGTACGTTGCATTTAAATAAAAATAATTCTGATTTGATTTTATTATTTTGTGAAGTAAAGAGTATTTAAATTTTTAAGGATAATTATAGTCACTTATATATCATGCAAGTGCACTATTCACTTACACAAAAGGAAGTCATAATTATGAGAATTATAGAGACACAGCCAAATGAACAAGATGCTATTAATTTAATGGAGGAACTATCTAAAAATTTAGAATTTATAACGGGTGACAGTGGTAAAAATTCTTTTAACTCAAAAGATGTCTGTGTTCCACGTTCGTTATTTGTAGTAGCATATAATGAAAATGGTGAAGCAATAGGTTGTGGAGCAATAAGACCTGTTACTGAATATGTTGCGGAGGTTAAGAGAATGTTTGCAAAGACTAAATCAATCGGCGTGGGAAGTGAAATTTTGCAATACTTAGAGAAAAAAGCACAAAAATTAGGATACTCTGCTCTTTGGATCGAAACTCGATTGATTAATAAAAGAGCAGTAGCATTCTATGAAAAAAAAGGCTATCATCGCATTTCTAATTATGGCAAGTATGTAAATAAACCTGAAGCAGTTTGTTTTGAAAAAAATATAATGTAATTTTATAAATTGAATTCATAAATATGAAAGGAGAAATAAATGAGTAAGATATTAACTTTTGATTGTTATGGAACACTGATTAATACAAAACCAATTTATGATACAATGTCGAATATTGCAAGAGAGAACGGATTGAATTCAAAAGATGCAGTAAATATTTATGTAAATTATGAAGATAGGCTTATGTATGGTGAGCCATACATTCCCTATGATAAATTGATAAAGCAGGTTTTGGAATATTGCGACATGGAACTAAATAGTGATATTTTTAGCAAATCCTATGATGAAATTATCTCAGTTCATAAACAGTTAAAACCTTTCAAAGAAGTAAAAGAAACGTTGAGTAAAATACATAAAAAGGGATATGAGATTGCTCTTATGTCAAATTCTGTACATAATATTATGGATCATCATTTAGAAATATTGGATAATGTTTTTGATCATGTTTTTCTTTCAGAAGATGTACATGCATATAAACCACAACTTGAGTTTTTTAAATATGTTGAAAAAAGCTTAGAATTGAAAGAAAGAGAGCATTGTCATATTGCAAAGGGATATTGGTGGGATATTGTGCCTTGTTCAAAATTAGGATGGAGTAAGATATGGGTAAATCGTAACTATCAAAAAGGTAATAAGTGCCACGAACCATATCAAGAAGTGCATACTCTCGATGAAGTATTAGATTTACTATAATATTTAATATTCATGCATTGCCTAGTGCAATTTAGTATGTTTGAACGTGAACAAAGGAGATAAAAAATTAAATGAAAATTGAGATTACTGATAAATCAAAGAACAAGATGAAGATGTTATTTTTCAAGGTTTATTAGAATATAATTTAGCGAGAATTGAGGATAAAAACTCAAAGGATTTAGGTGTTTATTTATAAAATTTCTATGGGTAAGTGAGAATTAAGAGGACATAGTAACGGAAGTAATATTTTAAGCAAGGCAGAACAAACAGCTAAAGAGCGTGGTTGCAAGTATTCATTTTTAGATACTTTTAGTTTTCAAGCACCTGAATTTTATAAAAAGCATGGCTACAAAGAAGTATTTGCATTAGAAAACTATCCTATCACAGGAAAACGCTATTATTTTACTAAAACTCTTTAAGCATAAATTAAAAGTTGTTTACATAGTATCGGATAAACGGTAACTTATAGTGAAATGTCAAGAAAAAGTAAAATCAAAGAGGGAAATAAATGTGAATGAAAAATATGATAAATGTTTAAACAAATGGAATGATATTTTTTCAAGAGAAGTTCCTAAAACTCCAACAAAGTTAAGTTCCGGAAACAATACTATAGATAAAGAAATTGAATGGATTTGTAACGGCACGACAAATATTCTTGATTTTGGATGCGGAAATGGGACGATGCTATTTCTATGTGCTATAAATGGGACAAAATATAATGTAGGAATTGATTTGTCAGAAAAAGGAATTGAAAGCGCACAAATAAGAGCTAAACAAATGAATAAAGGAGAATTTTATTTTGTCCAAGGTAGTATTGACATATTAAAAAATATGCACGATGCATGTTTTGATGCGGTAATCTTATCTAACATTATTGATAATTTATATCCAGACGATGCAGAAGTTTTAATTAGAGAAGTAGAAAGAGTTTTAAAAGATAATGGAAAAGTTTTAGTAAAGTTAAATCCTTATATAACAACGGAACAAATAGTAGAATGGAATATAAAAGTTATAAAAGATAATTTACTTGATGATGGATTAATTTTGTTAAACAATACAACAGATGAATGGAAAAATTTTTTTAAAAGGAAATTTGATATAAAGAAATATGAAGAAATTTATTATAAAGAATATAATCAAAAGAATAGGATGTTTCGGTTAACTAAGAGGTCATATTAACTTATATATAAGCTGATAAATTCTAATTTATAGAGATTATAATATAGGTTCTTTTTTTTATAAGAAATGTGATTCGATTATCCTTAGATTAAGTCGGAATGGTAAGCAAGTGTGTAGTGGTAGAAAAATAGTAATTTAATAAAAATAAGGAGTTAGAGTGGATGAATATTTACGGTCTGATTATTATGGTAATAGTTATGATACCTAATATTATATTTGCAATTAAAGAGAAAAACTTTGAAAGTAAATATCATAATAAGGTAGTTGAAATCACTGAGCAGATAGGAAGATTTGGTTCAATGGGGTTAATGATTTTTAATATACCATTATTAGCGTTTGGTTATTGGTTTAATAATGGGAAGGTTGTATACTTGGTTTTTACAGGTGTATTAGCATTGCTATATTGTTTTGTATGGTTTTTATATTTTAGGAAATCAACAATGGAAAAAGCAATGTCACTTGCTATTATTCCAACAATATTATTTTTATTTAGTGGTATAGTGCAAGGCAGAGTTTTATTGATAATAACAGCAATACTTTTTGGCATTGGGCATATCATTATAACTTATAATAATAGATAAATTCTAATTTGTTTGATTGAACAAAACGAGCATAATGTGTGGTTTAGTTAATTCGTAATATTCTTATACTATGTAGTTAATCAAAGGAGAAAAATGACAAACAATAAAAAAATTATAACAATTGGGCATAACCAAGTTAACTCAATTTTAAGTGATATATTTAATAAAAATATTAATAAAAGAATTTGCGTTGTTGGTACAACTTGTTGTGGAAAATCATATTTGATAAACAAACTTAATAATTGCAGAGACATGGATGATGAAATATTTCCATTGTTAAGTAATGAAGAGAAAAAGTATGCTACTAGTTAAATGATTTATGCAAATTAATATAATATATTAATTTAATAATGCAGATAGGAGTGAATGTTCGGTGATTAACATAGGTATATTGATTTTTCAAAAAATTGAAGAATTGGATTTTGTAGGGCCTTTTGAAGTTTTATCTTATGCCAATAAAATAAAGCCTGAAAGCACTAATGTTTGGCTTGTAAGTGATGCAGAACAAATAATTCAAGGATATAATGGTTTAAGGTTTTGTGCAGACTATACAATTGATAATTGCCCACATTTAGATGTATTAGTAGTTCCAGGTGGACAGGGAAGAAAATCAGCTATGAAAAATATAAGAATCCTTAATTTTATAAAAAATAGATATATTGAGTTAAAATACTTATCATCTGTCTGTACAGGCTCATTGATAATTGGTTCTACAGGACTTTTAAAAGGCAAAAAGGCTACTACTTATCATACTGCTTTTGATGAACTTTCTGAAATGGGAGTAATTGTTCAAAAATCAAAAGTAGTTCAAGATGGGAAAATTATTACAGGGGCAGGAGTTTCTTCTGGAATAGATGTGGGCTTATATTTGTTAAGTAAATTATTCGATGAATCAGCAGCACAACAAGTGTCAAATAAAATTGAATATGACTGGAATAAAGACTGAGTTACACCATTTTTATAATATGTAACTCATAAAGTTATCTGGAGGAATAATATGGAAAACTATTTAGAACAAT
>JAQUXS010000080.1 GCA_028692255.1 Clostridium sp.
TCCGAACACGAAGGTTAAGCTCTAACGCGCCTGAGGTACTGCAGGGGAAGCCCTGTGGGAGAAAAGGTCGCTGCTGGGTAAGTTTATTGAATGGACTTTTGTCCATTCAATATTTATATAATATGGTTTACTAGCTCAGTTGGTAGAGCACATGACTTTTAATCATGTTGTCCGGGGTTCGATTCCCCGGTAAGCCACCAAAACCTTGAAATTTATTTCAAGGTTTTTATTTTTATGGATATAATATATAGTAATTTATGTGGTATAATATATCCATTAGTTATTAATTAAATTAAAATGGTAATCATAAAAGTAATGAGAATATGAAGAGAGTTTTATGGTAAATTATTTTAAGTATTATATAGTTGATAAGGGGTGGCAAAATGAAAGCATTTCATGAACTTATAAATGAAACTAACGAAATTCATGATTTAGAAGAGCTTGAATCGGCAGCAGACTTATTTCAATATGGAATAGAAAAAGGATATTATAATAAAATGCAATGTAATGAATTTAATAATACATATTGGAAGATTAAAAATAAATGTCTTGCTTATGAGGTGTCAGAAGTTGTAAAAGGAAATATACTCGATATTAGGAATATAGTTAGATATGCACCTAATGAAGTTAAGGATGATAAGAGCGCTTTAATTGCTTATGTAAATTCAAGATTAAAGGCATTAAGAGGAAAAGTAACAGGATTAAAATAATATGAGAAGCTCTACAGATGTATTATTTATTTGTAGAGCTTTTTAATTTATATTTAATAGCATATTGATTTGAAAAGAGGTAAATATAATGGATAAAATAACGATGCTTGGTACTGGAGCTGCAATGGTTACAAAATGCTATAATACATGTTTTACACTATCAAATGTGGACTCAAAAGAATATTTCCTTATTGATACTGGTGGTGGAAACACAATACTTTCAAATCTTGAAAAAGAAAATATATCAATAAAAGAAATTCATAATGTATTTATATCTCATAGTCATAATGATCACATTACAGGAATTGTATGGATTATAAGGGCAGTAGCACAGAAGATTATAAATGGAGAGTATGAAGGCTCATTACATATTTATTGCCATGAAAGTGTTATGAAAATAATAAGAACAGTGAGTAGCCTTTTGCTTCAAGATAAGTTTACTAAATACATAGATGATAGAATTAAATTTGTAGTTATAGATAATAAGAGTTTAAAGAATATACTTGGATACGAATTAGAATTTTTTGATATTAAGAGTACAAAATTATTACAATATGGTTTTACGGCAAAGCTTACAGATGGAAAGAAGTTTACATTTTTAGGTGATGAACCATTTAATAGTGATTTGTTTGATTTTGCAGTTGGTTCAGATTATATTATGCATGAAGCATACTGTCTTTACTCTGACAGGGAGATTTTTAAGCCATATGGTAAACATCATTCTACAGTAAAAGATGCCAGTGTAAATGCAGCAAAACTAAATGCAAAGAATCTTATTTTAATGCATACAGAAGATAAAAATTTAGCAAAAAGAAAGCAACTATATACTAGAGAAGGAAAAGAATTTTTTGAAGGCAATATTATAGTTCCAGAGGATCTTGAAACAATTAACTTGATTTAATATATATAGTTAAAATCGAAGGTGATATTTATGTTTTTTATAGCAACAGCAATGTATTGTGAAGCAAAGCCATTGATTTCATTTTGGAAACTTAAGAAGGACATGTCATCTAGTAAGTTTCAGATATTTAGGAATGAAAACATTATACTTTTAATAACAGGTACAGGTAAAGTAAAATCTGCAATTGCAATTTCATGTATGCTTACAAAGTATAGAGCAAAAGAGAATGATATATTTTTAAACTTTGGGATATGTGCAGAAAGGGATCCTATAAGAGAAATTGGAGATATAGTTTTATGCAATAAAATCATAGATGCTGATAGTAATAGAAGTTATTACCCGGATATTATATTTAAACATCCATTTTTTGAAGGAAGCATTGAAACATTTAGTAAAGTTGTAAAAAGTGAAGATAAAGATAAAATACAATCAAAGTTTGTTGATATGGAAGCATATGGCGCAGTTAATGCTGCTAAGGTATTCATGCAAACTGAGTGTATAGGTGTAATTAAAATTATTTCTGATAAATTAGAAGAAAAATTTTTAACTCAAAATGATGTAACAAATATTGTGAGTGATAATTTTTATAAATTTGCTAATTGGATAAATAATATTATGGAGTTCCATTTTAGTCAAAAGAAGATTTTATCTTTTGAGGAAGGACAATTATTAAATACTGTTGAGAGTAATCTTAAATTTTCTGAAACAATGAAGTGTGAATTTAAAAACATTGCTGAGGATTATAAAATAAGGGAAGGAAATTTAGCCGAAATTTTAAAACTATACAGTATTTATAGATGTAAATCAAAAAGAGAAGGGAAGCAATATTTTGAAGCCATTAGAGAAAAACTTATTGCAGTCTAATTTCTCTCATATATATATTGAAAAGGCGGCACTGGACGATCCTAATACTATAAAAATATTAAGTAAATTTAAAAATGCACGAAAAATAGAGATAGATAATTATAGAGAAATGTTTTGCAGGAGAAACCAAAGCTTTAGTCTTCAAAAAGAAAGTATGCAGCTTATACTTGCAGTAAAGAAAGATAATTTTGTATATGAAGGTGCACCAGTGTGCCAGGATTTTGGAAATTCGCATTTTTATTATACTTCTTCGGTAATGAATTGTATTTATAATTGTGAATATTGTTATCTCCAAGGTATGTATCCATCGGCTAACATTGTAATATTTGTTAATATAGACGATATATTTCATAAAGTGGAGGAACTTTTAAAGGTCTATCCCATATATCTTTGTATATCATATGATACTGACCTGTTAGCATTTGAAGGTATTACTGGATTCACTGAAAAATGGATGAAGTTTGCGAAGGAGCATAAAAATCTAAAAATAGAAATAAGAAGTAAAAGTTCAAATTATAATACCATAAGTAAATTTAATCCCATAGATAATGTTATATTGGCGTGGACCTTATCCCCAGAAAAAGTGGCAGAAAACTATGAAGACAAAGCGCCTTCACTTGAAGAAAGACTTAAAAGTGTAAAGCATTGCATTAAAGATGGATGGAATACAAGGCTGTGTTTTGATCCTATTTTGTATATAGATGATTTCGAGATTGAATATGCCAATTTAATTAATAGAGTTTTTTCAGAAATAGATCAAAGCAAAATTCAAGATGTAAGTATAGGTGTATTTAGAATAAGTAAGGAATATTTTAAGAATATTAAACGGCAGAGAAGAATGTCTAAGATTATGGCATATCCTTTTGTGTGTAATAATGGGGTATACAGTTATAGTGATAAACATTCAGCTAAATTAATCCACTTTGTGTATAAGTTATTAAATAAATATGTGGATAAAGAGAAAATCTATATTTAAAATTTTTTAATAGGGAGTAATTTTAATGAGAACAGCTATTGTTACAGGTGCTTCCAGGGGGATTGGACTTAAAATAACTAGAAAACTATTATTTATGGGCTTTAGGGTGTATGGGTTTGCGAGAAATTTTTCAAAATGTGATTTCAATAATGATGAATTCTTTAAGGTAAGATGTGATATTACAAAGAGCAGTATATTGGTGGAAAAATTAAAAAGCATAAGAAATAATGAAGATGTGTATATACTTGTAAACAATGCAGGTATTGGTTATTTTGGACCTCATGAAGAATTAAATCCTAAAAAAATTCATGATATGGTGGCTACAAATCTTGAAGCGCCAATTTTGATTTCAAATGTTTTGTTAAGAGAATTAAAAAAAAATAGTGGATACATAATAAATATATCGTCAATTACAGCTAAAAAATCTAGTACATATGGATGTGCTTATTCTGCAACAAAGGCAGGACTTACACATTTTTCAGAAAGTCTTTTTGATGAAACTAGGAAATATGGAGTTAAAGTTGTTACGATTCACCCAGATATTGCAAAAACAGATTTCTATGAAAATGCAAACTTCAGGCAAGCTGATATCGAAGAAAGTTATATAACCGATGATTGTATAGCAAATACTGTTGAATTCGTTTTGAATCAAAGAGCGGGAACAGTTGTAACGGATATTAGTATCCAGCCACAGAAACATATGATTAAAAGAAAATGATGTTAAAAATGTAGTTCTAAATTGATAAAAATGGTGTAAAATAATTAGTAGCCTTATTTCTAGGAGTAAAGTATAATGGAAAATAAAGCATTTATACCATTATATATGGACATGGATATTATTAATAATTTATTTTCGGTAGTTGTAAACGAATTTGTAGAAGAAAAGACAACAAGTGTAAAAAAACAAACAACTATAATGTATAATGTTCCAGTAAGTGAATTTTCAAGAGACATTTTTGGAAAATATGTAAAAGGGGATATTAAAGTTCAAATTGTAAATGAATCCTCTAAACAGAGAACTAATATCGAAATATCAAAAGATATACAAATATTTATGGAACTTAAAAAAATACTTTTTAAAAAAAATCTAATTAAATATATTGAAGAAAAATCCAAATGGGATGATATAATTGAAAATGATTTTGTTGTTTTAAAATGCAGATTATTTAAAAATCCAATATTAAATTATGTTGAAGAAGCAATACATAATTTAGAGATGCAAAGTATGTTTGGTATTATACCTGAGAATAAAAAAGGTGTAGTCACTATAATAGATGAATTGAAGAACTATGTTAATAAAGTAAAAGATACAAATTGTATAAAATATGTTACTGATGAAATATGCACACCAAAAACTCGATTTATTGTTCCTATAAATTGCAGCTGTAATATGGCTAAGTTTGATTATACTAATTCATATGAAATTAACATACTAGGAAAAGTTATTTCAAAAAATGTGAAAGAAAATTACATGGATTTGTATGGTAATGGAATAGTTGATAATGAGTTAATAAGTTACTTTAATAAAACTATATTTGAAAGAAGTAAACAAGTACTTTCAATAGATAGTTATTGTAAAAAATATATGAGTGTGAGCGGAAAATATATTGACATTATTCCACTTGTTTTTTTTATATAACTACTAAAATTAGAGTCAATAACGTTTGAAAAAGAGTGCAAAAAATTATAATAGTAAGTATTAAATAATGTATATATGTAAATAGGTGGGAGCGTTTTATAATGAGACTTGTACCAGTGAATAGTATAATAAAAAATGCAAAATTAGCAAAGGATATATATGACGATGATGGTAAATTACTTTTAAAAGCAGGAGTAGAGTTAAATGAACCAGTTATAAATAAAATAAAAACACTTAATATATTTTCAGTTTATATAGTAGATGAATACAGTGAAAATATAATTAAAGAAGTTATAGCACCTGAGTTAAGACAGAAAGTAATTAAAACCGTAAAAGATCAATTCGTAAAATTTAATGTTGATGATGTAGTTAATAAAAATAGCGTATCATATAAAGATGATAAGGAGAGATTCGAATCTATTTTATATGTAGCAAACCAATTAGTAGATGAAATATTATCGAAAAAGGAAGTAATGTTAAATCTTGTAGATATAAAAAGTATGAATAATTATGTTTTTCAGCATAGCATAAACGTTGCAGTTATATCATTAGTAATGGGATTAAAGCTTAATTTACATAAATTTGATTTGCTGGATCTTTGTGTAGGGGCGCTTCTTCATGATATTGGAATGACTTTTGTACCAAAGGATATAGTAAATAAAGAAGATGAACTTTCAAGTAGAGAATATAATGTTGTAAAAGAGCATCCGAAGATTGGATATGAATATTTAAACGAAAGTTTTGAAATCTCTATTACTTCAATTTTAGTAGTACTTCAGCATCATGAAAGGACAGGCGGTCAAGGGTATCCATATGGGAAAAATATAGATGAAATAAGTAAATTCTCAAAAATTGTTGCAATTGCAGATGAATATGATGCTTTAACTTCTGATAGACCGTTTAGAAGGGCAATAAGTCCAAATGAAGCACTAGAATATATAATGGGTAATGGAGGAATAAGGTTTGACTATAATCTTGTAAAAGTATTTTCAAGTATAGTTGTTCCGTATCCAGTTGGTACTGAGGTTAAACTTACAAATGATGAAATAGGAATAGTTAGTAAAGTTAATTTTAAGCTTCCACTTAGACCTGAAATTAAGATAATTAATAGTAAGGATAAAAAAAGAATAAATAAAATTATTAAGCTTGAAAAATCTATAGATATTGTTATAAGGGAAATATATTATAAATAATTGTAATAAGTTTACATAAAAACAAGCCCAGCGAATTAATTCACTGGGCTTAATATTTTTTATTTGCAAAATTGTTGGAATATATCTTTTACTTTTGGAGTAACATAGGCACTTCCACCTTTAGTTTTAACATTCTCGTACATTTCAAGAACTAGCAACTTTGGATCATTCGTATTCACTGCTACGAACCAGCCATTTTCAGTTCCATTTGGATCATTTTGAGTTGCTTTGATTTCAGCAGTACCAGTTTTCCCAGCCAAAGGTAAATTTGCCATATATGCACCATGGCCTGTACCCTCATTGCTATTAACAACTTGAGTTAAATCATTTAATATTAAGTTTGCTGTATTACTTGAAAATACATTAGTTTTCCAAGTAGATGTTTTTGCCGATTTATCTGAAGTTAGATAAGGTTTTATTATATTTCCGTTATTTACAAAGGAAGTATAGATGTCAGCAAGATGAAGCGGGTTCATCATAATTTGACCTTGGCCATAACCTGAATCAGCAAGCTGTATATCATCTTTAATGGTGTTATTAGTTGAAAACTCTGAGTTATACATACCGAATTCAAAAGGTAATTTTTCTCCAAGACCAAAACTTTTTACACCTTTTATAAAGTTATCTTTACCTATATCAAGGGCAGTTTTTGCAAAGTATATGTTATCTGAATGTACAAAAGCATTTAAAAGATTAGCTGGTTCAGTATAGGTTTCATCTCTTGTAACATAATAATTTCCCCAACTGCTATTTTCTTGCCACTTAAGACCTGATATATCTTTTGCTGCATCTGGATTTAATTTATTGTTATTTAAAGCAATTGCGGCTGTTATAGGCTTAAAGGTAGAGCCTGGTGCAAAAGTCGATTGAAATCTATTGGAAAATGGTTTCTGCGGATTGTTTTGTAGTGCAGACCATTTATCCTTTGACATTCCAAGTACAAAATCATTTGGATCATAAGCAGGGGCACTTACAAGAGCCATAACAGCTCCAGTTTTAGGATTAAGGGCAACGGAAGCACCAGAATCATTTCCATACTGAGCATATATAGCTTTTTGCATATTTGTGTCTATAGTTAAATTTAAATCTTTGCCGTTTTTAGGTTCTTTATTTGCAATAGTTTTGATTTTGTTACCATATTTATCTGTTATATATATTTCTGCACCATCAGTTGATCTTAATTGATTCTCGTATATTTTTTCAAGTCCTGATTTACCTATAACATCATCACTATTATAGCCTTTGCCTTTTAATTTCTTTAAATCATCAGAACTAACAGGTTGTACATAACCAGTTAAAAAAGCAGCGCTTTCTTTTAATGGATAAACCCTAGCATTTACATCATGTATTGACACTCCTGGAATTGCTGAAAGTGCAGATAGCTTGTCTGAAGCATCACTTGATATTGTTGCAATGGGTATAAACATATCTTGTGTGACATAAGATGCGGAAAGTTCTTTATTTATATTGTTCACGTCAAGGTTAAGGATACTAGCTATCTTGTTTTTAGAATCAGAAGCGTTGGAACCTAATTTACCAGGTATTATACCAATTTGTTTAGCAGTTCCATTTTGTGCAAGATAAGCACCATTTAGCCCCTTTATTTCACCACGCTTACCAAATTTCATGTTAACTCTAACTTTATCAGTATTACCGAGGTCTTTGAAAATCATTTTATTTGACCAATTTATTGTCCATGCATTAGAGCCTTTATTTTCTTTTAGAGAAGCGGTGTCATTAAAAGAAACTTTACCTGCTACAGTATTCATAGTTACGTTAAAAGGAATAGATACATTTCCATTTGAATCTTTTGTGTATGAGCTAGGATAGTTCGGAGATATGGTAAGTTTTGAAAGTTGAATTCCACTATAAATATTGGTGTATTTATTTACAAAATCTTTTTCACTTATTTTGCTTTTGCTATCTGGACTTAAAAGACTGTACATAGTTTTATAGTCGCTTTTGTTCCATGCAGTTATGTATTTTTCAAAATAAACTTTGGGAGAATCTTTACTTGTGCATGAAAATAAAAATATTGAAGAACATACAAGTAAGATAGTTAAAAAAATTTTTTTCTTCATCTATATACCCCGTTTCTTTTTTATATAATTATAGTTTGTCACAAAGGCAATATTTTGTAAAGTAGTTTATTTATATTGTAAACCATATTAATAAAAACAGTTGACAATATGGCTGAAAAAATATATTATTAACTCATAAAACTAAGAAAGAAAGGTGATTTTTTGAAAACAAGGACAAGAAATATAACTATGGCGGCAATGTTTGCTGCTCTTACTGCAATTGGCAATTTAATATCAATACCAATAGGAGCTGTACCTATAACTTTAGGAAATGCATTTCCTATAATTTGTGGAATTTTACTAGGAGCTAGAATTGGTGCAATATCACAAATTATTTACATATTAATGGGACTTATAGGAATTCCTGTATTTGCTGGATTTACAGGGGGGATAGGTAGTGTAATTACACCAGGTTTTGGTTATTTAATTGGATTCATACTTTCGGCGATAGTATCATCACTTATTACTAAAAACATAAAAAATATTTCATTTTTAAAATTATTAGTAGTATCGATTTTATCTGATGTTAGCATTTATATTATAGGAATTCCTTATTTGTATTTTATATTAAAAAGTATTTTGTTAAAAAATATAACATTTATGTATGTTATGAAAATAGGAGTTTTAGTATTTGTGCCAGGAGATTTAGCAAAAATGCTTATTTGTGCTTTCTTAGCAAGTAAATTGAAGCCTATTATGGATAAACTAAATAGGTGAATTATTTAGTTTATCCAGAGCTATTTTAAGTAAAGATGATTTAGTATTTAACGCTGGATTTTTAATAACAATATCAAGTAGTTCTTTTAATTCATTACCTAGAGAAGGATCTTTTTTATAGCCTATATTTATTAAATCATTTCCATTTACCGCTAATTGTTTTAATGAAAAAGGTTCCTTCTTGTCTATTATATTCTGTATAGATTTTTTAAGTCGTGTTATTCTAGAAAAATCATAGGGTGGTTTATGACCTTTTAAATCAGCACTTAAAAGGTTATAAAGTTCAGGAAGATTTTGAGTTCCAACTCTTGCCATAAACCTTTTTAGTGCTGGATCTTTCATTTGATTTGCTACTACCATATGCTCTTTAACAAGAATACATACGATTTTTATTGTATTATTATCATATTTTAGCCTTGTAAGTATTTTTTTTGCAATAACAGAACTTACTTGGTTATGATTGTAAAAATGGCCTATGTTATTTTTATCAATACTAAAACATAGTGGCTTACCAATATCATGGAGGAGACCTGCTAACCTTGATATAAGTGAATAGTTGCAATTATCAAGTACTTTCATTATGTGCTCAAAGACATCTTTATCATGATAAGGATTCATTTGGTTAAAACCTATGCAGGAATTTAGTTCTGGCATTATGAATTCTAAAAGTCCAGTAGTTTGCAAGGCGCGTATTCCTCTGCTTGGTTTTTCACTTAAAAGTATTTTTGAAAATTCTTCTCGTATTCTTTCTACACTTATGTTTTTTATTAAGTCACAATTTTTGCAAATAGAGGATAAAGTGTTATCTTCTATTTTAAAGTTATGCTGACAGGAGAATCTAACTGCGCGCATAAGTCTTAATGCATCTTCATTAAATCTTTGATCTGGATCACCAACACATTTTAAAATTTTATTTTCTATATCAGACTTACCATTAAAAGGATCAATTAAACCGTCTTTATAATTGTAGGCTAGAGAATTCATTGTAAAATCACGTCTTTTAAGGTCATCAAACAGAGACGAAGTAAAACTAACATCATCTGGGTGCCTATTGTCGCTATAAGTACCGTCAATTCTAAAAGTTGTTATTTCATAGAGCTCGTTATTTACTAAAACAGTTACGGTACCATGTTTTAATCCTGTTTTGAATGTTTTATCAAATAATTTTATTATATCTTCTGGATAAGCAGAAGTTGTTATATCCCAATCATTTGGCTGCTTTTTTAAAATGCTGTCACGAATGCATCCACCAACAGCATAAGCAGAATAGTTATTATCATTAAGGGTCTTTATTATATATTCAACATTTTTTGGTAATAATAATTTCAATTCATGCACCTCGGTATTTTTGAAAGCAAAATAAATATTACTAAGCATTCTTATTTTATAGTTGTATTATTGGCAATATAATTATTATCTAATCTAATATTAAATTATAGTAATATATAATAGTAATGTAAATAAACTTGTTATGCCAAAAAATTAATGATATTATCAAAAGAAGAATAAATAAAAAAATCTAAGGAGACAAATATGGAGAATAAAGTACTTGCAGTAGTTAATGGAAAAGAAATAACAGAGAAAGACATTCAGAATTCTATTTTAAGATTCCCAGAAAACAAAAGAGGATATTTTTCAAGTGAAAATGGTAAAAAACAATTGTTAAATGAATTAATTTCTTTTGAGCTTATGTATAATGATGCTGTAGACAATAAATTAGATGAAGAAGAAAATTTTAAAAAGCAGATTGAAGCAATGAAAAGAGAAATTCTAGCACAATTTAATGTAACAAAAGTTTTAAAGGATATTAAAGTTACTGATAAGGAAGCTAAGGATTATTATGAAACACATAAGACAGCTTTTTGTGAAAGAGGAAAGGTAAGTGCAAAGCATATACTTGTTGATTCAGAGGAAAAAGCTTTAAAAATAAAAGAAGAAATTAAAAATGGTAAAGCTTTCGAAGATGCAGCAAAGGAATATTCAACTTGTCCATCAAAAGAAAGAGGAGGGGATCTTGGAAGCTTTTCAAGAGGTCAAATGGTTCCTGAATTTGAAACAGTAGCTTTCAGCCAAGAAATAGGAGTCGTAAGTGAACCTGTAAAAACTCAATTTGGTTATCATCTTATAAAAGTTGAATCTAAAACAAAGGATGAACCTAAAAGTTATGAAGAAGTAAAAGATACAATAATCGGTGGATTAACTCAGGAAAGACAGAATATGAGATACACAGAATATGTTGAAAAATTAAAGGGTAAATACAAAATAGAAATTAAATAGCATCAATAAAATAAAAGGTTGTCACATTAGTATAATAAAAATAAGTTCTAGTGTGGCAGCATTTTTTATCAAAATTGTGGTTAAAAAGTAAAGGGTACAAAGTAAGAAGAAAGAGATAAAAGTTAATAATTAAAAGTTGCAGATGATTTTGGGCTTTGCCGAAAAACCTGTAATTGAAACAAATTACTTTACTTATTCAGTATTACTTGTTACTTTTTCACCACTACTTTTTAGTTTTTATTTATAAAAAATTAGTTTAGTTAATACAGTTTTTAGTATATTACTAGTTATACATAACCTAGTGTATCATTATAGAAGAAACAAAGATAAACATATGTACGAGCAGTAATATGAATATATTATCTTATTTTGGTTAATAATATATTTTAGATACATACAAATTGTGTTAAGATTAATATCGTTGTGCAGATGACATGGAAAAATAAATCTTAAAAACATTAAATAAAATGTTGACAAGAATATTTTTAAATGTTATTATGTATAAGCTGTCTTGTGGCAGCACAGTGATCTTTGAAAATTAAACAGAGATAAGAAAAATAAACCAGCAAATTCTTTTGGATCTTCGAAAGAGGATTTAATTTAATTAGTAATAATA
>JAQUXS010000081.1 GCA_028692255.1 Clostridium sp.
TGACGGATAAGGGTGGAAAGGCGAGGTAAGAGCTCACCAGCGGCTAGGTGACTAGTCGGCTTAGAAAACCCCACCTGGAGCAACACCGTAAAATGGGAGAGTTAAGGCGGCCCGCCGTTCTCTCAAGGTGGCTTGAGCGGTTGTAGTAATACGCCGCCTAGATAGATGATCATCAAATACAGAACTCGGCTTATAGACTTACTCAAAAAAATTAGGAGGCTATTCTCTAAGGAGAAGAGTCTCCTATTGTTATTCTAATATTAATCTTTTTTGAGCTAATATAATTAGACTTATAGCTTATAAAATGATAAACTAATATAGAATATTAAAATATTTTTCGGAGGCGTTTTTATGAACCCTAAAATTGCAGAATGTGTTGATTTGATAAAAACATCAAATAACATAGTTGTATTAACCGGAGCTGGTATGTCAACCGAAAGTGGGATTCCTGACTTTCGTTCAGAAACAGGGATATATAATATGGTACCTGAGAAGGTCCTTTCCTATAAATATTTTTTAGACAATCCTAAAGAATTTTATGATTTTATTAAAAGATATTTTCTGTTGACAAATGTTGAACCCAATATTGGACATAAGGTACTTGCAGAATGGGAGAATAAAGGGTTGATTAAACATATTATTTCTCAAAATATTGATGGACTCCATCAAAAAGCCGGAAGTAAGAATGTTCTAGAAGTGCACGGGACAATGGAAACTGCAACTTGCCAGAATCCGGGTTGTAGGAAAGAATATATAATGAAGGATCTTTTAAATTTAGAAGGGGAATTCTATTATTGCCATTGTAAAAATAAGTACGGTTTAATTAAACCTGATGTAGTTTTATTTGATGAGCCTGTTGATAAGATAAATGATGCATATTTATTAATGAGAGATGCAGACCTTTTAGTTGCTCTTGGGACGTCATTAAATGTTTATCCAGTTGCCAGTCTTCCAAAGTTTTTGAGGGAAGATAAACATATGATTATTATTAATTATATGCCTACACAATATGATAATAGAAAAAATTGTATTAATATTCGAGAATCAATTGGAGGTACTCTATCGCAAGTCAATGAAGTTATAACTGCTTTAGAGGACTATATGCAGGACGATATATAAAATATACAATATTGTTGAGTATTTGCATGCAATAACAAATAATTAAAGTAAAATACAAGTGGGCATAATTTTTGGGGGAATATTAAGTGAATTATTTAAAAAAATCACTTGAATTTGGGAACTTGTTTAAAATTACCATTGGTGTATTTATTTTTATTTATACATTTGGTGCTCTAAGTGATCTTGATATGTTTTTTCATATTAAAAATGGAGAATTTATCTACCATAACTGGATACCGCAAATTGACCCATATTCAATTCATAATGGATTGCAATATATACAACATGAATGGCTGTCAGATATTATTTTCTACTTAGTATATAGTATTAGTGGTTTTACTTCTTTATGGATATTTAAAATAATAATGGCATTTATAATTTTTTACGTATTATATATAACAAATAAACTTTTTACAAATGATAATAAATTTGTTTCATATGTGATTGCAGGACTAGCAGTTATTTTTATTAGTGATTTTCTTATTATAAGACCGCAAATATTCTCTTATTTAATATTCATTCTTGAAATATTGGTTTTAGAAAAATATGAACAAACAAAAAAACTCAAATATCTATTTGGATTACCTGTTTTAGGATTAGCATTAGCTAATCTACATGGCGCTACAATACCAATTTTTTATGTGTTAATAGCAGTTTACATGGCATCAAATTTTATAAGTACAGAAAATTCAAGGATAAGAATAACGTCATTTAAGGTTTTAAAATACTATATAGGTTATTTGCTCATATTTTCGGTTTTATCATTAGCTGCTATGGCAATTAATCCTCATGGAATGAGCACAGTTGTCTATATGATAAATATAAGCGGCCAAAATATGATGTTTGACTATATTAATGAGTTGCAGCCATTAAATATTAACACTTATTTTGGAGCTATAATGTTCACAATATTTTTCACAATAGTGTTAACTATAATTCTTGTTAGACGGATTCCGACAATAAAGCAGTTAATTTTTATTTTTGGAACATTCATTGTAGCATTATCTGCAATTAGATTTGCAAGTTATTTTGTTATTTTTTCGTCAATAGTGTTAGCTCAATATATAAGTCAGATTTTTTCTAAGGAGTTTATTGAAACAAATAAGACATGTATTGCACTTATTAAAAACAGGAATTTAGTTGGCAATTTTTTATTTATTATAGCATTTATGGTTCCTATACAATTGATGACGTTTAAACCCGGGATTACGGACTTTAGCAATTTTCCAACAGGTATTGTACCTATTCTCCAGCAACAGACTAATTTACGTTTGTATAACGAATTTGATGCTGGACACTTTCTAATTTATAATAACATTAAGGTTTTTGTTGATGGAAGGGCTGAAATGTACACAACAAAGTGTAATGATGTATCAGTTTTAGATGATTATTTTAATGTATTCAGCGGGAAAGTTAATATTGAGGAAGTATTTGAAAAGTATAACTTGAATTATTTTTTAGTATTTAGAGATATGCCGGCAGATGTATTTTTATATAATAGTGGTTTTTATGAGTTAATTTATCAAGATGATAGATATGCCTTATATACAGAAAGATAAAAATAATTAATAGATTTAGATTACAATTATTTGCTTTAAGAATAAAAATTTTTATTAGGATTTTTGTATTTAATATATTAAGGGGATTGTGCCATGGAAAAAGTTTTAATTATTGTACCTGCGTATAATGAAGAAAACAGAATTTCAAGAGTTCTAACAGGGTTGAAAAAATATAATTATGATACTATAGTTGTGAATGACGCTTCTACTGATAATACTGCAGGAGTGGTAAGACAGTTTGGTATAAAGATAATAAATAATCCTATTAATCTTGGAGCCGGTGCTGCACTTCAAACGGGCTATAAATATGCCCTTGATAATGACTATGACTATGTTGTTAATTTAGATGGAGATGGACAGCATGATCCTGAATATTTAACTGAGCTTTTAGAATGTGTAAAGAGTAGACAAGCAGATATTGCTATCGGTTCGAGATTTTTAAATCCAGAAAGCTATAAACCGCCTTTTATTAGAATATTAGGTATGCGACTATTTAGTTTTATTGCCTCATTGACTACAAAACAAAAGTTTACAGACACTACTTCAGGGTACAAGGCTATGACAAAAGAAGTAATCAAGCTATTTGCAAGTCCTGATTTTCCAAGTGATTATCCTGATGTTGACACACTAATACTGCTTAATTTAAGAGGTTTTATAATAAAAGAAATTCCGGTTAGAATGTATGAAAATAATGAACAATCAATACATAGCGGTATTATTAAACCTGTGTATTATGTTTTCAAAATGACATTGTCAATTGCAATGACACTTCTCAGAGAAAAGCTTAATAAAAAAGACATGCCAAAATTAAAAGAAGGTTCAAGTATAGTCAAGGAGGTTATACAATGACTCTAAGACAAAAAGTTCTTGCAGTTACTGTAAGTATAATAATACTTATTACCATAATTGATTTAGTTAGAAAAAGAAAATTGAGGGAAGAGTTTTCATGGTTATGGATAGCTACCGGAGTGGTTATTCTTGTTCTTGCCATTTGGTATCAACTGTTAGAGTATATTACGGTATTTATAGGAGCAGTACTTCCCGTATCAACCCTTTTTTTCTTTGGCATAGTATTTTTAATACTAATATCTCTCCATTTCTCAGTTAAAATTTCAGAGCTGACTACAAAAGTTAAAGATGTTTCACAAAGAGTTGCCATTCTTGACACATATATTGATGATTTAAAGAAAAAAATTCAATAGCTTTTTTCAATACAGTATAATAAACTTTATCAGAACCTCTAACAAAAGAGTTTTTTGTTTTAGTGAATATTTAAGAAAATTTTAAGGATACTATTACTAGAATTCTTATGGAGGTGGTAAAATATTATGAAAATAGCTATAGAATCCAATTTAGGGCATGTAAAAGATTATCTGCAGGACAAAGACTGCGAGGTTTCTACATTAAAGGATTATGATATAAATTTAAATGATTTTGATGCAATAGTTGTAACAGGACAAAACGATAATCTAATGGGAATAGAAGACACTTTAACCAATACTGTCGTAATTGATGCAAGTGGAATGACACCTCAAGAAATATATCATGAAATACAAAGAGCTGATATGTAAGTTTAGAAAAACTGAACGGCTTAGTGGATTTGATAGTTTCACTGAAACTAATCCCTTTTGGCTAAGAAATTAAAACTATAGATTTATAAAGAGTACATAAAATAAGTGTACTCTTTTAATTTAAATATTTTTATTCTTCACTTTATTGAGTTTTATATGATAAAATTATATGTAATCTATATGAGAGGTGATTATTATGAATACCTCCAGAAAAGAAAAAGTATATTTGATGGGTTTGCCTAAAGACTTAAAAGAAGCTCAGCATTTGATAAAAGTTAAAGGTAATTGGGACTTGTCTGAGAATTATGAAGATTTGGAACAGAGAATATTTTCTTTAACTGACTTATATGAAATAAATGTTTGTGAAAATAATTTTAAACAAGCAAAGATAATTTTAAATAACTTACTTAATTTATACCAATTACATGGTAATAGTGAAAAAAATATTATGTTTTTTTATGAACATTCATGTGGAAGAGCTAATATTTATCACAAAATAGGCAATATATACTCGCTTGAAAATCAGTATGAAAATCAAGAGAAATACTTTTTAAAAGCTCTATATGAATTGGAAAAAGTTATTGATACTATTAAGATTAAAGATGGAAATATTCAAACAAGTTTTATATCAATGCTAAATTTGGAGCTTAGTAAAATTCTACATGAATTGGTTCTTATATATGAAAGTAATAAACAATATAACAAAGCATTATTGCATGCTAGGAAGATTGATGATATTATAATTTTTAGAGAGAAAACTTTATTTGAGAGAGTTTTTACCTCATTTAGAAATCAATACTATAGAGCAAATAAAGACAAAAGAAAATATCTTATGCAAATTAACAGTCCGACTGCAAATATAAATTTAGTTAAAAATCAAAGTATTAAAGAAAAAGATAAAACAAATTTATCTTTAATATAAATATTAAAAATAAAAAGGAGGAATAAAAATGTGTGAATGTTGTGGAGGACATGGCGAGAATATTACATTAAATGTAAAAGGAATGACATGTGATCATTGTACTGAAAGTGTAAAAAGAAGTGTTGAGCAGTTAAGAGGAATAAAGAGCGTTAATGCAAATTTAAAAAGTGGAGAAGTATCAATAAGCTTTAATCCTAATGATATAAATGTTGATAAGATAAAATCAGCAATTATTAGCGCAGGATATAATGTAGAATAGCGAAGAAAAATTTAGAACTTTCTGAAAATCAAAATATTTTTAATTCTTTAATATAGAGGTGCATTTAAATGCCCTCTTTATTAAGGGTTCGTATAATTAAAGAGCCATTATTTAGTTTAATTATTTATTACATTTGACCGATTAATTTAATAACATATAATTACTTATTAAAGATTATATTTTTGGGGTGAGTTCATGAAATACTTATTTTCTCCGTTAGCTGTCAATTCGGATTACAACTGTTCATGTTGGCCTGCTCCTCCTTCACCTGAACAGTCAGGCATGTTGTATTTTATAGGTGATGAAAGACTTAGAGAAGCCTTGAATATTTTTATATATAATACAATAAAAATTTTAATATTAATTGCAGTAATTATTTTTATTGTATCAATAATTAGGAGTTATTTCCCACCCGAAAAAGCTAAAAAAATATTAAGTAATAAAAAAGAATACATTGGAAACATTTTGGCATCTTTGTTAGGTATAGTGACACCATTTTGTTCATGCTCTGCTGTGCCTATATTCATTGGCTTTATTGAGGCAGGAATACCGCTTGGAGTAACGCTGACGTTTTTAATTTCTTCGTCCATGGTAAATGAAGTTGCCTTAGTACTGCTTTGGGGATATTTCGGATGGAAAATTGCTGTAATTTATATTGTAACTGGAACAATAATTGCTACAGTTTCCGGTATAATAATTGGAAGACTTAAACTTGAGAGCTATGTTGAAGATTATGTTTATAAAATAAAAGTGGGGAATATAGATATTGAAAACATTACTTTCAAACGACGGCTAAAAGATGCATTAGACTATGTGAAGGGAATACTGCAAAAAATTTGGATATATATTATAATAGGGGTTGGTGTAGGAGCCCTAATTCAAGTATATGTTCCTGTTGATTCTTTTGTAGAATATGCAGGAAAAGATAACCCTTTAGCAGTAATTGTAGCTGTTATTATAGGGATTCCCTTATATTCAAATGCTGCAGGAACAATTCCTATTGTAGAGGCTTTTATTGGCAAAGGAATGGCCATGGGAACAGCTTTAGCATTTATGATGTCTGTTACAGCACTAAGTTTACCTGAAATAGTACTATTAAGGAGCATTTTAAAACCAAAGCTTATTGGAATATTTATTGGAATAATAGCTGTATCAATAATATTTACAGGGTATTTATTCAATATTATACTATAAATATAATTATAGGAGGCGAATATGAAAATTAAAATTTTAGGTGGAGGATGTTCCAATTGTGAAAATCTGTATAAAACTGTTGAGCAAGCACTTACACAATTGGAAGTACAGGCAGAAGTTGAAAAAGTGCAGGATATGGCTAAGATAATGGAGTATGGAGTTATGAAAATGCCCGCATTGGTAATAAATGAAAAGGTAAAAGCATCTGGGATGTTGCCTGATATAGAACAAATCAAAAAATATATATTAGAAGAATCAAATTAGGAAGAGGAGAAATACTCCTCTTTTTAATATTTTCAAGTCATGTCTAAGAGAGGTAGCACATTGAAGAAATAGATTTATTTAATGTAATTTTGTTTTCAGAGATTGAGAGCATTCAAAATAAATTTTTATACATACTCATTTGATAAAAAGTAATTACTATATGTATATTAAACGGGTAAATTGTTCATAATCTAAGTAACTTGAAAAATGAGGTGCTTATTATGAAACGTATACCAAATCATATAGGAATAATTCCTGATGGAAATAGACGGTGGGCGGTTGCAGAAGGACTTCCGAAAGAAGCCGGCTATCGAGCTGGTTTGCAGCCAGGGTTAGAGCTTTATAGACTATGTAAAAAAATTGGTATTAATGAGATTACTTTCTATGGATTTACTGTAGACAATACTAAAAGGCCTAGTATACAAACTAAAGAGTTTACCAAAGCATGTGTTGATGCTGTGAAAATGTTAGAAAAAGAAGATGCTCAACTACTAGTAATAGGTGATTGGAGTTCTCCAATGTTTCCAAAAGAATTGCTGCCATATACTAAAAGAACTACTATTGGTTCTGGAAAAGTGAAAGTTAATTTTTTAGTGAATTATGGTTGGCAATGGGACCTAAATCCTGCAATAAGCTGTTTGACCAGCGAAAGAACTTCAAATATAGCCCAAAGGATTCATTCTGTGGATATTTCCAGAGTAGACTTAATTATTCGATGGGGCGGAAGACGAAGGCTTAGCGGTTTTTTACCAGTTCAATCTGTTTATGCTGACTTTTATGTAATTGAAGATTACTGGCCTGATTTTAAACCGGAGCAATTTTTCAAAGCTTTAGAATGGTATGATTCACAGGACATAACACTTGGCGGATAGTTATAATGTGGAGGGGGAATATTCAATTAGTAATCTATAAGAAAATATTGGAATAATTTATATAGATAATATATAATAAAAACAAACATTTAAGGGGGAAGTAAAATGAGCGATAAGAAATTGCTAGTAGTGTTTTATTCACGTACAGGTATAACTAAAAAGGTAGCCCATACTATATCAGAATTACTAAATTGCGATTTAGAAGAAATATATGACACTAAGGATAGATCAGGTGTTGTTGGATATTTAAAAGCTGGAAGAGACGCAACTCGCAATAGGGGTACAGTAGTAAAGGATATAAAAAATGAACCCTCTTCATATGATATGGTTATAATTGGAACACCAATTTGGGCATTTACAATGTCCAGCCCGATAAAGACTTATATTGATAATAATAAAGAAAAATTTAAAAAAGTAGCATTTTTTTGTACACAAGGAGGTTCAGGCAGCGAAAGAGCATTTTCTCACATGACTAAAGAATGTAAAATAGAACCAGTGGAATTATTAGAATTAAAAACCTTAGAAGTTGTTAAAAACAATCATATTGACAAGATTAAAGAATTTGTAGAAAACATAAAAAATAGTAATTAGCGATAATATAAAATATCACTTAAAAATAAATTACTTTAATAGTATTCAATGATAAAATCCCCTTGGCATGCTAGTCAAGGGAATTTTTATCTTGAATTGGGTATATGTCTGAAAATTCGATATTTGCTTTTTCTGTGAGATATTCTATTGGATTCATTATTTGGCACTCATCAATAGAATTAATATCTTCTAATAACTTATCTGAAAATGATAAAATAAATTCACTGCCTTTTCCTTCTGAACTTTTAACTGTTATAGCACCCTCCATAGAGTCTACCAGCATCTTAACTATTGAAAGCCCTAATCCTGTGCCTTCTGTTTTTCTCGATAGTACACTATTGATTTGAACAAATCTATCAAAAATTTGACTTAAATTTTCTTTAGGTATTCCAATACCGGTATCTTTTACAGAGATATTGACCTTACCTGCTTTTTGAAATATTTTGACAAAAATGTTATGGCCTCGTGGAGTAAACTTAATAGAATTTGACAGAAGATTAAGAAGAATCTTTTCATATTTTTCCTGGTCTAAAGCGATAATTAAATTTTTTTGTTTACAAGTAAAACTTAAATTAATACCCATACTGTTGGCATATAATGAAACTAAGCTGACAATACTTTCAGTCAGTTCTATGATATCAAGATTCTTATATACCGGTTTAATAAATCCGGCTTGAGCTTTAGCTACATCAAGTAAGTTGTTTACTAATCTTAGAAGTCTTAGTGAATTTTGTTTTATCTTACCTAAAAATCTTTCAACTTTAGGAGTTAGGTCTTGCCTATATAAAGATAAAATTGTTTGTAAAGCTGAATTGATAACCGTTATAGGAGTTCTTAACTCATGAGATATTATTGCAATAAACTCATCTTGCATTTTAATTAACTCTTCACGCTGCTTTCTTGCAAGAATTCGTTTATTAATATTTCTCACAACTACAACTGCACCATCAACTTTACTACCATTATATATTGGGGATGCATTTAGACTTACATATAAAATTTGACCCGTTTTTATATTTCTTATGGAAGCTTCTTGATTATTTACTATTTCTCCACGCAAAGCTTTATAAACCGCTATTTCGTCACCAACTAAAAGATTGCCGCTAATATTGCTTAAATGAACTATTTTAGCGATATTACATGCTTCTGTTAGATACTCTTTTTTATTTACGTCAAATCCATAAAAATTTATAGCAGCTCTATTTACATCGACTACTTGTCCTTGCCGATTATATATCCAAACACCATCATTCATACTATTCATAAGTGTATAAAATTCATTTAGTTTTTTACCACGTTTTAAAGTAGAAGCCGAAAGCTTTTTAAAAACAGCATATTTTTTATTAAATTTAGAGGATTCATTTTCATTAATTACATAAATCCAATACTTATTTTCAACTATAGTTAATGATACTTTGTATTTCTTTGATATACCCGTTTTTCTGCATGGTATTTTAACAACTTCTTTATTCTTTAAACTTTGATTTATCCAGTGAAGCTCTTTTATGGAATGATAATTATTATTTATTAACTCATTGTGATTATATCCTAACAATTCTAACATAGTAGGATTTGCATATAGGATATTTCCAAATTCAGAAGTAATTAGTACACCATTTTTTATTGTATCAAAGACAGAGGTTAGTATCTGTAAATCTTTTTCGTTTTTTAAACACAGCACAAAATCACCCCGGTAAATAAAATATGGTCGAATATGCTAACATTTTTAAAATATAAGCTTTAGTAAATTATAGTTAAAATAGCTTTATATTTCAATATTTTTTAATAAATAGCAAAGGGCAAAGCCAAAAAATATAAAAAAACTAGGTATGTCGAAACATACCTCAGGCTGTCGATAAACAATCGGCAGCCATCTTTTATGCCCATAATTACCAGTGAAACACAAGTGGTTATATAGTAAAATATAGCCTAAAGGGGTTGTTAATATGATAAACTTACGTGATTTTAAACCAAATGCATATGGTTATGATTTTGTATGTATAGATGAACTTGTACCAGAAAACCATCTACTTAAGAAAATAAATAAGTATATAGACTTTTCATTTATTGATGAGCTTACGCAAGACTCATATTGTTGGGATAAAGGAAGGCCAGCAGTAGATCCTAAAATACTATTTAAAATGCTTTTCATTGGATATCTTTATGGAATTAGATCAGAAAGACAACTGATGCGTGAAATAGAGATGAATATTGCATACAGATGGTTTCTAGGACTTAAACTTTCTGATAAAGTACCACATCATTCTACAATAAGTTTAAATAGGAATCATAGATTTAATAATACTGATATATTTCAAAGAGTATTTGATAATATAGTAGAACAGGCTATATCTCAAGGACTTGTTGGTGGAAAAATACTTTATACAGATTCAACACATCTAAAAGCAAATGCAAATAAAAGAAAATTTATAGAAGTTAATGTTGAACAAACACCAAAAGAATATATAGAAGAATTAAATAATGCAATTAATGAGGATAGAAAAGTTCATAATAAAAAGGCTCTAAAAAAAAGCCTATATCCACAAAACTAAAGAAAATAAAAGTAAGTACAACTGACCCAGATAGCGGATATATGTATAGAGATAATAAGCCTGAAGGATTCTTTTACCTTGATCATAGAACAGTAGATAGTAAACACAATATCATAACAGATGTATATGTAACTCCTGGTAATGTAAATGATGTAGACCCATATATACAAAGATTAGATAGACAAATAGAAAGATTTAATTTTGAAGTAAAATATGTTGGACTTGATGCTGGATATTTAACAAATTTAATATGTAAAAGAATTGAGGAAAGAAAAATCAAAGGAGCAATAGGCTTTAGGCTAGGACCACATGAAAAAGGTAAGTACACAAAATATAAATTTAAATATGTTAAAGAATGGGATGTATACATGTGTGAAGATTCAAGACCTCTTACCTATAAAACCACTACAAAAGAAGGATACAAGGAATATGTGAGTAATACGAAACATTGTAAAGAATGTAACTATAAAGATAAATGTTTAATAGGTAAAAATGATAGACGCACAATAAGACGGCATATATGGGAAGAATTTAAAGAAAATGCAGTAAAATTCACAAAAACTGATAAAGGGAAATTGATATATAAAAGAAGAAAAGAAACAGTTGAGCGAAGTTTTGCAGATTCAAAAGAATTGCATGGACTTCGCTATTGCCGTATGCGAGGAATTCAAAAAGTAAGTGAACAATGTTTGCTTACAGCAGCAGTACAGAATATGAAGAAGATAGCCATGGTGCTATTTTCTTATGCTTTTCATATATTTAAACAGTATTTTTGTAACTATTACCAATATAACTTTGTTTTAAAAAATTAAAAGGAATTAAGAGATTGGTAATCTTTTAATTCCTCTACACTCTGAGGCTTCTATATAGAAGCCTTTTTTATTGTTTACGAATACCTCGCGCTATGCGCGAGGTTCAGAAAAGCTTTTAGCGATGAGTGTACAAAAATACCCCCTTTTGTTAAAATGAGTGTGGTTCCGCAACCGCACAAAAAACAAAAGGAGGTAGCCACAA
>JAQUXS010000082.1 GCA_028692255.1 Clostridium sp.
TTATTATTTGAATAGTGATTAATAAGGCATCCAGCAGTTATAATTTCTCTTTCTTCATCTGTAAGGCTGCCTATTTTTAAGGTTATATCTTTTTTACCATTTGAATTGATTAAAATGGCTGGTATTTCTGATTTAGCATCTTCAATGGCTTGTTTTATATTTGGTACATAGATGTAGTCATCAATATTAAATAATGAAGATGAATTTTTAGCTATGGTAAATGGAATCATGCCCCAGTTTATAAGATTACTTCTATATCTTTTAGTAGCGTATTCTTCTGCTATGTTTGCAAGACCTCCAAGTACCTTTTGGCATGAAGCAGCTTGTTCTCTTGCAGAACCATCTCCAGGTTTTACTGCAAATATAACACTTCCTATTTCAGTTCCTTTAAGTAGTTCTTCTAATTTGTCTTCATTTAAATTATTGTTATTAATAGTTTCAAAAACTGATTTTATTTCTTTAGAGATTGAAGAAGTATTTCCACTTTCAAATTCCTGTCTTTTATCTTCAAGTGCTTTTATATCTTTTGCTCTTTTAACGTATAATGGGTCTTTTCTTGAAAGAGCAAATTCAGCAAGTTTAAGTGGATTTGAACGATAAGATGAAGTGTCACCTGATGGTATAAGTTCATCTGTAGTTGTAATAGGGTCTGTTATTACTGATGCCATTTTAAGAAGTATATTATCTTTTAAATGTAACATATGAGGCCAGTCAGTAATGTTTGGACCATATTTTAGTGTGTAATCTTTATCAGCCTTTTTATATCCGTTATAAACTCTGTTTTTATATATTTTTGAATCAAAATGATATTTTACATTTATATCTGGAATTTCAACTTCTGTGGCAGGAGTTATAACACCCTTGTTTATAGCAGTTGCAGCAATAGAACGTGCATCCATAAGAGCTACTGAAGAAAGTTGCCCCATTGAAGGCTTTGAACCCTCTCTGTTAGGAAAATTTCTTGTAGTATGTCTTATGCTAAAGGCTCCATTTGAAGGAACATCCCCAGCACCAAAGCATGGACCACAAAAAGCATTTTTAATAATTGTTCCTGATTCCATTAAGTCTCCTATGCATCCATTTTTAACTAGCTCTAAATAAATAGGTTGACTTGCAGGGTAAACATTGAGGCTAAAATAATCATTTCCTGTACTGTGATTTTTTATCATCTTAGAAGCAGTGACTATGTTCTCAAAAGTACCACCGGCACAGCCAGCAATAACTCCTTGATCTGCTATGATTTTTCCATTTACAATTTTATCTGTAAGGTTAAGCTTTACATTTTTATTGTCAATTTTCTTTATTTCAGTTTCTTCGATGGTTTTTAAAATTTCATAAGGGTTTTCGTTTAGCTCTTTAATTGTAAAAACATTGCTTGGATGGAAAGGAAGCGCAATCATAGGTTCAACTTGTGATAAGTCAACTTTAATAATTCCATCATAATAAGCAACTCCATTTGGAAGGAGTTTTTTGTATGAATCCAGTCTTCCGTGTATGTCATAGTATTGTTTAACTTTTGAATCTGTACACCATATGGAGCTAAGACAAGTAGTTTCTGTTGTCATAACATCAATTCCAAGTCTGAATTCTACAGATAAATTAGAAAGTCCAGGCCCTACGAATTCCATTACTTTATTTTTAACAAAACCATTTTTAAATACAGCTTTTTCAATTGCAAGGGCAACATCCTGAGGTCCAACACCTCTTCTTGGTTCGCCTTCAAGATAAACAGCTATTATGTCAGGATAATTAATGTCATAAGTTCTCCCTAAAAGTTGTTTTACAAGCTCAGGGCCACCTTCGCCAATTGCCATAGTTCCAAGAGCTCCATACCTTGTATGGCTGTCTGAGCCAAGTATCATTGAACCAGATTTGCTCATCATTTCTCGCATATATTGATGTATAACAGCAAGATGTGGTGGCACATAAATCCCGCCATATTTCTTTGCAGCAGAAAGACCAAATACATGATCGTCTTCATTTATTGTTCCACCTATAGCGCATAAACTATTGTGACAGTTTGTAAGCACATATGGAATAGGGAATTCTTTTAAGCCACTTGCCTTTGCAGTTTGGGTAATTGCAACATAAGTTATATCATGAGAAGCCATGGCATCAAATTTTATTTTTAAATTTTCAGCACTTTCTGATATGTTGTGATTTTTAAGTATTGAATAAGCAATAGTGTTTTTTCTGGCATTCTCATTATTTAAAATTGAATCTAAATTTGATACATTTTCACCTTTAGATTTCAAAATAGAAGATATATTAGATTTATTTAAACTATCTGAATATCCTAAAATAGTTTCGCTTTTGTATAAATATGCACCTTTGTTTATAATGTCTACCATATAATACCTCCGATTTAGTTTAAGTTTTTAGTAGGTTTTTAAAATGTCTTTGTTAATATAATATATTTTTTTTCTCATTTTGTAAATTTATTTTGACAAAAAAATTAATTTAAAATTATATGTTTATAAATTGAGAGAAAATTCAGTTATTTGCCTATATGGTATTTATATATATTCAATTAAAAAATAAATAATAAAAAATCAAATAACATGCACATTTTCCATGAACTTTGAATAAATTAGTAACGTGAGTTTAATTTTTTAGGAGGGAAGTTATGAATCCACAATATTATTTTAATTCGCCTTACAGGAACATGCCCCTTTCAACTCAAACACCAATTTTACCACTGGAAAAAAATGAAGAAATATTTGATGGAAGACAAGAAGAGGAAAAGCAAGAGCAAGAGCAATTACAAAGACAGCAAGTGAATCCACCGGGATCTGTAGATGTTCCTAATTCAGGAGCAGGTAGTGGGGATTTTGGTAATCCAGTAGATGACATAAATTATCTGCAGGGATATTTAAAAACTCAAATAGGCAAAAGAGTTAGAGTGCAGCTTTTAGTTGGTTCCAATTCGCTTCAGGATAGAACTGGGGTATTAACGGAGGTTGGTATAAGTTTTATCATTCTGCAAGATCCAACTACAAAAATACGTGAATTGTGTGACATGTATTCAATAAAATTTGTTGATATCTTTTGATGTGTTTAACTTATAAGAGGTGGTAAAATGGCATATTCAACTAGAGAATTATTGGCCCGTCTTATTAAATGTGAAGCTGGTGGCGAGGGAGTAAATGGAATGAAAGGAGTAGCCACTGTGCTTATGAATAGAGTTAGAGTCCCATATGGAGAGTATCAAAGGGTTAATCAAGGTGACCTTAGAAAAGTTATATTTCAAAAAGGACAGTTTGACTGTGTAGCTTCAACGTTAGGTGGAATGGTAAATCCACAAACTATATGGTCAAATCCACCAGAACAAATACATTACAACATTGCAGACTGGGCTCTTTCAGGAAATAGACTATTTACTATAGGATATTCTCTTTGGTATTTTAATCCATTTATACCTAATTGCCCATATTTTTTCCCGTACAATAAAACAGGAAGTTTTCAAGTTAAGGTTGTACAGCATTGTTTTTATAATCCTACAGAGAAATATGCTCAAACTTAAAAAGTAAAAGGAGGTAATAGTATGATATCAAAATATTGCATGGATTGTGCAAATAGACAAATAAAATCTTATACACCTGATGATTTTAATGCAAATCCAACACCACATGCATCAAGTTACTATAATAATATGGAAAGGAAGACTGTTCCTACAAATCCATCACCAGGTGCTTCGATATCAGATCAATTTAATGTAGCGCCAGGTTCACCAACAGTGCTTGGACCGCAATATACACAAGGATATTTGAGAACGCTTATTGGAAATGAAATAAAAGCTACTTTTTTAATTGGAACAGATTCTCTTACAGATAGAAGGGGAATTTTAGAAGAGGTTGGAATAAGTTATATTATTCTAAGAGATTTGGTTACTAAAGTAAAAACAGTATGCGATATATATTCCATAAAATTTGTAATAATATACTAATGTTTTATTTTGTAACAAAAGAAAAAAATATAAATATAATATTAATGAACTAATTTCTAAGGATTGAATATGTATAGTGATTATAGATCAAAATATAGAAGCTTAATTGCAGGGGTAGATACAAAAATCCCAATAGATAGTGGGAAAAGCGTAACTGCTATTAATTTTGACAATGCAGCAACAACGCCTCCTTTTGTATTTGTACTTAATGAAATTTTAAGATTTTCACCATGGTATTCTTCTATACACAGAGGTGAAGGGTATAAATCAACCATATCTTCAAAAATTTACGAAAATTCAAGGAAAATTGTACTTGATTTTGTAGGAGCTGATCTAAAGTATTATACTGCAGTATATGTAAAAAATACTACTGAAGCAATAAATAAGTTATCCAACAGATTTTGGAATGGAAATGCTAAAGATGTTATTCTTTCAACATTTATGGAGCATCATTCAAATGATCTTCCATGGAGAAAAAATTTCAAGGTGGATTATGTAAAGGTTGATTCAGATGGAAAACTTGATATTGCTGATCTTAAAAATAAACTTGAGCACTACAAGGGAAGAGTTAGGCTTGTAGCAGTTGCAGGTGCATCCAATGTAACTGGATATATGAATCCTGTACATGATATTGCTAAAATTGCACATAAATATAATGCAAAAATACTTGTAGATGCAGCTCAGCTCATTCCACATGTAAAAATTAATATGGAAGGCAAAAGCAAAGATGAAAGTATAGATTTTCTTGCTTTTTCAGCTCATAAGATGTATGCGCCTTTTGGAACAGGTGTATTAATTGGACCCATAGGCTTTTTTTATAGAGGAAGTCCAGATTATGTAGGAGGAGGAACTATTGATATAGTAACTCATGATTTTGTTACATGGAATACTCCCCCAGATAAAGATGAAGCAGGTACACCTAATATAATGGGAGTTATAGCACTTATTTCTGCTATAAAGGTACTTAAATCCATTGGTATGGATAATGTTGAGAACTATGAAAAAAAGCTTACACAATATGCACTTGATAAACTTTCCAAAATTGATGGCGTAAAATTATACTGTACCAATGACAGTAATTTAAAAGTTGGTGTTATACCATTTAATATAATTGGTATTGAACATGATTTGTGCTCGCAGATACTTTCATATGAAAGTGGAATATCAGTAAGAGATGGTTGCTTTTGTGCACAGCCTTATGTAAGGGAACTTTTGCAAATAAATGAAGGCAAAGTCAAAAGCAATTCCCAAAAACGTGGAATGGTAAGAATAAGTTTTGGATTATATAACGATTTTAATGAAATTGATACATTGGTAAATAGTATTTTAAAGATAATAAAAAATAGAGAATACTATAATAAAAAATTTAATAATAAATGACTGATAATATCAGACACTTTACTTAAATCCAGACCATTTTGTTATGATGATCTGGATTTTTTACGTTAACATGAATAAATTTTTAAAATATGTTAAAAATTAAAATATGAATGAGGAAAAATATGTATTAAATGGAGATGGAATTTTAAATGAAAATTGGTATACCAAAGGGCCTTTTATATTACAAATATTATCCTTTTATTGAAACTTTTTTTGAAGAGCTTGGAGTTGATATTATAACATCAGACAATACTAACGGTGAGATACTGAATCTTGGTGTCAAATTCTGTGTAGATGATGCTTGCTTACCTATAAAAGTATTCCATGGACATGTAGCTTCACTTAGAAATAAATGCGATGCTGTGCTTGTTCCAAGGTTTATGAGTGTTAAAAAAGGAGAATACATATGCCCTAAATTTTGTGGGCTTCCTGAGATGATAAAAAATAGTATTGATGATTTGCCACCAATAATAACAGAAACTATCTATGGTATTGATGAGAAAAATCTTTATCATTTTGCAAAAAAAATAGGCAAAAAAGTTAATAGATATAGAGTGCAAAAAGCATTTACTATGGCTTACAATGCTCAAATTCAGTTTAATCTTAAAAATGCATATATGGGATATAAATATAAAATAGCACTTGTTGGTCACCCATATAATATTTATGACAAATATGTAAATATGGATATTGTAAGTAAGTTAAACAAGTTAAATATTGGGGTTATTACTGAAGAAGATATTGATAAAAATATAATTAATAGCGAGATAAGTGAACTTTATAAAAAACCATTTTGGTATTTTGCAAGAAATTCTTATGGATTTGCATCATATGTATGCAAAAATAATTTTGCCAATGGAATTATATATATATCATCTTTTGCATGCGGAATAGATTCAATAGTGACTGAACTTATAAGGAATAAATCAATAAAGATTCCTATGCTTACGCTTAAAATTGATGAACAAACAGGGGAAGCAGGTTTTAACACAAGGCTAGAAGCGTTTACTGATATGCTTGAGAGAAGGTGCAGTTAATGAAAATTAATGTTCCGAATTTAGGAAACACAAATTTAGCTGTTAAAGCATTGTTTGATAGTATGGGAATAGATTATATAATTTCTGAAGAAAGCAGCGAAAAAGCCCTTGAAATAGGAAGTAAATATTCACCTGAAGATATATGCCTTCCATATAAAATAATGCTTGGTAACATTCTTATAAGCTACAAAAAAGGTGCGGATACAGTTCTAATCACTGGAAGCGGTGGACCTTGCAGGTATGGTGAATACTGTGAGTTAATGAGAAATATTTTAAAAAAACTAAAGCTTAATTTAAACTTAATTGTCATTGATTATCCGAAAAATATAGGAATGAAAGAATTCTTAAGAAGGATAAGCGAAATATCAAAGGAAAGTAATGTTAAATTAAGCAAGAAAATTATGGCAGTAAATAATGCACTTAAAATCATAAAATTGATTGATTATATAGAAATACAAGCAAGATATAGGGCTGGTTATGAAGTTAAAAGGGGAAGTTTTAAAAAACTATTGTATGAATGTAAAAGAGAGTGTATGGATGCAAGAAATTCTAATGAAATGCTTAAATTGTTATATTTTTATAAAAACCAAATAAAATGTTTAAAAATTGATAAAAATAGAAAACCGGTATCTATTGCAATAATAGGAGAAATCTATACTATACTTGAACCCTTTGCAAATTTACATTTAGAAGATAAACTAATGGAACTTGGAGTGTCTGTTAAAAAAGGTATAACACCAAGTTGGTGGGTTAAAGATGCTATACTTGCTCCGCTAAAGCTCAATTCTATGAAAATAAGAAAAGCTTCAAAACCATACCTTCCAGAATATATTGGAGGCCATGCAAAGGAATGTATAGGGGAAGCTGTTATTGCAAGTGAAGAAAATATAGATGGGGCAATTCAAATATTTCCACTTGGATGTATGCCTGAAATAGTTGCAAAATCCATACTCCCTAATATATCAAAGGAAAAAAATTTCCCAATAATGAGTCTTGTTGTAGATGAGATGACAGGAGAGGCAGGATACGATACAAGATTAGAAGCTTTTGTTGATATGATTGAAAGGAGAAAATCATTAGTTTCTAAAAATATAGATAGAATTAGTTAAATATGGCAGAATGTATTACACTTATGAGCAATATAAAAAATTTAAAGGAATAACATCTTCCGAAAAGAAAGTAATCACAGAAGAATTAGTTCAAGATATAATTTCTATACTTCATGTTTTTAGTTGTAGAATCTATGGTTTAAGAAAAGATAAAAAAAGATAAAAGAAGATGAAGAAGTTGAAAAGAGCATACAAAATTGAAATTAAGCCAACAGAAGAACAGAAAACTAAAATACATCAAACTATTGGCGTAAGTAGATTTATATATAATTTTTATATTGCACACAATAAAGAGGTTTATGAAAAAGAGAATAAATTTGTTAGAGGGATGGACTTCTCAAAATGGCTTAATAATGAATATGTCCCTAATAATGCAGATAAAATATGGATTAAAGAAGTATCATCCAAAGCTACAAAACAAACTATTATGAATGCTGAGAAAGCTTTTAATAATTTTTTTAAAGGTAAAAGTGGTTTTCCTAAATTCAAGAAGAAGAGAAACCAAGATGTTAAAGCTTATTTTCCTAAAAACAATAAAACTGACTGGACAATTGAAAGACATAGAGTTAAAATTCCAACTTTGGGATGGATTAGGTTAAAAGAATTTGGATATATATCTGTTAACTCAATTGTATCAAGCGGTACAATAAGCCAAAAAGCTGATAGATACTATATTTCAATATTAGTTGAAGAAGAAATTAAAGTAAATAATAAAGTATTTTCTAAAGGTATAGGTATTGATGTTGGGCTTAGAGAATTTGCAGTTTATTCTAATGGGACTATCAAAAAGAATATTAATAAAGATGCTAAAGTTAAAAAGTTAGAAAAGAAGTTAAAATGTGAGCAAAGAAAACTTTCAAGGAAATATGAAAGCTCTAAATCAATTAATAAAAATATAAAAAAAGAAGGAGGAGCTGCTCGTCAAAATATCCAAAAACAAATAGTTAAGGTACAAAAACTTCATCAAAAACTTACTAACATTAGAACTGATTATATTAATAAAACAATAAGCGATTTAATAAAGCAAAAACCAAGCTTTATAACTATAAAAGATTTAAATGTTAGTGGGATGATGAAGAATAGGCATTTGGCTAAAGCAGTAGCACAGCAAAAGTTTTATGAATTTAGAACAAAACTTATTTCAAAAGCAAAGTTAAATAATGTAGAAATAAGAATAGTAGATAGATTTTATCCAAGTTCAAAAACTTGCAGTTGTTGTGGAACAGTAAAGAAAAATTTAAAACTATCTGATAGGATATATAAATGTTCTTGTGGACTAAATATAGATAGAGATTTAAATGCTGCAATAAATTTAGCAAATGCAAAAGAATATAAGATAGCTTAACTAAAGAAGCACTTATATATGTACCCAAGGCTATTTGGGGAATTAACGACTGTGGATGTGCTATACAAACTGTAGTAGCTTTGGCAAGGCAGAGTACAATGAAGCAGTAATAATCTCAATATGGATACATTTGATCATATTTTGAGTAGCAGAAAAGAAGAATGTATTATATAGGTGTTGATGTTGGATCGGTAAGTACAGATATAGTAATATTAGATGAAAATATGAATGTAGTAGAATCACTTTATTTAAAGACAAAAGGGAGACCTCTTGATACTATAAGAGATGGATTTAAAATGCTACAAAATAAATATGATAATAGTGAAATAAAAGCAGTTGGAACAACAGGAAGTGGAAGACAAATTGCTTCATTTTTAGTTGGAGCAGATGCAGTAAAAAATGAAATTACAGCACATGCTGTTGCTTCTCTTGAAATTGACAAGGATGTTAGAACAATAATTGAAATTGGTGGGCAGGATTCAAAGATAATAATACTTAAGGATGGTATTGTTACTGATTTTGCAATGAATACTGTATGTGCTGCAGGAACAGGATCTTTTTTGGATAGGCAAGCTGAAAGGCTTTCTGTACCAATAGAGGAATTTGGAAATTTAGCATTAAAGTCGAAAAATCCAGTTAGAATTGCAGGCAGATGTGCTGTCTTTGCAGAATCAGATATGATTCATAAGCAGCAAGTTGGATATAGTGAAATGGATATAATAAGTGGTCTTTGTAAGGCACTTGTAAGAAATTATTTAAGTAATGTAGCTAAAGGAAAAGATATAAAACCTAAGATATTTTTTCAAGGTGGCGTTGCAGCAAATGAAGGCATGAAATGTGCATTTGAAGAAGAACTTAAAATGGAACTCTATATCCCTAAATATTATAATGTAATGGGAGCTATAGGAGCTGCAAAAATTGCTAAAAATAAACTGCAAAAAAGTGGAGAAACCACAAAATTTAAGGGATTTGAAATGATAAGCGGAGACTTTAGTTCAAGAAGTTTTGAATGCAGTGGATGTTCAAATAAATGTGAGGTTGTAAAAATAATACATGATCACAGTTGCATGGGATTTTTTGGAGATAGATGCGGCAAGTGGAGTAATTCTTCTATAAACCAAAAATCAATTAATGAAAAAACAGTGTAATTTAATTCATAATTTTGTTAAAAGCTTAATATATTATAAAATAGAAGCAATTGTTTATTGAGGTGTATTTTTGGTAATATATGTAGTGAAAAAAGGTGATTCACCATGGTCTATAGCGAGAAAATTCGGAGTAGATTACAATGACATAGTATCAATTAATGGGCTTAAAGACAGAAAACATCTAGTTGTAGGAGAATCACTTTTAATACCAGTAAGACCTAACATTAGAAAAGAAGAAATAGAAGTAAATGGTTTCTTGATTCCCACAACATTCGTTAAAGATAAACAAGTGGTTAATGAAGTTGGAAAATATTTAACGTACATTACACCATTTAGCAGGCATGTAAATGTTGATGGTAGCTTAAGTAGTTTAAATGATTTAGTAATAAGACAGGAGGCTGCCAAAAATAATGTAGCAGTTATGCTTTCAGTAACTAATATTTCAGGAGCAGGTTTTGACACAGAATTAATAAATAAAATACTTAATGATAAAAATGCTCAGGAAAGATTAATAAATAACATTATTAATACTATTAGTGAAAATGGAATGAAAGGGGCAGTAATTGATTTTGAGAGAATAGGTCCAGAAAACAGACAAAAATACAATGAGTTTCTATACAACCTTGTACAAAGACTTCATGAAAGAAATTATCTTGCTGCAAGTTCTCTTGCACCGAAAACGTCACAGAGTCAAGCAGGTGTATGGTATGAGGCTCATGATTATGCTTTCAATGGAAGGATAATGGACTTCGTAATATTAATGACCTACGAATGGGGATGGTCCGGGGGCCCACCAAGGGCCGTAGCACCATTAGATCAAGTAAAAAAGGTAATAGATTATGCAGTTAGTGTTATACCTAGCAATAAAATAATGATGGGTATACCAAATTATGGATATGATTGGACACTACCTTATGTTAAAGGAGGAAAGTTTGCTGAAGCAATTGGAAATAAAGAGGCTGTAGAAAGAGCTGAAAAATTTGGTGCAAATATAGCCTATGATTATGTTTCACAAGCTCCTTATTACAAATATATTGCAAACCAAAGAACGCATGCAGTTTGGTTTGAAGATGCAAGAAGTATAAATGCAAAGTTTAATTTAGTTAAGCAGTATGGTTTAAGAGGTGTAAGTTACTGGGCGCTTGGAAAAGAATTCCCACAAAATTGGGCGCTAATAGATAGTGATTTTAAAGTAAAAAAGATAGTGTAATTAAAAAAATTAGGGCTGCTGTACTAAAAATAGTGCGGCAGCCTTGTACTATAAAAGTTGATATATAACTGGAATTAAAATTGCAGGAAGTAAATTTGCAATTTTAATTTTGGTCATTTTTAGCATATTAAACCCCAAACCTAAGATTAATAAACTTCCAACTGCTGTTATGTTGTTTATTACACTTGTTACTAATATTGATTTTAAAGCAAAAGCCATAACTGTTATTAATCCTTGATATACAAAAACAGAAGCTGCGGAAAAAATAACACCTACTCCAAAAGTAGAAGCGAAAATAATAGCAGAAATACCGTCAAGTATAGATTTTGCATATAATATTTTATAATTTTGTGATAGACCACTTTGCAGTGAACCTACAACTGCCATTGC
>JAQUXS010000083.1 GCA_028692255.1 Clostridium sp.
TAATTATTTTTTCCTCACAAACTGGTTCTACTGCTGATGCAGATACTGATGGAACTCCTTGTGCAAAATATCCTGCGGGGATATCTAAACTAAGTCCTTCTAATTTATCAATACTTACATGAATCATATCATTGCCTCCTAGTTCTTGTTTTATTGTTGTGTTACCTTTTACGGTTTCTTCTTTTTCTTCTAATTTATCTAATTTAACACCATCCAGCATATCTACCGTAATTGGTGTTAATGCTTCTACATCTATAATTAATGTTGTTCCTAAAACATCCACTATTTTTAATCCATCACTTGTTAATGTTAATAATCCTGATTCCTCTAAATCTGGAAATATTGTTGGATCTTCCAAATCTGCCTCACTTATTAATAACCCTTTTTTTCTTTGGCAACAAAATATTGCTGGATCATTTAAATGTGCTTTTATTGATTCTTTTGACATTGACATATTTAACAACTCCTTTTCTTAATATATCTATTTATTTAAAGGCAATTTTCTAACTAATCTCATTCCTACTGCTCTAAGAGCACCATCAGTGCAATGATATACAATCATTTTTAATTTTGGTGCAATTGTCATTACTGTATTGGAACAATCGGTACAATTACTCATGAGTAACACCTCTGCACCTTCTTTTTTAAGTTTTAATACTTTTTGTGACTGGCCTGGACATTTTCCTGGATTTGCACAACTCAACTTACCTCTTGCTTCAATTGCCTGCTTACAATACTCTACACCAATAATTGGTGATCCCATCTTACCTGCAATTTCTCTAAGTCTTTCTTCATTGCCACCACAAGCACATACAAGAAGTCCCATCTTTCTTTTTTCTTTTATGAATGGCATTGTTACAATTATGCCTCCTGTTGTCTTTGTTATTGGTGAATTTAAAGTTGTACTTTTACCTAAAAATGGTCCTCCCATGATAATTTCACCAAAGTCTCCCTCTATTCCACCACAACTTTCCAAAATTGATTCTACAGTTGTTCCAATTGGTACATCTGATAATATTTGAATTGTTTCATCATTATTTATCTTTCCACCTACAGTTATATCTTTTGTAATAACTGGTTTTTTTAATTCTACAGCATCTGTAATGCAAGATACTGTCTCTGAATTAATTACAACTGCATTAGCTTCTGAGGAAGATTGATTGGCATTAAGCAGTGTTCCTAATACTTCTCTAATAATTGCTCTTTTTTCTCCCATTGGATACATATCTGGCAAAAGATGAATTTCAACATTATTTTTATCAATTACATCTGTTAAGGCTTTTATTGCTTCTGTATGTTTTTCTTTTATTGCAATTATCCCTTTCTTTGCACCCACAGCTTCTACTGTATATAAAAGCCCTCTATATATCTTTTTAGGATCTTTTTCTATGCTATGAATATTATGTCCTAGAATAGGCTCGCATTCTGCTGCATTTAATATTACAACTCCATCATTTAACTTCTTTTTAAGCTTTATATATGTAGGAAACCCTGCCCCACCCATTCCAACAATACCTGCTGCTTTTATAAGTTCTAATATTGTGTCTCCTTCAATTGGAACATATTCATCTGTTTGTTTTTCATCTGCTTTAATATCAATATATTCTTTTGTTACTTCTACAATTGTTCCAGCAACACTTGCGTGTACATTAGCACTAATCCCCTCGTTGGGACTTGCTCCTATAAGTGTTCCCTTTTTTACTGAATCATCCACATTGACAATTGCAATACTTGGTAAACCACTATGCTGCTTTAATAACAAACGATATACTTTTTGCATATCTACACCACCTTTTACTACAAAAAAGGTGTTCATAAAATCCTCAATGGGTTTATGGACACCTTTGTCTTATCTTTATTCTTATTTTATTTATGCACTATAGTCCGAACTGCGTTCTGTACTATAGTCTATATATTATTCCGATTTTGTTAACTTGTCAATAGTTTTTTGATTTATTTTTAAAAAATTACCATTCACATTTATATTGACAAATAAGCTATTTATAGTATTATATAGCATATACGCAAAGACTGGTGTACATACGCCAGTCTTATTTTTTTAAATAATTTTAATAGGAGGCGATATTAGGATAAGAAAAACATTATTTTTATGAGAATAGCATATGGGGATAATTATAAATCCCTAAAGAAAGGAGAAAATATTATGGCTAGATTTATAATTGCAATAACCAGAACTTGTGGAAGTGGAGGAACAACAATTGGAAAAATGCTTTCAAATGACCTTGAAATCAATATGTATGACAGGGAATTGTTACGTTTAGCCTCAGAAGATAGTGGTATTAGTGAGACACTATTTTCTAAGGCAGATGAAACTGTAAAAAATAGCTTATTATATAAGGTTTCAAGTAAAGTATATGAAGGTGAGTTAATTCCACCAGAGAGCAATGATTTTACTTCAAACGATAATTTATTTAACTATCAAGCTAAAATATTGCGCGAATTAGCAGAAAAAGAATCTTATATTGTAATAGGACGTTGTGCAGATTATATTTTAAAGGATTATCCAAATGTATTTAAAATTTTTATTCATGCACCATATGAATATTGCATTAAACACCAGATGGAAAATCTTCGTATTTCTGAAACAAAAGCAATTAAACAAATTAAGAAACTAGATAAATATAGAAAAGAATATTATTACTATCACACAAAAATGAAATGGGAAAACGCAAAAAATTATGATTTATCCCTTGATACAAGTAAATTAGGATTTGAAAAATGCGTTGAATATATTAAAGATTATATTAAGTTAAGAATGGATTCATAAATTTATTAATTGCATTTATTGATTAAAACATGTCTGGAAATAATCTTCTGGACATGTCTTTTTGTTTATATAGGTCGGATATTAAAATAATTATATCATTTCCTAATTCTTTTAATAAAAAGATCTGTATTCGCATACCTTTCTATCTATGATTTAAGCACTAGAAAACTTAAAATAAGCAAAGAAGCTCACTTTGTGGTCTTCTTTGCTTATTTTAGGTACTATATTTAAAACTTACAATATAAACTATTTACTTACAAACTTCTTCTACAGATGCTTTTATTATTTCAAATGCTTTGTCGCAATCAGATTCATTTAAAATTAGTGGTGGAACCATACGTATTATATTTCCTCCAATTGCAGTAATTAAAAGCTTTTTATCAAAACAAACATGTTTTACTTCAAGTGCAATATTTTCATCAAATTCAACTCCAACCAATAATCCCTTTCCACGAACTTCTTTCATATGTGGTAATTCTCTTAATTTTTCTTTAAAATATTCACCCATTTTTTCTGCATTTCCTGCTAAATCACGATCAAGTAATTCACTAATTTGAGCATAAGAAGCTGCACAACATACAGGATTTCCACCATAAGTTGTTCCATGTGATCCTTGATTAAATGCCTTAGATACTTCTTCTGTTGCACATATTGCAGCAATTGGCATTCCGCCACCCATAGCTTTTGCCATTGAAACTATATCAGGTTTTGCTCCATAATGCATATATGCCATTATTTTACCAGTTCTACACCATCCTGTTTGAACTTCATCTAATAATAATAACATTCCTTTTTCATCACATAATTTTCTAAGTCCTTCCATAAATTCTTGTGTTGCTGGGCGCACTCCACCTTCACCTTGTATTGGTTCAATCATAATAGCTATAGTATTTTCTGTGCATGCATCCTTAAATGATTGTAAATCATTATAATCAGCATAACTAAATCCAGATATCATTGGTTTAAATCCTATTTGACAGGCATTATCTGGTTGACCTGTTGCTGACATTGATCCATATGTTCTTCCATGAAACCCATTTTTAGCTGTTACAATATTGTACTTATTAGGTCCATATTTTTCCACACCATATTTTCTTGCCATTTTTATCATAGCTTCATTTGCTTCTGTTCCTGTACTTTGATAAAAAATCTTGTCCATTCCTATTGTTTCACAAATTAACTTGGCAAGTATTGCTTGGGGAATTGTGTATGGATAATTAAATGTATGAATTATGTCTCCAACTTGTTCTTTAATTGCTGCTACAACTTTTTCATTACAGTTACCTGCACTATTAACTGCAATACCACCATAGAAATCTAAGTATTCTTCACCTTTTTCATCATATAAATACATATCCTTTGCTGTTTCTGCAACAAAGTCAAATCTTTCATAAGTATCAATCATGTATTTGCTTACTAAAGCCTTCAATTCTTCTTTTGTTAATTTTACATCTTTTAATTTCATGATTATCTCTCCTTAAAATTAATTATAATATAGTTAAAAAAATTTCACAGAAATTTTAACTTCAATTGTTGATTGTGCACTATAAATTCTAGATTTATCAAAGTGCTTTTTTATAAATTCTCTTAATATCTTCTATATCAAATTGCACTGGATGAATATTCATACTTACCGCTGATACCTTAAAGCAGTTTTCTGCCATCCAATCTATGTCTTCTTCTTTAATTCCTTGTTCTGATAAAGTTATTTCTAGGTCTATATCCTTTAATAGTTTTCTTATTGTTTTAACACAATCATTTTCATCATTTCCACCTAATAACTTAGAAATCATTGAAAATTTTTCTGGTGCTGCACTTATTGATTCTTCATAAATTACTGGTGTTAGTGCTGCAAGTCCTCTACCATGCACAATATCTTTTAACCCACTTGCTGGATGTTCCATACCATGTGGAGCTACTACTCCTGCCGTATTTATTACCATCCCACCTAAAGTACTTCCCCATGTTATAGCTTCAAATGCTTCTATATCTTCTAAGTTGTTATAAGCATTAACTAAATTCTTACCTATAAGTTCAATTCCTTGAAGTGCCATCATTGTTGTAAGTGGCTGAGTATTTTTAGATAAATATGCTTCCATGTTATGACATAATGCATCAAATCCAACTGAAGCTAATATATGTTTTGGCATAGTTGTCATTAAATTCGGATCTATTATTGATGCTTTTGCTACTATTGCATTACTTCTTAATGATTTCTTATCATTATTTTCTGAATTAGTTAATACTGCAAATCCATTTCCTTCACTACCTGTCCCACATGTTGTAGGAACTAATATAATCGGAAGTGCCTTATCACTAATTTTCTTTCCAAAGATATAATCAGATATATCACCATCATTTAACGTAATAAATGCAATAGCTTTGGCAGCATCCATTATACTTCCACCACCAAGACCTAAAACAACATCACATTTATTTTCCTTTGCAAGTTCTGCTCCAGCATATGCAGTTTTTGTTAGTGGATTTTGTTCTACTTTATCAAATACAATTGGCTCAACCCCTGCTTCTTTTAATAAAGATATTGTTTTATCAAGGAGACCTGTCTTTTTTGTACTATTTTTTCCTGTAACAATTAATGCTTTTTTACCATACTTTGCAACTTCTGTTCCTACTTCTTCAATTCTTCCTCTCCCGAAGATAAGGTTAACAGGTAAATTATAATTAAATTTCATAATCAATTCTCCTTTTATATAATCTTTATATAAAACAAAGGCATCCAAGATTCATATGAATCCTGAACACCTTTGTTCTATATAAATTTTTTTATTTCTTAGCTATATATCCAATATACTATTTGTGCGTTATATTGTCAATAAATTTAAATGAAATATTTTTATTTTTTTAGTTTTATAGACATTTATTCTCATATTAACATTATCTAAATAATCATCATTCCTTGAATATCATCATTATTTAATATACGATTTTTTCTGAATACCAAGAAAATATATCAAAGTATATTATTACAAAAATGCGTTATATTATATTACTTTATATCTATATGATAACTTTCATATTAATTTAAATAACAAATTGGAGATATGTTTAAAACTCTAATAAAAATTTTATTTCCAATAAAAAATAGTATTAAAAATTAAAATTTCATCTCCTTTATTTATATACGTATGTTCTTTATCTGTATTAAACCTTATAGCATCACCACTATTAATAATATTTATTTTCCCCTCTATTTCTAAAGTTAATTTTCCTTGAAAAACATTGATATATTCGCAAGTATTTTCTCCATGAGCTCCTATTTTATATCTACCACCTGGTTGTATTTCAATAGTATATATTTCGAAATCTCTATCTTCTTCATAAGGGAAATAAGTATATACATTGTATTTATCATCAGATTCTTTTGATGGGCTTAGTGTTTCTTTTCTGACTATATATGTTTCTTCTTTAGGCATAGATACCAAATCATTAAATGAAACTCTAAGACCACTCACTATCTTACCTAATATAGCAATCGTAGGATTTGATTCTCCTCTTTCTATTTGACCTAACATACTTTTACTAACTCCAGTTTGCTCTGCTACAACATCCAAGCTCATCTTTTTACTTTTTCTAATTCTCTTTAAATTTATAGCAACATTCCTATTAATATAATCCATTTTTTCCTCCTGAATTGTATAGTATAATGAATATTGTATATTTTATTTAAGTTAGATTTCAAGATATATTTATGAATTATTTTTTTGATTGCACCTTAATAGTTGAGTATAAAACAGTACCTAAAATAATAATTCCACCTAAAATTTCCCTTAAAGTGGGTATTTCTTTTAATAAAAAAGCAGCGAAAAGTATACCATAAACTGGTTCAAGACTTGATATAATGCCAGCTATTTGAGTTCTAATATTCTTTAAAGCGTTTATGAATAATAAGTGAGAAATTCCAGTAAAAATCGTACCTAATACAATTAGTAATAGTATATCTCTAAGATGAAAAGTAGATTTTTGCCAAAATAAAAATGGAATTAATACAATTGTTGCCACAATTTGTTCATAAAAAGCAATTACTAAACTTGAATATTCTTTTACGTATTTTCTATTAAGCATTGAAAGCATCGCATAAGTGAAACCAGATATTACTCCAAAAACAACACCTTGAGTTAGATTATTTCCAAGTTCGAACTTTGGAATAACAAGTACTACACCAAAGAATGTAACCATTGCAATTATAATATCTGATAACTTAATTTTCTCTTTTAAAAAATATGGTTCAAGAAAAGTAACGAAAACAGGAAATGTAGAAAATGTAAGTAATCCTATTGCTACTGTGGAGACCTGTATCGACTTAAAAAAAGTACTCCAATGGATTGCTAAAATTATCCCCATTACTACCAAATAAAAATAATGCTTTTGCTGCTTTAGTTTTATATTTTTTTTAAGATAAAATAGTATAATCAATAAAAAAATACTTGAAAAGAAAACTCTCCCAAGGACAATTATCATTGATGGCAATGATAAAAATTTCCCAAATAAGCCTGATAAGCCAAATAAAAAAACTGCTAAATGAATCTCCATTAAACTTTTATTCCTTATATTCATATAGTTCCCTCCAGATACAACCTAACGGCTGTTTTATAATGCTTTATACACTTTTCAAAATTAACTCCTCAATTCTTTTTATAAAACTTTTGGCTGTCGAATTAGTAATATAATTGCTAAAATTACTAAAAGCACTCCTAAAGCATTAGATATACTAAAGGTTTCATTAAAAAATATTATTCCAGATATAGTAGCTATAACGGGCTCAACAGATGCTATAATTGAGGCTTTGCTTGACTCAATATGATTTAGTCCAATTGTATATAATACGTAAGGTATTACACTCGTAATAAGTCCTAACAATAAAATTTCTATAAGTATAAAATTACTTTCATTAATTATTTTATGTATGTTAGTAAAATCAGTTATTCCTATAGCTCCAAAACTTGCAAAAATAAAAGTATATGTTGTTACGGTAAATGGATGGTATCTTTTAAGTGCATATCTCCCGAATATACTATATAATGCATACCCAAAACCTGATGCTAACCCTGTTAAAATTGTAATTAAAGAAATATTAGATCCTTCACTAAATCCAACTCCTGTAACTAAAATGCATCCTAGAAAAGTCATTAGAAGACTAGCTAATTTATTTATTGTAATTTTTTCTTTAAATAAAATTACTGACATTATCATAACCATAATTGGTGCAGTATAAAGCAGTATTGCTGCAACTGACAATGATACTAGATTAATTGTTTTAAAATAGCAGTAATTAAAAAATAATATACTGAATATTCCTGTTCCAATGAAATACCAAGAATCTTTTATTCTAATAGATAATTTACGTCTATCTTTTAAAAGTAAAAAAATAATCATTGCAACTGCTGTTACAATTATTCTAAGTGTAGTTATTTCCATGGATGTAAAACCAGCAACTGAAAATTCACGTACAAAAATCCCAATTATTCCCCATAATACCCCTGCTGATATAATACAAAGCGAATATAATTTTTTCATTATAATATCTTCCCTTCTTCATAAAAGTTTTCTTTTCAGAAATAAAAGTAACTAGCGTACTTCTTCTGATATTTTTTTAGATTTTCTTCTTATAAATTTATATAAATGAATCAAAACTAAAAATAAGCAAAGACTCTCACTTTGTGAGCTTCCTTGCTTATTTAAATATCCTAGCTAATAAAATTGATATTAAAATTAATTAATTCAACACTTTATAAATTAAGCTATTTATACAAAAACGTCATAGCATACTTACCTATAAAACTCTAGCTAAGAAAGATTTTGTCCTGTCATGTTTAGGATTATTAAATACATCTTTTGGACTTCCCTCTTCAACAATATATCCACCATCCATAAAGACAACCTTATCTGCAACTTCGCGTGCAAATCCCATTTCATGGGTAACAATAATCATAGTCATGCCTTCTTTAGCTAAATCCTTCATAACTTCTAATACATCTCCAACAAGTTCTGGATCTAATGCAGATGTAGGCTCATCAAATAATAAAACCTTAGGCTCCATAGCTAGTGCACGGGCAATTGCTACTCTTTGTTGCTGTCCTCCTGATAAAAAATTCGGATAAGCATCAGCCTTATCTTCTAATCCAACTTTTCTTAGTAGTTCCATTGCTATAACTTTACACTCATGCTTACTTTTCTTTTTAAGAAGTACAGGTGCAAGCATTATATTCTGTAATACAGTTTTACGTGGAAATAAGTTAAACTTTTGAAAAACCATCCCAATCTCTTCTCGTAGTACTCTCATATCTATACTTGCATCTAATATATTGACTTCACCATAAGTAATTTTCCCTCCATTAGGTATTTCCAATTGGTTTATACATCTTAATAAAGTACTCTTACCAGAACCTGATGGACCAATAATACATACAACTTCCTTTTCTGCTACAGACATACTAATATCTTTTAAAACTGATACTTCTCCATAATTTTTTAATAAATTGCAAATATTTATCATTATATCACCTCATTTTCTTTTCTGTAAATTTAAGTAAAAACGATAGTATAGTTGTTAGTATTAAATACATTACTGCTAATGTAGTATATGTTTCTACAGTTTTAAAACTTGTTGATGCAAGCATACTTGCTTGATGAGTTAATTCACCAACTCCTATTACTGTAAGTAATGCTGTATCTTTTAATGCAATAATAAACTGATTTCCAAGTGAAGGCAGCATACTGCTAAATGCAGGTGGTATTATAATATGAAATAATGTTTGAGTATTAGAAAGTCCAAGTGAAATACCGGCTTCTTTCTGACCTGGATCAATTGATTGTAATGATCCCCTTACGATTTCAGCAATATAAGCACCAGAATTTAGTGCAATAACACACACACCTGCTGCAACACGATCTAAATTAATTCCTAATAGCGCAGGAATTGCAAAATAGAAATAAAGTGCTTGCACCATAAGCGGAGTACCTCTAATTATCCATATATATCCACCAGATATTCTATTTAAAATTTTATTCTCACACTGTCGCCCGTATCCCAATAATGAACCAATAATAAATCCTATTAAAATACCTACTATACTAATGAATATTGTATATTTTAATCCTTCTAATATTGTAGGTATTACTTTTATAGAATAGATCCAATCTAATTGCATAATTTACCTCCTTTGTTAATATGTCTTGTGTTTAATTTAATAAGTTTGCAATATATAATTAGTTAAATTATATAATTTCACTAATTAAAATACTGCAATTTTAACTTATATTTAAATTTATTTATTGTTTATCAATTTTCAACCATTTATCATATATTTTATCGTATGTTCCATTATCTTTAAGAACTTTAAGAGCCATATTAAATTTAGTTATATTTTCACTTCCCTTTGGAAATACTATACCATATTGTGACTTATCTTTATCAAAAGCTTCCCCAACTATTTTTGTCTTACTTTCCGGATGGATTTTTTTGTAATAAAGGATATTAGGCTCATCATAAATAACCGCATCTGCCTTTCCATTTTCAAGTTCTAAATAAGCACTTGACATATTGGGGAAAACCAATAGATCTTTTAATCCATCAATTTTTTGTGCATATGCATGAGAACTTGTTCCTTCTTCTACTGCTACAACTTTTCCTTTTAAATTATCTACACTTGTAATATCTGAGTCTGCTTTTGCCATACAAAGTAAGCCTGCATCATAGTATGGATCTGAGAAATCCATTACTTCTTTTCTTTCTGGAGTAATACAAAGAGCTGCCATGACCACATCAAGTTTGTTGGATCTAATTGAAGTTTGTAATGGTGCATAATCCATAACACTTAATTCATATTCAAAACCTAAAACATTTTTAAGTTCTTCTAAAAGATCCATATCAAATCCTACACGTTTTCCTGAATCATCATTAAAAGTAAATGGTGCATAACTTGTTGCAGTACCAATTTTTAATTTTATCCCTTTCATTGAATCTTTAACATTATCTGCTGTTACAGTTGAAGCAGTATCATCAGATGCCTTTTTCCCACATCCCGTTACTAAACCCATAATTGCAATAATCCCCATAATAATTGACAATAATCTCATTTTCTTTTTCATATTAAATACCTCCTAATTTTTTTTACATTTACATATGCATTTCAATTCATCGATTTAATATAGATAAAATTCTCCTAACTAATAATTACATATGAGTACTTATTCACCAAAAAGGAGCATGCATATTGATAAATCTAAGTGAAATATACTTTATTGTATAATTTATTTAATTTTTAAAAATCTATATTGAAATATCATTGTTTATTAATTATACATTATGCCTATATTCATAAGGTAATACTTTTAATTCTCCAAATGATTTCATTTCAACAACTGCATTTAACGTATCTTTTAATATAGCAGTTTGCATTTCTTTGTTATTTGGTTCACCAGCATTAGATCCAATTG
>JAQUXS010000084.1 GCA_028692255.1 Clostridium sp.
TTCAATAAAAAATATATCTACATATTTTAAACTTTTAGGGAATTATAGAATGGACGAATTTTTATAGGCGGTGATTAAAATGAAACAGCTTTACGGACTTATAGGAGAAAAACTTAGTCATAGCATGTCTCCAATTATACACAATAAAATTTTCAAAGAACTTGAACTAGACGGAGATTATAGACTATTTGAAATAAAAAAATCAGAACTTTACTCTAAATTTATAGACATTAAAAATAGCGGTGCTAAAGGACTTAATGTAACTATTCCATATAAAATTACCACAATGGATTTTGTAGATGAACTGTCAACTGAAGCTAAAAATATAGGTGCAATAAACACTATCTGCTTTAAGTGTGGAAAAACTACTGGCCACAATACCGATTATCATGGTTTTGGAAACATGCTTCTGAAAAATGATATAGACCCTTCTCACAAAACCGCTGTAGTGCTTGGTGCTGGTGGAGCTGCTAAAGCGGTAGTTCAATATTTAATTGATAAAAATGCTAAAGAAATTTTTTTAGTAAGCCGTGATCCAATTAAGGCTTCTAAAACTTTTAAGAATGTTTCAATTATAAATTATACTGGACTGGATAACCTAAAAAGAGGGGATATAATTATAAATTGTACTCCTCTTGGAATGTTTCCAAATATAAATAATTGTGCTGTAGATAATAATTGTATTTCTAAGTTTTCCTATGCAGTTGACCTTATTTATAATCCCTCTGAAACCTTATTCTTAAAAAATGCAAAAAAGCTTGGATTACAAGCCGTAAATGGCTTGTATATGCTCATTAGCCAGGCAGTTTGTGCCCAAGAACTTTGGCACGATGTTAAAATTAGCGACTCCGTTACAGATAAAATATATTCTGATCTTTTAGAGAAATACAAAGGTGAATAATATGACTTTAAATAAAAATATAGTTTTAATAGGCATGCCTGGCAGCGGCAAAACAACCATTGCAAAAAAACTATCAGAGATGTTAGATGTGACCTCTATAGATGTTGATGAATTAATCGAAAAGTCACAGAATAAATCTATAACTGAAATATTTAAAAAAGGTGAAGATGAATTTAGAACTATAGAAACAGATACTATAAAAAAACTATCCACAGAAAATGGAATCATAATATCCACAGGTGGAGGCGTTATTAAGAATAAATCAAATATAAATCTTCTTAAAAAAAATGGTATAATTTTATTTATAAATAGACCTATTCCTAACATACTAGAAGATATTGATGCAGAAAGCCGCCCTCTTTTAAAAGAAGGGACCTCTAAACTTTACAATTTATTTCATGAAAGATATCCACTCTATTCTAAATACTGTGATTATGAAATATTAAATAATGGTGATATTATAGATTTATCAGATAAAATAATTAAAATTATAAGGGAGATTTAAATTTATGAAATTACTTGTAATAAATGGCCCTAATATAAACTTTTTAGGTATACGTGAAAAATCTATTTACGGTACAAAAGATTATAGTGACCTTTGCAGTTATATAAAAAGTGAAAGTGATAAATTAAACATAGACGTTAAAATTGTCCAAAGCAATATTGAAGGAGAAATAATAAACTTTCTTCAAGCTGCCTATGAAAAATACGATGGTATAATAATAAATCCTGGTGCTTATACTCATTACAGTATAGCAATTTTTGATGCAATAAAATCAATTTCAATAGATACCATAGAAGTACACCTTAGTAATGTTCACAAACGTGAAGAATTTAGGAGAAAATCCGTTACTGCTCCTGCCTGTGTTGGTCAAGTAATTGGTTTTGGATTTTATGGGTATATAATGGCTATGCTCTGGTTTAAAAACGCACGATAAAAAAAATTTTTTAAGCTAAAATGAATATGATCTGGAGGTGTTTTAATGAAAACAGCTGCTATAGAGAGAAATTTTAGAAAGATAAAAAATCAATTTCCTCAAACACTTAAAATAGTAAAACATTCAAAGCCAAACTCACTTTGGGAGCATGAAGCATCTGTTAGAAAAAAGATCAAAACTCTTTTAAAATTTAAAGATCAAGGTTTAAATGAATATGAAGATGTATATTCTGAGTACGTGTCACTTTTGAACTATATATCGAAAAAACTTTTAGATGAATATAATTTTGAAAATGGGACTCATTTTAAGTTTGAAAAAATAATAGAAAATGCCTATGACTCATACATCCAATTTGGAATTATAAATGTACTTATAACTAACCACATTCCTGAAATTGTAGCAAAACAATTTGATCTCTTGTTTCCTTCAAATCCTAAGAACGAATATCCATTTGCAAGGAATTCTAAGAGAAAATTTGTTCTGCACCTAGGTGAAACAAATACAGGAAAAACATATGATGCTATGCAGTGTCTCAAGGCTTCAAGAAAAGGTATATATCTATCCCCTCTTAGAATTCTTGCCCTTGAAAATTATGAGAAACTAAACAGTGAAGGCATAAAATGCAACCTTCTTACAGGTGAAGAAGAAATAATAGTAGAAGGAGCTTCTCACACCTGCTGCACAATAGAAAAACTTAATTTAAGCGATTACTATGATATTGCTATAATAGATGAAGCACAACTTATAGATGATGATGAACGTGGAGATGCCTGGACAAGAGCTTTACTTGGAATTAAATGCAGAGAAATTCACGTATGCGGTGCCTTTAATGTGAAAAATATTTTAATAGATATAATTGAAGACTGCGGCGATGAATATGAACTTAAAGAATATAAACGTAAAATACCTTTGAAAATGGATTACACAACTTTTTCATACAATGACACCAGTGAAGGAGACGCTCTTGTAGCTTTTTCTAAAAAGAAAGTTCTTAACTTAGCTTACTACTATTCAAAGCTAGGAATAAAAGCCAGCATATTATATGGTGATCTACCTCCTGAAGTTAGAAAAAAACAATATGAAAAATTTCTAAAAAAGGAAAGCAAGATACTTATAACTACAGATGCCATAGGAATGGGCGTAAACCTTCCAATTAAAAGAATAATCTTTATGGATATAAAAAAATTTGACGGAAATGAAGTACGCTACTTAACTTCTCAAGAGGTTAAACAAATTGCTGGAAGGGCTGGAAGGCTTGGCATATACAATGTTGGCTACGTTGCCACCTTTAATAGAGTACAAAACTTTATAAATGACAATCTTAAAACAAAAGATGTTGAAATTGAAGAAGCTGTTCATGGCCCAAGCAGTGAAATACTAAAGATAAGGGAATTATCCCTAAGGGAAAAGCTTTCTCTTTGGGCTTCAAAACCTGAAAAAATGTACTTCTACAGAAAGATGGATGTCAGTGACTACCTTATTGTTCTAGACAGCGTTAAGAATTATAGGCTTCCTGAAAAAACTCAGTGGAAGCTTTTAAGAATTCCCTTTGATGTATCTAGCAGTGAAATGATGACAGCTTTTTTAAACTATGTAGATGAACTGTTTATAACTGAGGCTGATGCACTCTCAAAGCCAAGATGTCTTGAACAAGATTTGAGCGCGTATGAAATATATTATCAGAAACTAAATCTCTACTATTCATTTTCTAAAGCTTTTAATTTAGATTTCGATGATGATTTTGTAAAGAAACAAAGGTTTGATATAAGTGAAAAAATAAATTCAATTCTTGTTAAGATATAACTTCGAATATATGTCGTAGCAGCATTAGAGAAGGACATAAAGAATAGTAGTACTCCTTTGTGAGATAGCTACTATTTTTTTTGCGATTTTTTCTATAGGTAACACTAAATAACTAAACTATTTCAACAAAGCAAATCCTTTTTTACAATATATTTACATATATGTCATTTGAATATATAATACATATTAAACACTACAAATTATTGGTTTTATACTACATAAAGTTCCTGTATATAATTTGTCTTGTAAAAAAAGGAGAAGAATATGAAAAATTTTAAGTTAAAAAAACCTCTAAATTTATGCATTTGTCTATTGCTAATTGTATGTGTTTCTTGCAGCTGTTCCAGTAATTCTTCGCAAAAATCAAGTGACTCCAGTGATAAAGTAGACACTTTTTTAGAAGAAAATCATGCCAGTATTGATGTTAATAAAAATTCTGGTTTTAACCTTATGGACAGCGATATTAAAAACAATAGGGTTATTTTAACAGGTGAAGCACACGCTATAGCTAAAAACTATCAAGTAAAACTTGCATTATTAAAATATCTTAATAAAAAATATAAGGTAAAAGCTCTATTGACTGAACTATCCTATAGTGATTCATGCTATATTAATGAATACCTTCAATCTGGCGATGAATCCGAATTAAAAACAGTTTATAATAACATACAAGGAACTTTTGCATGGAATAAATCAGAATATAATTCTTGGATTGAATTAAGGAAATATAATTTAACTGTTCCTAAAAATCAGAGAATAAAAGTTGTTGGAATTGACATTGAACATCAATTGCCTAATGCCTATGACTATCTAAATTCAATACTTCCAAATAATCCTCCACCTGCAGAAATACAAGTTACAATAGCACAACTTACAGACAAAAATAAATTACAAACCGATAAATCATTTAGAGAAAGCACTGCTGTTAATTTATCAAATGACATGAAATCAAAGCCATATATTTATAAAAGTTATTTAGGCAACCATTATTTTGATTTTAACATAGTAGTTGATAACATGATAAATAGCATAAACGCATATTCTAATAATGGAGAAAATTTTGATAAAGTAAGAGAGCCTGATATTTATAGTAACTTTAAAAGACTATATGCACATTCCCCAGCAGAAAAATATTTTGGTGAGTTTGGAGGAGAACATATTTATCAAAGCCATAGTACTGATTACGTTAAAGACTTTGCAATGTATTTAAAAGACAAAGATTCACCTATAAAAGGGAAAGTTATTTCTATAGCCTATGGTTATAAAAATTGTTATTTTATGGACATGAACCCTAATCATACTCATACTTATATTCAAGTTAAAGCTGAATCACCTATTACCAACATGCTTCAACTTGATAAACACAGTGCAACTGATGTAACATTATTCAAATTAAATGGTGCAAACTCCCCATTTAATAATGAAAAATATTTTATTAAGAACCCCAAAGGTGGCCACACTACAGATTATTTTCAGTATATTATATTAATCAAAAATTCTAAAGGGACAACCCCGCTTGGAACTTTATAGAATTTTTATCTAATAATAAAAAACAAATCAGCTGTTTATAAAAGCGAAACATAGTTACTTTTATAAATAGCTGATTTTACCATACCATAATTTACAAATATATACTTTACATTTTATTTTAACTTTAATTTTGCAAGTGCATCTGCTAATGCTGAATTTACAGGTGCTTCGTTTTCCACTTTCATTTTTTTCATATATTGTGATACTTCTCTCTTGTTTAACTTCTTATTATTTTGCTTAAATCTATTTTCGAAAGATGAATATTTTTCCCTAAAGCTGCAATTTGGACATACGTATATTCTTCCTTCGCCGTCTCCTCTTAGTTCAAGTTTTTTATGACATTCAGGACATCTTATATTGGTAAATTTGCTTACATTTTTTCTAAAACCGCAGTTTCTATCCTGACATACAAGCATCTTACCATGCTTATTTTTAACTTCGAGCATATACTTTCCACAATTTGGGCATTTAGTTCCCGTAAGATTATCATATTTAAACTTATCATTACTGGCTTTAACATCATCAACAAGTTTTGAAGCATATGACTTCATATTACCTACAAAGGCATTTTTATTAATATTTCCTTTGCTTATTAAGTCTAATTCTTTTTCCCATTTTGCAGTTAATATAGGTGATTTCAGATCACTTGGCACAAGATCAATAACCTGTCTTCCCTTTGAAGTTGAATATATATCCTTGCCCTTTTTCTCTATATAAAAAGTATTATAAAGTTTTTCTATTATGTCCGCTCTTGTTGCAACTGTTCCAAGACCTCCAGTTTCTCCAAGAGTTTTTGCATACTCGCTGTTTAATTTTATAAATTTTTGAGGAGTTTCCATTGCTGACAATAGTGTTCCCTCATTAAATCTTGCTGGTGGTTTAGTTTCGCCCTTATTAATTCTAACAGAGCTTATTTTTAAAGCATCACCACTGTTCATTCTCGGCAATATCTGATCTTTTAAATCATCATTTTCTTCTCTCTCTTCATGGAAGTCTTCTCCTCTATCATATACATTCTTCCATCCCTTTGATTTTACAACCTTTCCCTTTGCTACAAAAGTCTCATTAGAAACTTCTACTTTAACAGTTGTATTTATATATTCAAAAGGTGGCATCATAACACTTAAAAATCTTTTAACCACTAAATCATAGATTTTCATTTCTTCACTGCTTAATTTTGAGAGAACGACTCTTTCTTCAGTTGGTATTATGGCATGATGATCTGAAACTTTACTATCATCCACAAAACTCTTATTAGTTTTTATTTTATTCCTTAATATTTCACCTGCAAATCTGCTATACTTACCTATTGATATTGATTTTAACCTTTCTGGAAGGGTTTTCACAACGTCTTTTGGAATATATCTTGAATCAGTTCTTGGATAAGTAAGAAGCTTGTAATTCTCATAAAGTCTTTGCATTATTGAAAGTGTTTCTTTAGGAGAAAAACCAAATAATCTATTACCATCCCTCTGAAGTTCTGTTAAATCGTATAATCCTTTTGGAAACTGCTTCTTTTCACTTTCATTTATATCTATAATCTTTCCAGTAGTTCCCTCTTTAATTTTGTCATTTATTTTCTCTGCTTCAGCTTCATTAAACGTTCTAAAGTTACCATCTGATCTCTGCCATTTAAGTTTTAATGTTCCTGCATTGGCTGTAATTCCATAGTACGTTTTAGGTTTAAAATTCTTAATTTCTTCTTCTCTTTCAACAATTAATGAAAGTGTTGGTGTCTGTACCCTTCCAGCTGAAAGCTGAGCATTGTACTTACAAGTTAATGCTCTTGTTACATTTAAGCCTACAAACCAATCTGCCTCTGATCTTGCCACAGCTGCAGCATAAAGATTTTCATAATCTTTTGCATCTTTTAAATTAGAAAATCCATTTTTTATTGCTCCATCAGTAACAGATGAAATCCATAATCTTTTAAGAGGCTTCTTCACATGAACTTTTTCTAGTATCCATCTTGCAACAAGTTCTCCTTCTCGTCCTGCATCTGTTGCAATTACAATTTCATCAACATCTTTTCTATTCAATTGATCTTTTACATTTTTAAATTGTTTTCCGCTCTGCTTTATAACTACCAACTTTAAATTTTTAGGAAGCATAGGCAAGTCTTCCATTTTCCAAGTTTTATATTTGTCGTCATAAGCATCTGGATCAGCTAGTGTCACAAGGTGTCCTAATGCCCAAGTTACAATATATCCACTTCCTTCTATGTATCCATTTCCTTTTTTGCTGCAGTTTAAAACTCTTGCTATATTTCTTCCTACTGAAGGCTTTTCAGCCAAAACTAATGTTTTTCCCATAATTTATTTAAATCCTTTCGATATTATATCTACATATAAAAAATAAGGATAGCTTTGCTACCCTTATACATTATACATTATTAATTTATGATTTGAACTTTTTAAAAATATATGTTAAAAAAATTAACATAATAATAAATATTAACGTTTAACAAACTCATCTATTATACTTCTTGCAACAGTAAATTTCTTAGGTATATTATCCGGAAAATTATCTTTTGTAAACCATCCTGCATCTAATATTTCATCACCATCAACCTTTATTTCACCTGAATCATAGTCTGCAAAGAAACCAATCATTAGGGAATTTGGGAAAGGCCAAGCTGAACTGCTATAATATCTAACATTTTTTACTTTTATATTAATCTCTTCTCTAACTTCTCTTTTCACGGCGTTTTCCAAGGTTTCGCCAGCTTCTACAAATCCAGCAATTAAACTATACTTATTATTCTTAAAGCCACTATTATGAGCAAGTAATATCTTGTCCCCTTTTATAATTCCAACTATTATTGCGGGACAAATCACTGGATACATTATATTATTACAATTAGGACAGATTTTCGCCATTTCATCTTTTTTATTTTCTGTTTTGCTTCCACATCTTCCACAATACTTACTATTTTTGTCCCAATTTAATATTTCATTTGCTCTTCCTGACATTAAAAAAATTTCTTTTTCCATTAGGGAGGCAACATCTCTTAAATTTAAAAGTTCAAAATTTGTTATTGAATCAACCTCATTGTGTATTTTAGTTGTAAAACAAAAACTTTTCCCTAATTTTCCAATAAAAAATTCATTTTCATATTTGATATTTAAACTTTTAATATCACTAAATTTAGGAATACTTAAAATATTATCTATCTTTTTAACAAGTAAACTATTATTAAAAAATGCAAAGCACAAATCATTTTCTTCACTTTTTTTTGACATTTGAGGCAATATTGTAAAATCACTCATACTTAAAACTCCCTTCATCATTAGCATAAACATCTTTAACATATTTCATTTTAACATAATTATCATTTAATGTTCTAAACATTTGTGCCATTATAATTTTCTATAGAAAAAAATAATCTAGGATAACTAGTTTTTACACTAATTCCCTAGATGTATTATCACTATCTATTTGCCTATATTTTTTAATAAATTTGCCATTTCAATAGCAGAAACTGCTGCATCATAGCCTTTATTCCCAGCTTTAGTGCCTGCTCTCTCTATAGCCTGCTCTATATTATCTGTAGTAAGCACTCCAAATATTATAGGTACTTCACTTTTTAATGAAACCTGTGCAATTCCCTTTGCAACCTCGCCTGCTACATATTCAAAGTGTGCTGTTGCTCCTCTAATTACTGCTCCTAAACATATAACTGCATCATATTTGTTCAATTCAGCCATCTTTTTAGCTGTTAGTGGTATCTCATAAGCTCCTGGAACCCATGCAACCTCTACATCGTCTTCACTGCAGCCATGCCTTTTAAGAGCATCAAGTGCTCCGTCTAAAAGTTTTGAAACTATAAATTCATTAAATCTGCCTGCCACTATTCCAATTTTTAAATTTTCTGCAACTAAATTTCCTTCATATATTTTCATTATTCCCTCACTCCTATAAAAATATTTTTATACATTTAAAAAATGTCCCATTTTTTCCTGCTTGGTTTTTAGATAATTCTTATTTTTTTCATTACAGCCAACTTCTATTGGCACTCTTTCTACTATTTCAAGTCCATACTCATTAAGCTCTGAAATCTTTTTTGGATTGTTTGTCATAAGCATCATCTTCCCAACACCTAAATCCGCTAATATCTGTGCACCTGTTCCATATTCCCTTAAATCTGCTGGAAATCCTAAAGCTAGATTGGCTTCTACTGTATCCATTCCCTTTTCTTGAAGCTCATAAGCCTTTAGCTTGTTAACAAGGCCTATTCCTCTGCCTTCCTGCCTCATATAAAGAAGTATTCCCTTTCCTTCTCTTTCTATTTTTCTAAGTGCCCACTGCAGCTGCTCTCCACAATCACATCGCAATGAACCAAAAACATCTCCTGTTAAACATTCTGAATGTACCCTTACTAATGTTGGTTCATTTTGTTTAATATCTCCTTTTACCAAAGCTACATGACTTTCTTTAGTTACTACATTTTCAAAAGCTATAGCCTTAAAATCGCCATATTTTGTTGGCATCTTTACCTCTGCCACTCTTTTTATCAATTTTTCTTTATTTTTTCTGTAATTAACTAGAGCTTCTATGGTTATTATCTTTAAATTGTGCTCTTTAGCAAATTCCATAAGCTTAGGAACTCTTGCCATAGTCCCATCTTCATCCATTATTTCACATATTACTCCTGCTGGATTAAGTCCTGCTAATTTTGCCATGTCAACAGTTGCTTCTGTATGACCTGTTCTAACCAAAACGCCCCAGTCCTTAGCCTCTAATGGAAACATATGTCCTGGCCTTAAAAAATCTTCTGGTCTAGATTCCCCGCTTACAAATTTTTGTACCGTTAGTGCTCTATCGTAAGCAGAAATACCTGTGGTTGTACCTACAGCATCTATAGATACTGCAAATGCTGTTCCAAAGAAATCTGAATTTTCTTCACACATTTGGTTTAATTTAAGTTCCTTTAATCTTTTGGAACTTGCTGGAAGGCATATAAGTCCTCTTCCATACTTAGTCATAAAATTTATAGCTTCTGAACTGACCTTGTCTGCAGCCATTATTAAATCCCCTTCATTTTCTCTGTTTTCGTCATCCACCACTACTAGCATTTTTCCCTCTCTTATATCCTCTATTGCTTCTTCAATACTGTTAAATTCAAACTCCATATTATCCCATCCCTTCAAAATTAGAAAAATCCATTCCTTTTTAAAAAATCTTCACTTATTTTACTTTTATTTTTAACTGACATTAACTTTTCAACGTATTTTGCAATAATGTCACATTCGAGGTTAACTGTATCCCCTACTCCTTTATAATTTAAAATAGTATTTTCCTTAGTATGTGGAATTATTGATACCTTAAAACTTGATTTATAGACTTCAGCTGCTGTAAGGCTTACTCCATCTACGGCTATGGAACCTTTGTAAACAATGTATTTTAATAAGTTTTCATCTGCATTAATAGTTAGCCAGGTAGCTATGTTCTCCTTAGATATTTTAGAAATAGTTCCTATTCCATCTATATGACCACTTACAATGTGTCCTCCAAGCCTTTGTCCAGCTGCCACAGCTCTCTCTAAATTTACTTTGCTTCCTCTAATGAATTTTTTTAAATTGCTCATTCTAAGTGTTTCAGCCATTACATCTACAGTAAATTCATTATTTCTAAAGGACACTGCAGTAAGACACACTCCATTTACTGCAATACTGTCACCAATCTTTAAATTTTCTAATACTTTTTCTCCCTTTATTGTAATCAGTGCTGATTTTGATCCCACAGATATATCTTTAATACTTCCAACTTCCTCAATTAAACCTGTAAACAAACTTTTATCATCTCCATTCAAAATTTATTTGTACATATATCCTTTTATTAAAATATCTTCTCCTATATTCTGTGCTTTTATTTTGTAAAGTTTTATTGCATCATTTATATTAGATATTTCTCCACC